>CADCCI010000008.1 GCA_902799895.1 uncultured Bacteroidia bacterium | reverse complement strand
TCTACATCGCGAAGATGCCGTAAGGCGCGTGCCTGTTACGGGCGGAAGACCTTTTCTGACGAGGGTGACTATCGGTCTTTCGACTTTTTAGTCACCCTCCTTTAAAAGATATCTGTGCGACAGATTAGTCGTTGAGGGAGAAGCGCTTGAAGGCAAGAACCTTGGCCTCTTTGTCGGCAGCGGCCAGGGCGGCGCCCACGGTCTGCTTGTCGTCGCTGAGCTGGTACTCCTGCTCTACGAGGGTATTCTCCTTGAGGAACTTCTGGACACGGCCGTTCGCGATATTCTGGATCATCTGCTCCGGGAGACTGGCAGCCTTCTCGGCACCGACAGTCTTGATAATCTCGCGAGCCTGATTGGCCTGCTCTGCGGTAAGCCAACCCTTGGCGGTATTGGACTCGATGTGATCCTCGCTATCCACGTGGGCGGGGTTGATACCCACCTTCTTCAGGGCGGCGTCAACGGCCTTCTGGACCATTTCGTCACGCGTCTTCTGGATGGCGACGGTCTTCTCGGACTCGAGCACCTCGGCAGGGACGGAAGCCGGATCGACAGCCACCGGGTTCATCGATGCAACCTGCATCGCGATACCGCGGGCGATGTCGGCGGGAACCACCTTGTTGAAGGACACGATAGCACCGAGCTTGCCGTTGAAGTGGACGTACTCGCTCACGAACGGAGCCTCAAGGGCGCCGTAGAAAGCCAGGACGTGCTTCTCACCGGTCTTACCAGCCTGATTCGTGATGTTCTCGTCCAGGGTGTAACCGTCGGCAGCCTTCACAGCCTTCAGGGCCTCGAGATCGGCCGGGAAAGAAGCGATGGCGGCGTCGGCGATAGAACCGGCAAGAGCCTTGAAATCAGGGGTGGCGGCAACGAAGTCGGTTTCGCAACCGAGGCAGACAAGGATGGCCTTGCCACCGTTGATACGGCTCAGGACCGCACCCTGGGTGGTTTCGTTGTCACCGCGCTTGGCGAGGGTGGATTTACCTTTTTCGCGAAGAATCTCGACAGCACGCTTGAAATCGCCTTCCGCCTCGGTAAGGGCGTTCTTGCAATCCATCATGCCGGCGCTGGTCATCTCGCGCAGTTTCTTGATGTCTGCTAATGTGATAGCCATAACTTTCTCAACTTTTAAAGGTTTATTACTCGGCGGCAGGAGCTTCGGCAGCAGCCTCGGCGGCGGGAGCGGCCTCTTCCTCAACGTCAACGGGCTTGGCACCCTTGCGGGCACGCAGCTTCTTGGCGGTGGGCTTGGTCACAGCCTCTTCGGCCTCGGTCTCTTTCTCCTTCTCCAGCTTGCGCTCCTCCAGGCCTTCCTGGATAGCTTTGCAAAGCGTCTCGGTGATGTACTCGATGGACTTCGTCGCATCGTCGTTCGCCGGAATCACATAATCAATCGGGGTGGGATCGCAACATGTGTCAACCAATGCGAATACCGGGATATTCAGACGGCCAGCCTCTTTCACGGCATTGGCCTCTTTCTGTACATCAACCACGAAAAGGGCGGAGGGGAGACGGCTCATATCCTTGATGGAGCCGAGGTTCTTCTCCAATTTGGCGCGCTGGCGCTCGATCTGGAGGCGCTCACGTTTTGCGAGCTTCTCGAAGGTACCATCTTCAATCATCTTGTCGATGGTGTTCATTTTCTTGACCGCCTTGCGGATCGTCGGGAAGTTGGTCAGCATACCGCCGGCCCAACGCTCGGTGATGGAAGGCATATTCACAGCAGCTGCCTTTTCAGCTACGACCTCTTTGGCCTGCTTCTTCGTAGCGACGAAGAGAATCTTGCGGCCGGAACGGGCGAGCTCTTTCATTGCCTCGGCAGCCTCGTCTATCTTGACGATGCTCTTGTGCAGGTCGATGATGTGGATGCCGTTCTTCTGATCGAAGATGTACGGAGCCATCTTGGGATTCCACTTGCGGGCGAGATGTCCGAAGTGTGCACCTGCATCAAGCAGTTCTTGGAATGTTGTTCTGGGCATTTTTGTTTTCTTTTTAATTTTTTAACTCTTTTCATCAATCCGCGAGCAGCGGCCTTGCCGATCTCCCGGATTTTCCGCAGCAGCGGCATCTTTCAAGCAGCTTTCCCGGTTCGCACCGGTCGAAAGGTCCCAAAGATTCTGTAACCGCAGCTGTGCTTGACCGTAAAGTACCGATTAACGCTTGCTGAACTGGAAGCGTGCACGTGCACTCGGCTGGCCAGGTTTCTTTCTTTCGACCTCGCGGGCATCGCGGGTGAGGAAACCAGCGGCCTTAAGGGCGGGACGATAAGCCTCTTTGTTCACCTCGCAAAGTGCGCGGGAAATTCCGAGACGAATCGCTTCGGCCTGGCCTTTGATACCACCACCGACGACGTTCACTTTGATGTCGAACTGACCTTCCGTTGCAGTGACCTGGAGCGGCTGATTCACGACATACTGGAGCGAACCCTCTTTAAAATAATTGGTAAGTTCGCGACCGTTGATCGTGATGTTGCCGGCTCCGGCAACCAGATAAACGCGAGCTACAGCAGCCTTACGTCTTCCAAGGGCGTGTGTCTGTTCCATTTGCTCTGTTTTAGATTTCGTTCAACTTGATTTCTTTGGGTTTCTGGGCAGCATGCGGATGCTCGGGACCTGCATAAACGTACAGGTTACCATAGATCTTGTCTCCCAGACGTGTTTTCGGAAGCATGCCTTTGACAGACTTCCGGATGAGTTCGGCAGGTCTCTTCTGCAGGATCTCCTTCGGCGTCGTGAAACGCTGTCCACCCGGGAAGCCCGTGTAGCGCGTGTAGACGCGGTTGGTCATCTTGTTACCCTTGAGGGCGACCTTCTCGGCGTTGATGACGATGACGTTGTCACCGCAATCCACGTGAGGGGTATAGCCCGGTTTGGTCTTGCCACGGAGGACAAGGGCCACGCGGGAAGCAAGACGGCCCAATGCAAGATCGGTTGCATCAATGACGACCCACTCCTTCTGTACAGTCGCTGCATTCAGCGATACAGTTTTGTAACTTAGTGTGTCCACTGTCTTGATCTTTAATGGTTTAACATATAAAAATTGCGATCCCCACACAATTAGGGGACCGCAAAGGTAAGCAATTTTCCGAATTTGACAAAATTTATATTGAATCGCGCACGTTAATCTCCGCATTGAGGATAACGGTCCGAGGCGCCGGGAGGGGTTCGCCGGCGGCCAGGGCGGCCAGCTGGTCCAGCAGCATGCGCGCCGCGGTTCGGCCCATATCGGTCTTCGGAGGATCCACCGTGGAGAGGGTGGGATAGACCACTTCTGCCAGCGAAGAGCCGGAGAAGGCGGAAATGGCCACCTCTTCCGGAACGCGGACATCCCGTTCGCGGAGGCGCTGCATGGCGCCCACGGCCATCTCTTCGTTAAAGGCAAAGATGGCGTCGAACTCCGCACCGGAAGCCAACAGTTTGTCTGCAGCCCGACGGCCGTCATCGATAAGCATTCCGCTGTGAATCTGCAGGTTATCCTCGTACGGAAGGTTGTATTTTGCCAGGGCGTCGCGATACCCGCGGGCGCGTTCCACGGAATTGTGGACATCGTCGGGACCGTAGAAATGGCAGATGTGGCGACGGCCCGCCAGGATCATTTTTTCCACCATGAAAAAAGACTTGGCATAGTCATCCACCAGGACTTGCGAGACCTTGAGCCCATAGGGGATGCGCCCGTAAAACACCATCGGAAAATCCTGCGCAAGCATCTTGGAAAGCCAATCCAGGTTGTGGCGGCAGGAGCACTGGCAGATGATGAGTCCGTCCACCATGAAACGCTCCATCATCCGGAAGTTTTCCATCTCCATTTCGGGGTCTTCGAAGGAGTCCATCACCACCACTTTGATACCCGCCTGGTAGAGGACTTCCTGGATGCCGCGGATTACCTTGACCGTGTAGTCCGTCCGCATTTCGGGGATAACCACGCCCACCGTCCCGGTCCGTCCGGTGCGGATGGTCGTAGCCGCCGGATTGGGGCTGTAGCCCATTTGCTTCGCCACCTCCAAAACCCGGTTCCGGGTAGCTTCACGGATGTTTTTATCGCCCGTGAGTGCACGGGAGACCGTGGATACGGATAGCCGCAGCTGCGCGGCGATATCCTTGATGGTGATTCGTTTCATCATATTACTGCAAACATACAATTTTTTTGCCACTTTGCAATCGTTTTCAGCAAATGGACAACCTTTTTACCATCAAATCGAACAGAAAAAATTCACTTATTAAAACCTTTTATTACATTTGTGTGTTATAACATAGTTTTTAAAACGATTTAGCACACGTTTTATGCAAGCCATCGACTATATCGTCGTCGTCCTGTACTTCCTCGGACTCGTGTTCGTGAGCGGACTCGTATCCCGGAAGATCAAAACCTCGGAAGATATGTTCATCGCCGGAAGGAATTCTTCCTGGTGGCTGTCGGGCTTGTCCACCTACATGACCATTTTCTCGGCCAGCACCTTCGTGATTTGGGGTGGCGTCGCCTACCGGATCGGCCTGGTGGCCGCCCTGATTGGCGTGCTGGTGGGAGTATCCTCGGCCATCGCCGGCCGCTGGGTTGCGGGAAAATGGCGCCAGCTCAAAATTAAATCGCCCGGTGAATTCCTTTCCCTCCGGTTCGGAAAGGCGACCCTGGACTTTTACACGGTGGCCGGTATCGTGGGCCGCGGCGTGCACACGGCCATCGCCCTGTATGCCATTGCGGTGGTGATGAATGCCATTATGCCCATTGACGTACGCTGGGCCATCCTGCTGCTGGGAGCCATCACCCTGATTTATACCGTGGCAGGCGGCTTCCCGGCCGTGCTGATGACGGACATGATCCAGTTTGGCGTGCTCTTCAGCGTGGTGCTCTTTATGATTCCCCTGTCGCTCCACGAGGTGGGCGGCCTGGGCAACTTCCTGCATTCCCCCGCGCTGCCGGACGGTTATTTCATTCCGGCCACGACCGAATATCCCTGGATCTGGCTGGTCCTGTGGCTGGCCCTGAACTCTTTCCAGATGGGCGGCGACTGGCCGTATGTGCAGCGCTACATCAGCGTTCCCACCGCCAAAGACGCCCGCAAGAGCAATTACCTGGTGGCGGCGCTTTACCTCTTTACCCCGTTCATCTGGTACCTTCCCGCTATGGTGTGGCGGACCATCGACCCGGCGGCCAACCCGGAACAGGCCTATATCCTTATGGGCCAGCGGGTGCTGATGAAAGGTATGCTGGGTGTGATGCTGGCGGCTATGGTCAGCGCCACCATGAGCACCGTCTCGGGTACGCTGAACGTTTATGCCAACGTCTTTACCTACGAGATCTGGGGCGTAAACCATCCCGGAGAGACGGAACGGAAGAAAATACGGATCGGCCGCCTCTTCACCCTCTTCTTCGGCCTGGCCATCGTGGCCGTGGCCCTGCTGGTCCCCTATGCGGGCGGGGCGGAAAAGGTCGTCGTTCCCCTGCTGACCATGGTCATGGCCCCGCTGTGCATCCCCGCGGTCTGGGGGCTGTTCTCCCGACGGATTTCCGGTTCGCAGGTCCTGTGGGCAATGGGCATCACCTACGCCATCGGCCTGCCGGTGAAGTTTATCATCAAACCGGCCATCAATCCGAACCTGCTGGATGCCTCCATCGGCTTGCTGATCCCGGTGGTGCTGCTTACCGGAATGGAACTGTGGCGGGCCTGGAGAGGCCGCCTGAGCAGCGGTTACGAGCGGGCCTGGGCGCAGACCGACCCGGAAGCCGACAAAGAACCCGACGCCAAGATGAAGAAGGCGGTCCGGGAGTACTCCCACCTGGCCCTTACCTGCCTGGCGTCCACGCTGCTGGCGATTGGCGCCCTGCTGGTTATTGTCATGCTTACCCATCCCCTGGAGGCGGCCGTGCGCCGGATCGTCCTGTGGACGGTAGGTGTTATTGTCCTGCTTTGCGGAATGTATTTCCTATTTAAATATAAAGATAACAACAAATAATTCAATCACTTATGAAAATCAACAAATTGCTAACCGCACTCGCTGCACTGGCCCTGCTGGCCGGCTGCAAGAGCGAGAAGTTCGAGGAGCACTATGTGAAATTCTCCGACTATGCTTTCTATGTCGGGGAAGACGGGGCTACCAAGACCATGACGGTCACGGCCAACGTTCCCTACACGGTGAACTTCGAAGAAGACTGGATTGCGGTAGATGTCGCTTCTACCTCCGGCGAAGAATCCGTCCTGAACGTGACGGTTCAGCCCAACAAGGTGACGACCGCCCGCAGTGCCAAAGTGTTTTTCAAGAGTCCGGGCATCCCGACGGGTACCTTGAAGATTACCCAGGATGCGGCCGAGAAGGTGGGTCCGACGGAGAGTTCCATCGACATTCCGGAAGACGGCACCACCGCCACCATCGACCTGATCGGCAGCAAGAGCTGGACGATTTCGTGCGATGACAAGGATGTCTCCTTCAGCCAATCCTCCGGAACGGGTCCCGCTTCCGTTACCGTAACCCTCCCGCAGAACCTGACCAGCCAGGACAGGATCGTGACCGTGAACGTCCTCGTGAACGGGGTCACTTATCCGGTCGTTATTACGCAGGCGGGCGTAAAGCCGGGCGAAGTAACACCGATAACCCTCACCGCCACGCCGGAGCAGACCTCCGCCACGCTCAAAGTGACGGGCAAACAGCCCTGGACCGCCTCCTGCGAGAACAACAGCCTGACCATCTCCCCTGCTTCCGGCACCGGAGCCGCCGACATTACGCTCACCTTCCCGGCCAACGAGGGTACGACCAATGTCGTGTATACGATTGTCGTGGACATTGCCGGTGTGACGCACAATGTCGTCCTGACCCACAAGCACCCGGTGGTCTACGAGGCCATTGCCGACTGGGAGTTCTGCGTAGAAAACCTGGCCTTCTACAACGAGCACTTCGCCTACGAAGCCGCCAAGATTGACAAAAAGCCCAATCCGGCCTCCAATGCCGAGGGCTTCCTGAACGGTGATGACAGCCACTACTGCCCGGCCAAGACCGGAAACGGCAAGATCCGCTTCTGGAACGGTTCCGACAAGACCTCGGTGAACCCCGACGGCCGCTGCAAACGCGGCGCGGGCAACAGCGGCGAACCTTGCTGGTATGGCAACTGGCTCGGCGACATTGTCTATTTCGAAGCCACCCCGAGCGCTTCGCTGGCCGCCGGCACCACCGTCAACATCTGGTTCTGCCTGCGTCCCAGCACCATGCACACCCTGAAGTACTGGCTGCTGGAAATCAAGGACGGCGACACCTGGTATCCGGTGGGCGATCCCCAGACCGTTGGTTCGGCCTCGTATAACATCGAACTGTTCTACAACACGACTGCTGCCGGAACCGCCGAAGATCCCACCCAGATCAACACCATCGTTGACCGCGACTACACGCTGAAGAATGCAGCCAGCAAGGTGGAATACCGCATGACCTGCACCACCATCCAGATGGCCGACGGGACCGGCGATGCCAATCCCACCAACCTGGGCCTGCAGTCGAATGGCCAGAAGGCCAATCCGGTCCTCCGTATGGCCGGCATGTCCTCCACCGGCGGCGCCGCAGAGATTACCCACCACACGTGGATTGCGGTTGTGAAAGAATAACAAAAAAGAGACAACAATATGAAGAAACAAATTCTATTCATCCTCGCCTTCCTGCTGACCGCAGGTCTCTGGTCCGCTTCGGCCCAGGATAAGTTCCAGGTCAGGGGAACCGTCCTCGATGAGAACGGAGAGTCCGTCATCGGGGCTGGCGTCATGGAGAAGGGCACCACCAACGGTGCCATCACCGACATCGACGGCAAGTATGTGCTGACCGTATCTTCGGCCAACGCCGTCCTCGAAGTTTCCTTCGTGGGATATACCACGGAAACGGCCGCCGTGGGCGGACGTGCCGTGATTGATTTCACCCTCAAGGAAGACGCTACGGTCCTGAATGAAGTCATGGTGATCGGTTACGGTACCGTGAAGAAGAAAGACCTCACCGGTGCCGTTGCCAACGTGGACGGTACCAAGGTGGCCAACATGCAGAGCATGAGCGTCGCCCAGGCTATCCAGGGAACGATGCCCGGTGTGGAGGTCACGCGTACCAGCGGCCTCCCGGGCGCCGGCGCCACCATCCGCGTCCGCGGTATCACCACCATCAACAACACCTCCCCGCTCGTGGTGATTGACGGTATCCCGATGGGCGGCATGAGCGATGTCGATTCCGATGCCATCGAGAGCATCACCGTGCTGAAGGATGCAGCCTCCGCCGCCATCTACGGTTCCCGTGCGGCGGCCGGTGTCATCCTCATCACCACCAAACGGGCCAAGGAAGGCCACCTGAGCGTGGATTACAACGGCAGCTATTCCGTGATGACGCGTACGCGCCACCCGGATATGGTCAGCGCCACCCGCTTCATGGAACTTCAGAACGAGGCCCAGTGGAACGATGCCGGCAATAACCCCGGCGACGACTATTTCCAGTATGAGAAGTCGCTCATCGACAACTACTACGCCAACAACGCCCTCGACCCGGACTCCTATCCGATTACGGACTGGGATGCGCTCTGCATCGACAAATGGGCTCCGCAGACCAAGCACCGTCTGGGCGTTACCTACGGAAACAAGATCATCAAGAGCCGCGCTATGCTCTCCTACAGCAAGGCCGACGCCCTCTACCTGGGCCGCGACCAGGAAGAGTACACAGCCCGCCTGAACAACGATGTCCGTGTGAACAAGTTCATCAGCGTGGGACTCGACCTGAGCTTCGGCCGCCGCAACAACCACAACAACCAGATCAACCCGATCCGTGCCGCCCACCTGTACAACCCGATCTATGTATCGGTCTGGTCCGACGGAACGATGGGCCCGGGCAACAATGGTACCAACACCTATGCCCGCCTGCATGCCGGCGGTTTTGACAACACCTGGCGCAACACCTTCTTCGGCAAGGCTTCCATCACGATTACCCCGTTCAAGGACTTCACCATCCAGGGTGTCGTTTCCCCGGGCATCCACAACGTGAAAGAGAAGAGCTTCATCAAACAGGCTTACTACTACCGCCAGCCCGGTATCCTGTCCGATACCCCGCTCAGCGGCTGTACCTACAATACGCTGGAAGAAACGCGCGGTGACGGATACGAGATCACCAAACAGGTGCTCCTCAACTACAAGAAGGATTTCGGCAAGAACCACCATACCACCTACATGGCCGGTTATGAGGATTATACCGCCTTCTCGGAGTCGCTCACCAGCGGCACCGACCAGATGGAGCTCGGTTCCTATCCCTATCTGGTCCGTGGTAACAAGAACTTCCTAAGCAGCACCGGCGATGCCTCCGAGAACGCCTACCGTTCCTTCTTCGGCCGCTTCACCTACGACTACAAGGGCCGTTACCTCCTGCAGGCCAATGCCCGTTACGACCAGTCCTCCCGCTTTGCCAAGAAATACCGCGGCGGCTTCTTCCCGTCCGTGGCGGTGGGCTGGGTGGTCACCGAAGAACCCTTCTTCAAGAACTGGAATGCTAATTTCATCAACTTCTTGAAAATCCGGGGCAGCTATGGTGTGTTGGGTAACGACCGCATCGGCAACTATCCCTGGCAGTCCACGATGTCGCACAGCAACATCGTGATGGTGAACCCCGGCACCGGCGCGCTCACCTCCTACATGACCGCCGCCCAGACCAACCTGGCCATGGAAGACCTTACCTGGGAAACCACCAAGACCTGGAATATCGGCCTCGATTTGACCCTGTTCAACAGCCGGCTCAATTTCTCCGGCGATATCTACCGCAAGAATACCTTTAATATGTTGATGACCCGCGAGGTCCCGGATGTGATTGGTTTCGGCAACCCGTCCGACAACATCGGCGACATGCACACCAACGGTTGGGAATTCCAGGTCAGCTGGAGCGACCACAAAGGAGACTTCTCCTACTCGGTATCCTTCAACTTGTCCGACTACACCTCGGTGATGGGCGACCTGGGCGGCTACCGGAGCCTGGGCACCAACATCATCCGGGAAGGCGATGAATACAACGCCTTCTACGGCTACCGCAGCACCGGTATCTTCCAGACCCAGGAAGAAGTGGACGCCGCCGCCAAGCTGTACGCCACCGTCCGTCCGGGCGACCTGGGCTACAAGGACCTGGCCGGTACCTTCAAGACCAACAATGACTTCTATGGCGAAGGCAATGTGCCTGCCGGTCTGGATCCGCTGGCATTCTATGTTGATGCCGATGGCAACCGGATCGAAAAGCCGGACGGCATCATCAATCCCGAATACGACCGCGAAGTCCTGGGCAGCTCCACGCCGCACTACCAGTACGGCGGCAACATCCAGCTGGGCTGGAAAGGCTGGGACCTGAGCCTCGCCTTCCAGGGCCTGGGCAAGGTGAACGCCTGGATCGGCCAGGAAATGGTCTATCGCACCAGCGATGCCTACAACTTCCCGGTGGAATATGCCAACCACTACTGGAGCGAATACAACACGCCTGAGCAGAACCTCACGGCCAAGTATCCGCGCGCCACGCTGACCAACTCGGCCAAGAACAACTACGAGCAGATGACGGACTACTGGCTCATCAACGGTGCCTATTTCCGTCTGAAGAACGTCATGCTGAGCTACACGCTCCCCGCCAAACTCACGAAGAAGGCCAACATCGACAAGCTTCGCATCTGGGGTAGCGCCACCGATCCTTTCTCCATCGACAACTTCCCGCAGGGATGGGATCCGGAGGCTTATGCCAACCTGAGCGCCTACATGGTGCGCACGTTCACCCTGGGCCTGCAGGTTGTCTTCGGCGGCGACACTGCCGTTGAGGCGAAACCCGCCAAGGCCGTCAAGACCGTTGCCCCCGAAATCCGCGAGGTGGTGAAAGAGGTCGTGAAAGAGAAGATCGTCGAGAAACCTGTCGAGAAGATCGTCAAGGTTGAAGTGCCCGCCTCTTCGCTGAAGGGCGCCTACGAAGACGACCTGTTCTTCGTGATCGGCAAGGCTGAAATCCGTCCGGATGAAGCCTTCAAGCTCGGCCAGATCAGCCAGATCCTGAAAGAGAACCCCGAGGCCAAGATCGCCATCACCGGCTATGCCGACAGCGCGACCGGAACCGCCGAAGGGAACCGTTCCCTCTCCGCTCAGCGCGCGAAGGTGGTTGCCGATATGCTGATCAAAGCCGGCATCCCCGCCAGCCGCATCACTTCCGCCGGTACGGGTACCGACAAGGACGCTTCCGCATCGCCCGAATCGAACCGCGTGGCTGTTTGCATCATCAAATAAACTGACGCAGATATGAAAAAGATACTTTACGCATTTGCCTGCGCCGCCCTGCTTCTGGCGGGCTGCCAGTCTCCCAAGAAATTGGAACTGGATACGAATCCGGACCCGATGAACTATGTTCAGGTGACGGTTCCTTCGGAGAAGATTCCTGCCGAAGGCGGTTCCCTTGACGTTCCCGTCATTTCAGATATTCCTTATTCTGTTTCCATCGCCCAGAAGGACCAGTCCTGGCTGAGCTATACTCCCTCCAACGGCGGCGTATTGTTTACAGCTACGGCCAATCCTTCCTCCGTCTTGCGCTATGCTTCCGTAGTCCTGCTCAACGAGGATAACTACTCTATCAAGCGTTTCGACATTACCCAGGCCGGTACGGATACTCCGCCCGTGGAGTACAAGACCTTCACGGTTACGCCTACCGAAATCTCGGTAAAGGCGTACGAGACCACCGCCTACTTCGCCATTACGGCCGATGAAGAGGTAACTTGGAGTATCTCGCAAAATATGGAACAGTCCTTATCCGTTAGTGTTTCCGAATTTTATGGAAGCGGTGATGCGATTATCGCCGTTTCCTTCTCGGCAAACACCACTCCAAATGAATTAAAAGGGACCCTTCTCGTCGAAGCATTCTCTTCCGAGGTGCGTACTCCTTATTACGAAGTGGCCATTACCCAGGCTGCTGCCCCCGAAGCGAAACCGGCCGTGAAACCGGCTGCCGGGACCGTCCTGGCCGAGTGGTACTTCGCCACCAGCCAGCTCAACATCCTGAACCCGCACTTCGCCGAAGAAGTAACGGATCCGCTGGCCGATTCCCCGGGCCACGGCGGCTGCTATGTGGAACCGAACGTGAAAGGAAAGGGTCTTCTGGAATACTATAATGGTGTGAACAAGGTTGAAAAAGGTGTCGTCGACGAGGCACACAAACGCTGCAAGCGTTCCATCGGCACCTATGGCGAGCCTGTCATTTACGGCACCTACAAAGGCGACTACATCCTCTGGACCGCTTTTACCGAGGATGACGCACCACTGGCAGCCGGCACCAAACTCCGCCTGCGCTTCACCCTGCGTCCGAACAATGCCATCGTCATGAAATACTGGCTGGTGGAATACCTGGACGGCGACGAATGGAAAGTGGCCGGTACCACCAAGGACGGCGACGGTTTCAAGTACAACGTGGAACTATTCTACGCTTCCGGTTCGGGCAATCAGACCAATACCACCATCGAGCCTATTGTTACGCTCACCAGCGATACGCCTTATGCCCGGTTCCGCATCAAGGCCGTTTCCAATGCCGCCTGCGAAACCGGCGAGCCGGTAACGCTTATCGACACCTCCGGTGCCCTGCGCTTTGCGGGAGAAGACACCAACGCAAAAACGCCCCAGTACTCCGTCAAGGATCATCCTATCATTGATGTTGTCGAATAATTAATTGAACGCATTATGAAAAAATTCTTTATATGTCTTTGCGCCGCTGCAACCCTGATGTCCGGATGCGTCGATCTTGACCTGAATCCGCTCTCCGAGGGTTCCAGCGAGAACTGGTACTCCAGCGAGCAGGAGATTGTCCTGTCCCTGAATGACTTGTATCGTCCCGCCCTGTGGTACATGGAGTGCACGCGCCTGTATAACACCGACCGTTTCACCGACGACTGGAACCAGCGTACCCAGCTGTACGATTGGGTGGCCGGCACCATTGACGGAACCGTCGGTATCTGCACGACTTCCTGGGCCAACAGCTACAAGATGATCGCCCGTGCCAACGAGATTATCGAGAAAATCGAACGCACAAAGGGCGCCATGTCCGACCAGCTCATTGCCCAGTACATCGGAGAAGCCAAATTCTTCCGTGCCTGTGCCTATTCCGTCCTCACCTTCCTCTTCGGCGACGTACCGTACTACACCCAGAACATTTCCCTGGAAGAAGCTTACCAGCAGGGACGGGTCGACCGGGAAATTGTCCTGAAGGGCATCTATCAGGATTTTGACGAGGCCGCATCCGTTTTGCCCACCACTTACACGGGTGCGCAACGCGTAACCAAGGGTGCCGCCCTGGCCATGAAAGCCCGCACGGCCCTGTGGAACAACGACTGGACCAACTGCGCCAGCGCCGCCAAGGCCTGCATGGATCTGGGTGTCTATAGCCTGCATCCGGACTACCGCGAGTTCTTCCTCTCCAAGACCAAGACTTCGCCGGAGCTGATCTTCGCCCTGTACGCTTCCAACGAACTGGGTGTTTACTCCTACGACTCGGCGGCCACCCGGTCCTTCTACACCCGTCTGGCCGGCGGTACGTCCGTAGCCCAGCCTTCCTACGAGCTGTTCTTCGCCTTCCCCTGCACCGATGGCAAGCTGTGCGACGAATCCCCGCTCTACGATCCGGCCAACCCCTTCGCCAACCGCGACCCGCGCCTGAAGGAAACCGCCGTCGAGTTCGGCAGCGAGCACCTCGATTACATCTACGATCCGCGTTGTTCGCAGACCGAGGTCCTCAAGGTTTCCACCGGGACCAAGGTCAAGAACACCGACTGCAAGGCCGGTTCCAAGGACTGCTCCTATAACGGCATGGCACTTCGTAAGGGAATTGACGAAGAATGGATTGATGACCGTCTGACCGATGTGCCGATGCGCATCATCCGGTATGCCGACGTGCTCCTGATGTATGCCGAAGCCAAGATTGAGCTGAACGATATTGACCAAAGCGTCCTCGATGCCATGAATTCCGTCCGTGCCCGCGCCTACAAATGCGGCATAAACGAATACTCCAAGTATCCCGCCTTCACGAATATAGGCCAGACCGCCCTCCGTAAACAACTGCGTATTGAGCGCCGTTGCGAACTGGCCTGGGAAAACCGCCGCTGGTTTGACATGATTCGCTGGCGCGTGTGCGAGGAGTGCCTGACCGGTACGCCGGTTTGGGGTCTTCCCGCCGCTTCCCAGATTCTCAAAAACGAAGCTACGGGCTACTGGATCTTCCCGAAGGACTTCCGTCCGAAGGTTCGTCCGAGCTCCACGATCGACATCTCCGACATGGAGAAGTATCCTGACTATTTTGTCAAGAACGTGTTGGCACGCGGCTTTACCACCCGCCAATACCTCCTGCCGATTCCGACCAAGGAGCGTACCATCTGTATGAAACTCACCCAGAATCCCGGTTATTAATCGATGGAAATGAAGCGAAAAGCATTGCTATTGATGGCGTTCTCCGCCGTAGTCCTCACGGGCTGCGGCGGCAAGGACGACCCGGCCCCGGGGCCCATTATTCCCCCTACCCAGGAGACGCCCGCCGCCGAGAAGTTTGAAGTCGGCCAGGTCCTTCCCGCCTGGGAGGAAGGTTATCTGGACCTTCACTGCATCAACGGCGGCCGCGGAGAGGCGTTCTATTACATCCTTCCCGACGGAACCACGATGCTGATCGATGCCGCCGGCGCCCCGCCGAATGAGCTGACCTCCTATGATTCAGACTCGCCCGGCGTGGCCAGCAGGCCCTCTGTCAACATCAACAGCGGAAAGGTAATCGTGAACTATATCAAGCATTTCGCTCCTTCCGTAGCCGGAGGCAAGCTGGACTACTTCGTTTCCTCGCACTACCACGGAGACCATATCGGCTCCTGGCGGAGCGACTATAACAAGTATGGCTGGACCCCCTATGACAAGAACGGCTCGCAGGTATCTTCCATCAACCTCAACGACGGCGGATTCCTGCTGAACGGCCTGGCCGAAGTGGGCCTGGCCATCCCCATCGTCAAGGTCCTGGACCGCGGTGACTGGGACAAGCCGGCTTCCGAAGAATACGGAACGGATAGCGGCAACAAGCGTTACCAGCTGTACCTGAATTTCCTGGACTATGCCAAACGCAAGAACGGCACGGTCCGCGAGACCTTCAAGGTGGGGACGACCGACCAGCTTATCCTCAAGCACGACCCCGGGAAATACAGCAGCTTCAAGGTGCGCAGCGTTGCGGCCGGAGGCCATGTCTGGACCGGCAGCGGCACCCAGGAAGCCACGCAGTTCCCCTCGGTGGAAGAGTGCCTGAAAAACAAGGACAAATACAGCATCGGCGAGAACCACCTTTCCTGCGTCCTGCTGATGCAGTACGGTTCCTTCGACCATTTCACCGGAGGCGACATCTGCTATAACGGTTATTCCACCTACAGTTGGAAACACGTTGAAAAGACCATCGCCAAGGCGATGAAAAAGGTGGAGGTCATGAAGGCCAGCCACCACAGCACAAACAACACCAACAGCACCGAACTGCTGACTGTCCTGAAGCCCGATATCTACATTGCAGGCGTCTGGCGCGCCGTACAACCCAGCCCGACCACCCTCAAACGTGTCCTTACCGCCAACCCCAACACCAAGATCTTTACCACCAACCTGGATGCGTCCAACGTCACCACCCTGAAGGCGGACGGCATTGACCCGGCCACCTTCGGTTGTACGGGCGGCCACGTCGTGGTGCGCGTTGCGAAAGGTGGCACCAAGTACTGGGTGCTGGTCTTGAACGATTCCAACGAAGAGTATAAGATTAGCCAAAAATACGGTCCCTATACCTGCTTGTAAATGAAATCCGCATCTCTGGCAATTCTGGCAGCCTTGCTCCTGTACGGCTGCGGCCGGGGACCTGCCGACGGGAAACCCGGGCAGGAACTTCCCCAGTGGAAGGAAGGCTGGCTGGATATCCATTCCATCAACGGCGCGCGCGGAGAGAGTTTCTGGTATATCTTCCCGGACGGCACTACGCTGCTGGTGGATGCCGGCGGCGAACTGCCCCGTGAACGCGTGGAAGTGGAGCGCTACTGCCTGGCATCCAAACCCTCGCCGGACATCAGCTGCGGCAAGGTGGTGGCCGATTATATCGAACATTTCAACCCGGCTGCGGCGAAAGGAGGCATCGACTATATGATGATCTCCCACTACCACGCGGACCACTTCGGTCTGCTTCCGGAAAATCCGGACAGCGCGGGCGTGCCGATTCCCGTCCACCCCGAAGGCGGCTTCCGGGAGGTCTCCGTCACGGAAGTGGGCAGCCGCCTGCCCGTGGGCATGGTGATCGACCGGGGCGACCCGGAAAACCATCCCTCCCGCACCACGGTGACCAAAGCCCATGAACGCCGCTACCGGAATTACCAGCAATACCTGGCCTGGACGGCCGCCGCGAACGGAACGGTTCACGAGACCTTCGCCGTGGGACGGGACGACCAGGTGGTGCTCAAACATCAGCCCGGAAAATACGACTGCTCGCTGTTCGGCCTGGCCGGCGGCGGGAAGTTCTGGACCGGGGAAGGCAGCCAGGTCGACACCACCTGGTTCCCGCCGAAAGAGGAAATCCTTCAATATAATGTGAGCGAGAACGTCTACTCCCTAGCGTTCCACCTGCGTTACGGCAAGTTTGACTGGTTTGCCGCGGGCGACCTCATGTACAAACGCCGCGACCAGCAGGCCTGGCAGGATGCCGAAGCGCCTGTTGCCCGCGTGATGGGCAAGGTCGAGGCCATGAAAATGTGCCACCACGCCACCAAGGAAGCCGGCAGCAAGGAACTGCTGGGCGTCCTGCAGCCCGATGTCGCCGTTGCCGGTGTCCGAAACGATATCCAACCCGATGTAAAAACCGTCCGGCGCCTGTTCAAGGCCTCTCCGGATGTCCATTTTTTCTGCACCAATCTTGACCCTCGCTGCGACTCGCTCCTGCGCGAAAACGGCATCGACCCTTCCACCTTCGCCTGTACCGAAGGCCATGTGGTCCTGCGCGTAGCCCCGGGCGGCGACCGCTACTGGGTTTTTGTCCTGGACGATACAGACCAGCTCTACCGCATCCGCTCTGTTCACGGACCTTTCAACGCTCAATAATCCAATACATGAAAACACGACTGATCACCCTTTCCCTGCTCTGCGCTGCCCTGCTTTGCGGCTGCAGCAAGGGCGCCGGCAGTTTCCGCGCCGGCAGCAAACTCCCTATGTGGCAGGAAGGCTGGCTGGACATCCATTCCATCAATACCGGACGGGGAGAAAGCTTCTGGTTTATCTTCCCGGACGGCACCACGATGCTGTTGGACGCCTCGGGCTCCATGCCGGAAGAAACGCATCCCCTGGACCCTCCGGGCTGCATTTCCCGCCCGAGTCCGGACATTAGCGCCGGACGCGTCATCATCGATTACGTGAACCATTTCATGCCCTCCGCCGCCAAAGGGAAGATAGATTATTTCATGCTGTCCCACTACCACGGCGACCATATGGGCGCCTGGCGGGCCAAACCGGAAAAATACGGCATCGGCGTGCATCCGGAAGGCGGGTTCGAGCTCATTTCGCTGGGAGAGATTGCCTCCGAGATTCCCATCGGCACCATCATCGACCGCGGGCCCTATGACGACCGTCCCTCGAAAGACTACTTCACCAAAGACGGCATTCCCCGCTACGAGGATTACCTGCGGATGGCGGAATGGTGCAACAAGACCTACGGGACCGTCCACGAGCGCCTGAAAGTGGGCTATGACGACCAAATCGTCCTGAAGCATCATCCGGACCGGTATCCCGATTTCAAGGTGATGAACCTGGCCGCCGGAGGATATGTCTGGACAGGGAAGGGACATCTGGTGGATTCCACCCTCTTCCCTTCCGCCGCAGAATGCCTCGCTTTCGGCAGCCTGAAAGAGCATAAGATCCTGGAAGGCAATCCGTCACTGGCCGAGAACAATTTCAGCTGCGTTATTCGCCTGTCTTATGGCCTGTTCGATTATTTCACGGGCGGCGACATCCAGCACAAAGGTCGGGCCGACAATCCCATCCACGATATCGAGACCCCCATTTCCAAGGTGGTCGGCAGGACGGAGGTGGTTAAACTGGGCCATCACGGGACCTCCAGCACCTGCGGGGAATCCCTGATGGAAGCCCTTTGCCCGGATGTGGCCCTGGCTGCCAACTGGCGTGACGTCCAGCCCAATCCCGTTAGCCTGAAACGCGTCCTGGCGGTCAACCCCGAGGTGAAACTCATCATGACCAATTCCACGGACCACAACCTGAAGATGATGCGGGACGAAGACCTGGACCCGGATTCCTTCCTGTCCCGCGAAGGCCATGTCGTTTTCCGCGTAGATCCCTCCGGAGAGCGGTATTGGGTCATTATCTTGAACGACCAAAACCAAAAATATAAGGTCAAATCCGTCCACGGACCCTATCCCTGCCAAGAATGATCGATCAGATTCAAGTATCCCGTTTCCAGCCGCTTAAACGCGTGCTGGCGCATGATGTCTTCAACGAGGGCTTCAACGGCTGGATGGTCATCATGCCGAATTTCTGCAACGAAGGTTTCGAGCAGAGTCCGAGCATCGTCAGCAAAGACCAGTGGCCGTGCTGCATGCTCTCTACGGCTACCTTCCGCTATCCCGGCTCGCACGGGTCCATGAGCGGACAGTACAGCCTGAAAATATCGACCCGGAACGTGTGCAGCCCGTATGCATCCATGCCGACTCCCGGTTCGATGGGCCACGGAATCAAACGGATTTCCTTCTTCCAACGGGGGAAATACCTCCAGTTCGAGACCTGGTTCGCCTATACCGCCGAGCAGGACACCTGCGAAAACGGCGGTCCCCTGCCCGGCCTGCACGAGAATTCCGTGCGGAGCTTCGGTTTCGGCTTCGACCTCCAGGAGCGCGGCGGCAAACGGCGGTTCGCCGGTGTCCGCTACCTCAACGCGGTAGATGGCAAGATGACGCAGAAGTGGCAGATGATCTGGCCCTGGGCCAAGGATGACAAGGCCTGGGCCTATGATACCGAAGGCGACTGGTGCGTCAAGGGCGTGGACCCGTTCTGGAACGGGAAGCGCTACCCCGATGGCCGTCACGAAGGCTTTATCGATGTACCCGACGGGCACCAGGAGCTTTGCTACAACGAAACCGACTGCAAGCTGAACTGGCAGTATTTCCGCCTGCTCATCGATACGGAAAAATATGAATATGTAGAAATGCAGTGTCAGGACAAGGTGATGGACCTGGGCCGGCATCCCATCTACGGGGTGGAACCGTACGCTCGCATCGAAGGCTTGATGAATCCCCTCGCGTGGGTGGAAACCGATGCGCCCCGCCGCGCCTTCCTGTACCTGGATTCCGTTGTCATTTCCCAAGAATAAGCGCCCATGAGACTGTTCAATGCCTCTCACCTGGAGGTGAAAAAATACTTCGACGCCCCCTTCCAGACCAACCCGTATGAGTGCGGCTGGGCCAGCGAGTGCATCTTCTTCATCCATGTAGAAGAAATCGTGGGCTCCCCCGTGCTGGAGGCGGCCGTAGAGATCTCGCACGATGGCATCCACTGGTGCCCGGAAGGGACCGTATCCGGCCCCATCGCCACGGAAGGCCTGCATTTTATCCGGGTGCGGGAATTCGGAAACTGGCTGCGGCTCAACGCCAAGATTTCCGGCGGAAAGATGAAACTGAATATCCAAATTGCCTGTAAGGAATGAGGAAGATAGCCCTTACCCTGGGGCTGCTGCTCGCAGCCCTCTGCCTGAACGCCCAGGAGGTGTTTCTCGTGAAGCAGGGCCGCGGCCGCGCCCAGCAGGGCATGACTATGCACGGCAACTGGATCTTTTCCTGCGAAGACGGCGGCAAGGTTAACCTGTACGATTTCCGCAAAAAGGACGGGGTTCCCGTAGCCTCGTTCAAGCTGGCATCGGCCCAAAAGGACAACCACGCCAACAATGCCGAATTCGGCATCGAGAAGAAAGCCGGGGCTTCCTTCCCCCTGCTGTACATCAGCGTGGGAAAGGTGGGCTGCCCCATTGAATGGACGTGCTTTGTGGAAAGTGTCACCCGCCAGGGCAACACCTTTACCAGCGAGCTGGTGCAGACCATTATTCTGGACAACTGCCACGGATGGGAAGATGCGGGTTACACGCCCATTTTCGGCTCGCCCAGCTGGCTGATCGACCGCGACCGCGGCTTCCTGTGGGTGTTTTCCGCCATCAAACGGACCACCCCGGAAGTGACCAAAGACTTCTCCGAAAACCTGTATGTGGCCACGAAGTTCCGCATCCCCAAACTCTCCGAAGGCAGCGTGGTGCACCTGCGCCTGAAGGATGTCCTGGGGCAGGTCACTTTCCCGTATGACATCGGCTTTACCCAGGCCGGCTGTGTGCGGGACGGCAAAATTTACTACTGCTTCGGGGTCGGGAACCGCTCCGACGACCGTCCCGCGGGCATCCGTGTCTATGATACCGATACCGGCGCGATAACGGCCTCGTTCGATCTGAAAGAAACGGTCCTGCAGGAGCCGGAAGACGTCTTTGTCCGCGGAAAGAAAATCTATCTGAACGCCAATACGCCCTCCAAGAGCGGGATTGATCCTCTTATATACACCATCCCTTTACCTAGGCATCTGCAATGAAAAAGTACCTGACCATCGGGCTCATCGCTTTTGCCTGTATTCTCTTCCCTGCCGGCAGCTGCTCCGGTAGCGACGACCCGGATCCACCGGTCGTCAACCCCAACAACGGGGGCGGCAGCGGCAGCGGCGGCTCGGGAACCCTTCCCACCGCCACGATAGGACAGCCCCTCCCCGCCTGGGCGGAAGGGATGCTGGACATCCATTTCATCAACACCACCACCGGCGAATGCACCTTCCTCATCTTCCCGGACGGGACGCAGATGCTGATCGATGCCGCCGGCTCGCTGGAAAAAACCGGTCTGGTGCGAGCGAACGCAACCGTCACCAACACGGGCATCCGGGCCCGCTGGGATCCCACCCGGGAAAGCGGCTGGCGCGTGGGACCCTTCCTGGCAGACTATATCCAAAGCTGTATGGCCTGGACCGGCAATCCCACCCTCGATTATGCCGTTTTGACCCATTTCCACAATGACCATTTCGGCCGGGTGGATGCGCTGAACGGGAATGAACCGGTTTCCACGCTCTCCCCCACCTACGTGCTGCAGAGTTTCCCGGAAATGTTGGACACCTTCCCCGTGGGGCTGCTGCTGGACCGCGGCTATCCGACGTACGACTATCCCTTCGATATGGCCACCAAGTCCGGCAACGCCGCCAATTGCAAGAACTATATCACCGCCGTCAAATGGCATGTGGCCAACAAGGGGCTCCAGGCTGAAAAGTTCCAGGCCGGCTCCCGCAGCCAGATTGTCCTGAAAAAGAAAGCCGCTGATTATCCGTCCTTTACCGTGCAGAACATTGCCGTTAACGGAGAAATCTGGAACGGCGGAACCACGACCACCGCCACGGCCACCTTCCCGGCGCTGAACGAGATTGTCGTCAGCAACCCGGCCAGCGTAGGCAATGCCGACAAATGTCCGGAAGAGAACCACTGCTCCATTGTCATGAAGATTTCCTACGGCAAATTCGACTATTTTGCCGGAGGCGACGCCCAGTACGACGGTATGTCCTCCTTTGAATGGAAAGACATGGAGACGCCCGTAGCCAAGGTAACCGGCGAGGTGGATGTCATGAAAGCCGACCACCACGGTGTCACGAACACCAACGGTCACGGGTTCGTATCGTCCAAGACCGGTAAGACCGCCGAGGCGATGAAATATCTCAAACCCAAATGCTGGATTGTCAACAGCTGGAACGATGAGCATCCGCGCCAGACGGTGTACGAGGGCGTAGCCGCCTACTCCCCTGGAATGGACATCTTCGTTACCAACTCCTGCACGGAAATGACGTCCTACGCACGCTGGAGCCAGGTTAAAGGCAGCAACGGCCATATCGTGGTGCGCGTGGCCCCGGGCGGCGACCAGTATTGGGTCTATGTGCTCAGCGACAGTGACCGCAAGAAAAATGTGACCAAGATAAACGGTCCCTATACCTCCAAATAGTTCCTATGGATAGAAGAAAATTCCTGGAGACCGCCGGTCTGCTGACCGCCGCCTCCGCCGGGGCTTCCCTGCTGGGAGGCTGCTCTTCCGGTGATCCGCTCCTCGCGGGCGCCCGGGTCGATGTGAAAGAATCGTACCGCTGCCAGCTGCTGGTGGTGGGAGGCGGTCCCGCAGGTGTGTGCGCCGCCATAGCGGCCGCGCGCCAGGGCATCCGGACCCTGCTGGTAGACAGTGGCAACTGCCTGGGCGGCATGGGCACCAAAGGCCTGGTGGGTCCGTTTATGACCTGCTACGATGCCAAAGGCGAACGGATGATCATCCGGGGCCTCTTTGAGGAGGTGGTGGACCGGCTGGTGGCCATCGGCGGCGCCCTGCACCCCTCCGGCATCCGCCAGGGGACGGAATTCACCGCCTGGATTAGCGAGGGGCACGACCATTGCACCCCCTTCGACCCCGAACTCCTGAAAGTCGTGTACGACCACCTCTGCAAGGAAGCCGGCGTAAAGGTGCTCTACCATGCGAACTTCGTCCGGCCCATCATGAAGGGCAAACGGATCTGCGGCGCCGTCCTGCTGACGCCCTCCGGGCTCGAAGCCGCCCGGGCCGATATGGTCATTGATGCTACCGGCGACGGCACCGTTGCGTATCGGGCCGGGGCTCCCTGCGTGTTCGGCGATCCGGAAAACGGTCGCGTCCAGCCCGCCTCCCTCTTCTTCCGCATGAACAACGTGGACACGGACGCCCTGGTGGCCGAAGTAGTCCCCCATCTGCCCGAATTCCGCCGCGTAAACGGCGTGAGCTACCGCTGCCTGCACTGGCGGGTGGCCGAGGCCGAGGCGGCCGGCGAATGGGACCTGGCGCGCAAGAGCGTCAACATCTGGCGCAGCGTTGAAAAAGACCAGTGGGTGGTGAACTGCACGCGCATCCACGGGGTCGATGCCACCGATGCGGAAAACCTCACGGCTGCCGAGGAGGAGGGCCGCCGCCAGGTGCAGGAACTCATGCATTTCTTCCACAAATATGTGCCCGGCTGCGAAAAAGCCACGCTGATGGGCACCGGCTCCACCATGGGCATCCGCGAATCCCGCCATGTCCATGGCGATTTCATCCTCCCGGTACAAGACCTCATCGAGGGCGTGATTCCCGACGATGTCATCCTCCTCAGCGCCAATTCCATCGACGTGCACGGGGCGATGGGCGGACCGGCCGGCGGCCTGTACATGCCCATCCAGAAAGACCTGTACGGCATTCCCTACCGGGTGTTGCTGCCGGCGGGTGTGGATTCCCTGCTGCTGGCCGGCCGCTGCATCAGCGCCGATTCCGCCGCAGCCGGCGCCATCCGCGTCATGCCCCCGGCCATGGCCCTGGGCCAGGCTGCCGGTGAAGCCGCCGCCCTCTCCATCAAGGCCGGCATCCAGCCCCGTGAGCTCGACTATGCCGACCTCCGTGCCGCCCTGCTGGCCGGTAAGGTCTGCCTTGTCTAGTCCTGATATAAGTTTACCGATGTTGAACAATAAGTAGTTAGGACATTGATGTCCTGATATCGGTTTACATTGATGATGCGAAGATACAACAT
>CADCCI010000007.1 GCA_902799895.1 uncultured Bacteroidia bacterium | reverse complement strand
TGAATCCAGTAGCGCATGTGCTCATGGACGATGTTCCGATAGGCATCGCCCCGCATACGGGTGCCCAGCAGCATGCGGTCGAAAATCTCCGGGGTGGTAGACCGCAACAAGCGGCCGGCGGTGGAATAGAGCGTGATATCGGTCTTGGTGACGCTGCCGGCATCGTCCAGGATGCCCGCCAACTCCTGTGCGGGCAGGTCGGCATAGTCCTTCACGAAGCGGCTGCGCATTTGCACCAGCGTCTGGATGGCGTTGATCTTGTCCGACATCATGGTCTTCAGGTTGGCGTCGTTGCGCCGGTACACGAAGATAACGCTGATGACGGCCATGACAATCAAGGTAAGGACCAGCGAAGCCAAGAGGACAAAATTGATGCGCGATTTGTAATAGTTCTGCTCGAACAGCTGCTCCCTCCGCCGGTGCGACCAGGTCATAAAATAGGTCAGGACATAGAATAGCAGCAACAGGAAGCAGATGGAAACCAGGTAGTTGGACAACTCGATTTTCGGACGGGAGATGATAATGGTCTCGTCGTCCGTAATCTCGTTCACGAAACGGGTATAGTGCTTATCGTCAAAGTTCCCCTTGAAAGTGGCCAGGTGGCCGTTCACATATTTGGCATAGGCGTAGCGGGCCGGCAGGATAACCTGGCCCGGAGCCGAATAGCCCAGCAGGCTGGCGTAGCCGCGGTCCTCCCGGTTGGATTTGGGTTCCACGCCCACCAGGATGCTACTGCCGCCATAGCGACGGTTATAGTAATAGAATCGACCCGTGTAGCGGCCCTGGCCGTTGTTGTTCCGCGAGTAATAGAAATAACTGGAGATGGGCGTTCCGTTGCCGATGCGGTCCTGGACATAGGCGCGCAATCCCGGGGAGGGCTTGCCTCCATCTGCCACGGAAACGGTAATGTCGTTGTTCTGCGCCACCCGCACCAGGTAATTCTCGGACAGGCGGTTCAGGATGATGCCGGCGCTGTTGTCCAAGGCAGACAGCGAGGCAAGGACCGGATCCCTTGCAATGGCCTCCTCCACTTGCCGGAGCTGGATTTCCAGGGTAATGTCGCGGTCCATGGCCAGGCGTGTGGCCCAGACCTTTACGGTGTTCTCCTCTTTCTGGAGGCCCAGGGTGGCCGCCGCCGCTACCAGGTAGACCGATGCCAGGGTGGCAAACACCACGCGGGAGGGCCGGGAGAGCGCATCGAACCGCCAACCCGTCCGCGAACGGATGACCGGTCCCATCAGCTGCAGCAGCAGGGGGATGCATAGCAGCAACATCATCAGGGACAGCAGCACCATGCCCGACCAGGGTGAAAGCCGGTCAAATTTATACAGTTCCAGGCAGATGTTGGAGTTCATGATGATGCTTCGGAGCGAACGATGCACGTGCCCGAGGATGCTCAGGATCACCAATACGATGCCGCCGGCGAAACAGGCGTCGGTCCCTTTCCCCTTTCCGTACAGGTGCCGGAAAATATCCATCCGCATGGTATAGGTATAGAGGACCCCCATGAACAGGGACAGGTTCACAATGAGGAGGGTGCCCAGCGAATCCATCAGGGCGCCGTCGGCATACAGGGCGGGCGAGAAGAGGGGCGTACTGCTTTTCAGGGTCCGTCCCCAGAAATAGAACGAGACCATGATGATCACCAGCAAGCCCATCAGAATCAGATAGGTACGCAGGTTGTGCCGGGCGGACAGGAGGAGGGCGGAGGCCAGCAGGTACAGGCCCAGGGCCAGCCAGATGAGCTCGGAGTAAGGCAGCACCGGATCTTCTTCCAGGACATCGTCCATCAGCTTGAATACCGGCATCCCGTTCAGCATCACGGCCGATCCGCCGGCTTCGGCGAGGGGCTGGATGGAGAAACGCTTGTCGGGATGAAGTTCGGGGTTGATGCCGCCGAAGGTGGCGGTATTCAGGATTTCCAGGCCGGCAATGACCTTGATACGGCCGGCGGTGCGGCTTTCGGTCAGATACCATCGCGGTCCGAAATTCTGGAAGCGGACCTGCTCGGAAACATCGGCCAGCGGCGACCGCATCACGCTTCGCAGGTTGGTCAGGTTGCGCATCCGGTTCTGCGGGCCGATATCGTCGCTGAGCACGGTAAACTGATGCCGCCACGAGGTGAGGGAATCGTCGGTGTAGCGGTAGACCACCATGTCGCGGGGGAGGCCGTCCAGGTCCATCCACGCATCGGGATCGCTCGCGAGCGCCCGGTCGATGAACTCTTCCAGCACCGCCATCCTTTCCGAAACGGCCGAGCCCATCCGGCGCGCAGCGGCGTCGGTGTCGCCCGGGGTGTTGTCGGTGAGCAGGGCCACCGACATCAAGATAGCGGCCACGCCCATCAGGATCCAGGACAGGAACGATATGAATTTCCGGCGTTTCATCCTTCGTGGTGATAGGGTTCTCCTTTTAATATGGTAAAGGCACGGTAGAGCTGCTCCGCAAAAATCGTGCGCACCATCTGGTGGGAAAAGGTCATTTTCGATAGGGAAAGCATCCCGTCCGCGCGGGCATAGACCGCCTCGCTGAACCCGTAGGCTCCGCCAATCACATAGACCAGGTCCCGTCCTTCGCGGGAAAGGTGCTCACTGATCTCCGTTGCAAACTCCAGGCTGCGCAGCTGCCGGCCCCGTTCATCGAGCAGGATCATCCGGTCTGCGGGCTTCAGGTTTTTCAGGATTAGTTCCCCTTCACGGTCCTTGATCTGTTCTTTGGACAGGGCCGATACGTTTTTCAACTGGGGAATCTCTACCAGGGAGAAGGGAATATAGTGGGCCAGCCTGGCCGCATACAGCGACAGGCCCTCGCGCACCCACGCGACATCCGTTTTCCCAACGGTGAGCAGGACAATCCGCATATCTTCTACAAAAATAGAAAAGTGGCTCGGATTTTGCAAGTTGGAATACCCTGTATGAGAGCAATTCTAAAGATTATCGCCCTGTTTTCCGCCCTTCTTCTGGCCGGCGAAGCCCGCGCAGAGGGGGATGATGTCTTTGTTCCCATTGCCAAATACATCAGCAGGGGCGATGCCGAGAGCCTCACGGCCTGGTTCGCCGACAACCTGGAAATCTCCATCCTTTCCTTGTCGACCGATTCGTCCCGGAGCCAGGCAAGCCGAATCCTGAAAAATTTTTTCAAATCTTACTCGCCACGGTCGTTTGCTATTACTCATACCGCAACTCAAGGAAATTTAAAATATGCGCTCGGAACATTAAATGCGGGAGGCGAAGTATTTGAGGTAACGATATTTATGAGCTTTTCAGAGAGCGGATATCGAATCCAACAATTAAAAATTGATCGTATCCCATGAGTTTTGGCACGCGCTTTGCAATTAAAGAAAATCGGTTAGTTTTAGTTAATAATAGGGTTAGAAAAATGGTCGTTCCTTTTATGAACGGCCTTTTTTTATTACATTTGTTGCATGAAGGTCTGTAACCACATTATAGCAGCCGTCTTCTTGTTGGTATTATCGGCCGTTTCCGCCCTGGCTCAGACAACCAGGGTGAAGGGTCGTGTGACCGATGCCTCAACTGGAGAAGGAGTTCCTTTCGTCGCGGTTTACTTCGAGGGAACGACCATCGGCGTATCGTCCGACCTGGACGGTTACTATATGCTGGAAACGCGCGACGCGAACGTCAGCGTCCTTTCGGCCGCCCTGCTGGGTTATGAAACCGCCTCCACCAAGATCACTCCCCGCAAATTTACGGAGGTGAATTTCCGTCTGAAGCCGGTGTACGACAACCTGAAAGCCGCCATCGTGAAACCGGACAACCGGTACATGAAGTGGATTCTGCGCAACATCGATGCCGCCAAGGACCGCAACAATCCGGAACTGCGGGACCGCTACGATTGCGAGCTCTATACCAAAATGGAGCTGGATATCACCAATCCGGACGAAAACATCAAGAAGAGCGGGCTCCTGAGGAAGAATTTCGGGTTTATCTTCGATTATGTAGATACTTCCGTGGTGTCGGGTGTCCCGTACCTTCCGGTGATGATGTCCGAAACGCATTCGCATATCTGGCATCAGCGCGATCCGGAAATGCGTCACGAGGAAATCCACGCCAACCGCATCTCCGGCATGGAGGACCAGACGGTGGCCGCCCAGTTTACCGGCAACCTCCATATGAAGGTGAACTTCTACAACAACTACATCAATATTTTCGACGTGGAAATGCCTTCTCCGCTCTCGCGGGTGGGCCTGATGTACTACAACTATTTCCTTATCGACAGCCTTCATATCGACGGACGCAAGACGTGGAAGATTCGTTTCCATCCTGTCAAATCCATTTCTTCCCCGGCCTTTGACGGGGAGATGTCCATCGACTGCAAGGACTTCGCCCTGCGGGAAATGCATTGCAAGTTGAAGAAGGGCGCCAACGTGAACTGGGTGAGGGACCTGGTGGTAGACCAGGAGGCCCGGGTGGTGCAGGATTCCATCTGGTTCTGGAAGATGGATAAGATCTATGCCGACTTTTCCGTCGTGAAAAAGGATTCGTCCAAGATGATTTCCTTCCTGGGCACGCGGCAGAGCGAATACGGCATGCCAGCCTTCGACGGAGTCAAAAGGCCGGGCGTGGGCCTGGTGAGCGGCAATGTGCAGGTGGCGAAAGATGCCCTGGACAAGGACGAGGCGTACTGGGATTCTATCCGACCGTACGAGCTTACCCAGAAGGAACAGAACATCTACCATATGGTGGATTCCATCAAGAACGTGCCGCTGTATCACGATATCTACAATACCATTGATATGATTATCAACGGGTATTGGAAGGAGGGCAAGTTGAGTTACGGACCATATGCGAAGATCATCAGCTTCAACCCCTTGGAAGGCGTACGCCTGCAAGGCGGTATCCGGACTACCAAGGAATTCAGCCGGAAGGTGCGGCTCACGGCCTATGCCGCCTATGGTTTTAAGGACCAGGCATTTAAGGGCGGCCTGACGGGTGAATACTTCTTTAGCGTGGCGCCGATGCGCAAGATAACCGCCAACGTGAAGCGCGATGTGGTCCAGTTGGGACGCGGTTCCAAGGGTTTTGCCGAGAGCAGTATCCTATCTTCGATTTTTTCCAAACCGGGGGCTCGCAAGTTGAGTCCGCTCAACGAGTTTTCCTTCAGTTACGAGCATGAATGGAATCCGTCCATCACCACCCTGCTTTCGCTGGAGGCGCGGCGTATCTTCTCCAATCAGTACGTGCCGATGGTGCGGCCCGACGGGACGGATATCAATTCCATCGGCGTGAATGTGCTGCGCATGACCAACCGTTTTTCCTGGGACGAGACCGTGACGCGGGGCGTGTTCGAGAAACTCTATGTGGCCACGAAGTACCCGATTATCATCGTTGACCTGTCGGGGTCCCTCAAAGGAATCGGCGAGAACGAATATTCTTTCTTCCGGGCCGAGGGCAGCATCAATTACAAGTTGCAGCTGCCGCCGATGGGTACTTCGAAAATCACCCTGTCGGGTGGTAAGATCATCGGCCAGGTGCCCTATCCATTCCTGAAGTTGCACGAGGGTAACGGTTCCTATTTCTTCGACAAGACGGCCTTCTCCTGCATGGAGTATTATGAGTTTGCTTCCGACACCTGGATCACCCTCTTCTGGGAGCACAATTTCAAGGGTTTCTTCCTGGGCAAGATTCCGCTGTTGAAGCGGTTGCAGTGGCGTGAGAATTTCACGTTGAAGGCGGCTTACGGTACGGTGAACGCCCGGAATGACGGCCGGCCGGGAAAGCAGAGCGTGTTCGAGGCTCCCATGCTCTTCCCGGCGGGTATGAATACCCTGGATAAGCCCTATGTGGAAATGGGCGTGGGTATCTCCAATATTCTCAAGATTATCCGGGTAGACTGCTTCTGGCGCTGCACGCACCGCGAACGGGAGAATCCCGTCACGGGCGAGATGGAGCCGGTCGCCGGCCGCTTCGTCCTCAACTTCGGCCTGGAACTGCGGTTCTAGGACGTCGCTCCCGCCCTATCCTTTGTTCCTGCTTTCCCCATCGCTGGCGGCGTGCCGTCCCGCCACACCTTGCCAGCCCTGCCGTCCGGGCTGCGTGCCGGGCGGCTGCCCTTGCCCTTGTCGTGCCAGGCCGGCACCGGCGACCCCCGCCTGCCCTCACGCACACGGCCGTTCGCTTCGCAGGCACCCCCTAGCCGGGGGTGGCATGTCGCCTCGTGCCGCGCCGGCACGTCCTGCCACCCAAGTCCGCCGCCTTCGCCAGCCATTTTGCTCTCGCCATCCACAAAAACGCCTTTATTTATGGACGGTTCCTCCTTTCAAGTCCTGACCTTCCATGTCAGGGGCTTGTTTCCCGGACAGTCCCCTTCATTTTCCCCTGACCATCCGGCTCTGGGCCCTCCTTCCCGGATAGACCCACCGTTTTACTAGGGGACCTGCCATGTATGAGGCCGTTTTTGAGGCAGGTCATTCATTTTAAGAGGGACCTGCCATGTCTAGGGCCGTTTTTGTGGCAGGTCATGGGGTTATGAGCCGGGGGAGGAGAGCGTTTTGGGTTGAGCTCCCCGGACCCGGCGCGATTGTAGCTGCCGGAGGTGCTTGATTCCGGCGGCGGTGCCGACCAGAAGGCACCAGAAAGGCCAGATCGGTGCCTTATGGCGAGATTGTTCCTGTTTCCGTTGCATCTTCGGGAAATACTGACTATCTTTACACCGGGAAGGAATCCCAGAACGCGCTCTTTGGCATAAACTGGTACGACAGCGGTGCCCGCTTCCAGACTACCGACGGCATCTTCACCAGCATTGACCCGCTGGCAGAGAAATACTACCACATCAGCCCGTATGCATACTGCAAGGGGAATCCGATGAATGTGGTGGATCCCCAAGGGGATAGTACCGTAGTGTATCTCGCGAGAAATGCAGTTTGTGGAGCGGGACATATCGCCCTTGCTGTTTCTTCTTCAGATAATCCTCAAGGTGCTGAGCAGCATCTATGGTCGAGAAATGGAGAGAAAAATGGTCACGAGAAGACTATATTTAAGCATCCTGTTGGCGAGAGCGATAATGAAGGCACTGCTATATTTTCGGATGTCCAAGAGTTTTTAAACACCAATACAAAAGATGGGGAGCGGTATTATACAGACGCTATTGTAATTCAAACAACGCCAGACCAAGAGGAGAAAATTGTAGAATCAATGAGCCGGTCTTTAAAAAAGGATTATTATTTCTTTATAAAAAACTGCGCACATGCCGTCTCTCGTGCTTTATCTGAGGGTGGTGTTCAAATTAATGATAATGGATCAATTGAAGATATGGCCCGTCGTTATCTAAATGATATTCCCGAACACGGGATTGTATATCGGACTGTGCCGATATTTTTGTTTGATAGCATCAAAAGGGCCAATCCGAATGCTACGGTTTATAAAACTCAGAAACCATGAAAAAGATAATTAAAAAATACACAATCCCTTTTTTTATTATTATCATACTTTATAGTTTAGCTTTTGGAACAGCTGGGGAGTTTATTGCACATATGTTCAACTATTCTTCCAGGCATTTGATTAAATCATATAATTGGGTATATCGGTGTCAGTTTCCCTGTGTTATGAATCAATACGGTGGATGTATTACTCATTCTTTAACGGAGAAACTTGCAAAACATCGTGGTTCGTTTATATGCCGGTGTCATTCTATTCCGCTTGAGTATGTAACTGATTCTGTTCAGATTTCTATTCCCGAGTTGGAAGGGTTTATCGAGTATGTCCAAGTCCTCTCTCCTACAAAAGATTCTTTAGTGAATAATACTAATTACTATATTCTAACTTTTAGAGTTGGGAGGAAGAATTATCGAAGAGAAAAAAGAAATCAATGGAGAATGAACCGCCCTATCGGTAGAGGTTCCCCGTTTTATGTTGAAGGGACTCTATTTTCTATTACGGAGGTTGATATGAAAAATGATACTCTCTTATTTCCTGTGTTTGATTACCACCGAATTCATAAGATCGGAACGATGACTGTAATAAAAGATAAAGAGTAACGATTCGATCGCCAATGCTGCCTTTTATGTTGAGTCCCAGAAGCTTGCTTTTGGGACTCTTCTTTATGTCGCACAACTATATCACCGACCACCTGGGCTCCACGAGAGTGGTTCTCAACAATGCCGGAACGTCCTTGGAGCGTTACGACTACTATCCTTATGGCGAGAAAGTCCCCGTTACGGTTGCAAATACGGGAAATACTGACTATCTTTACACCGGGAAGGAATCCCAGAACGCGCTCTTTGGCATAAACTGGTACGACAGCGCGGCCCGCTTCCAGACTACCGATGGGATCTTCACCAGCATTGATCCGCTGGCAGAGAAGTACTACCACATCAGCCCCTACGCCTACTGCGCCGGGAATCCGGTCCGCTTTGCGGATTACGATGGTGCAGAGCCAGTTAAGAAGAATGTGGGTACTGCACAAGGTTTCCGAGATGAGTTTCAAAGCACCGGTGCTAAATCTGGATTAAAAACTGGCAAGGCGGCTCATCTCGCGTTACTTGGGTTTTCTGAAACAAGTTTCTCACTTAAAAATGGACGGCCGATGCCGCTTAATACCCAAAGATTCAATGTTTATAAAAACAAATATATCTATACAACAAAAGGAGGCTGGATAGATATGGCTCATTTTATGTTTTATGCTGGTAGAGCATATAAATATAAACAACAGATAGAGACGGCAAAAATGATGTTGAGTGGTTCTGTTTTAACCCCTGAAGAACTCGAATCCCTTGAATCCGTAGCTTCTTCTTCACCTGTTGATATGGCTGTTTCAGATGGAATGCGTCAAGAATTTTCTGACTCTTTTTTGCAAAGCATTCTGCATATAGTTATGAAGATTTACCCAGCGATAAATTAGGAGCAATTTTTGTGGTATTTCATTTCGATCCAAATAGTGATTTAACACTTGCTGAGCAAATATATTGTTTCCTAGCCGATTTAGGGGCAACCGAACCAATAAATGCACCGAATTATAATGCAATTCCCTACGATGATTCGGGGATAAAAAAACCATCCAGAACAAACCATACTGTCAATCCTGTATATGTTGAATCAAAACCATAAGGATATGAAAATAAAACATTGGATATGTTATTGTTTCCTTGTACTTGTAATTCTGACGCTATGTTGGTGGACCTGTGGAGATAAATGGTATCGACATGGTATTCAAAAGAAGGGACGGGAGTATATCAAGTTAATCGAACTCTATCTAGAGAATACGGGGAAAACCCCGTATTCTCTAGATGATCTTCATGCTTTTGGGGATTCCATTTCTTTACCTAAAAGTAATAATTTAGCATACGAAAGGCAAAGCGATAGCACGTATATTCTTATTGCTCCTCTTTCGTTGGATGATAGTTACATCTATTATTCAGACATCAAGATCTGGACCAACACTTTCCGACTTATGGGATGGAAGGATTATGCTCTTGTTTGCGACTCGACTCATTCATTTGACCATATTGTTTCTGGTTATCGGATTCAGTGCTCTCCAATTCAAGAAAATGTGTTTGCTATAAAAACGCCATTTGTTGACACAATTCTTTCTATATCTTCGTTTAAGGACGTACTTTCTCGCGACGAATTGTCTCAATGCCAGTTGGAAGAATTAACTAATTGTCACGCATTCGATTCAATTATTGGCTTTTATGCATCTATTTATAATCCTGATACTGAAACATATAAAATCTTCCTTATTGATTTTCATCTAGACTCTCTTATTATTCACCGACACCCTGAGGAACCCTCGTTTATTCCAGAAACAAACATTTGCGGTGAAATCTTTTTATATAATAACCCAAAAGATAATCACCAGGTGTTTCTTTTGAATCGTAATGGAAAAGAGTATGTTAAAATTAATCCAGACTGTACTCATCTTGAAGTGGGTATGGCTGACGATTGTCCAGATACTTATTCCGCGGAGAAAAGTGAGTTTACTTCATTTTGGACTCCTTCCGGAATCCGCTTAAACATGCATTATAAAGAAATCCTCAAAATCAAAGGGCATTATTCCGAAAAACAGACCCATAAAGATAAAACCGTTCTACTATACCGGCAAGATCCGAATTTTTTTGAAAGATATGTTTTGCAACGTGGAAAACTCGTTTCTTTCTCCTTTGGCCAACAGTAACAGTACCCACTGATTCAAAGGTTGCAAATACGGGAAATACTGACTACCTTTATACCGGGAAGGAATCCCAGAACGCGCTCTTTGGCATAAACTGATACGACAGCGGCGCCCGCTTCCAGACCACCGACGGCATCTTCACCGGCATCGACCCCTTGGCGGAGAAATATTACTACCTCAGTCCGTATGCATACTGCGCCGGGAATCCGGTGAATTGTGTGGACCTAAAAGGTCTTAATCCAATTTATTCTACAAAAGGAGATCTTTTAGGTACTGATGACAATGGACTGCAAGGAGAGGTTTGGACAAGATTGACTTATCCGGAATTGGATCATTAGGGGAGCATTTTGTGGGGCAGAAGAGAGTAATGAATTTATTTTTTGACACTAAAAAGATATTCAAACCACTCTGTCAGAGCTTTCAGTGATACATATGATTTTAATATGCATTCATGGTGGAATCCTTTCAATTGGGCTCGTAATGTTGAGACGTTGATTGGTAGAACAGTTGCAGGACAAGGTACTAAATACGAGATAAATATATATGGATCAAAACAATTAAGACCGTTTCTGCCATGGATAAAATGAAAAATCAATGGTATCTTCTTCTCCTCGTTATAGTAACCCTCCTTATTGTTTTTGGAAATAATGGAGAGCATCATTTAGGGAACGGTTTTCATTATTTTGAGGACCCGGGGACGATAGATTACTGGAAACGAGGGGATACTCTTAAATTGGAGATACCTGCATATGTCTTGTCGTATAAAAACACCAGAAAGTGGCTTCTTGTTGAACAAAAACCACGGGAATTTCCTAATGCAATGGAGGCTGCAGTATATTACCCTTATGGCAGAGATACCCTATATTACTTTCTCATAGATAAGAAGGAAAAGACAATTATGGGGCCATTGCTTTACTCAGACATGGAAGCTTTCCTTCAAGAGAAGAATCTAGAACGGCTACTTGACTCATTATAACACTTTTAATACTCTCGTATTTTAAAACAAGTGCCTAAGTAATTGATGAGGGTGACTAGTTGTAACAACCTAGAATTGGACAAGACTATTTCGCCCGCATGAAGACCTGAACGGGGCAGCCGGTGAGGTCGAAGTGTTCGCGGAGTTTGTTCTCCAGGAAGCGCTTGTACGGGTCTTTGACGTACTGCGGAAGGTTGCAGAAGAAGGCAAAGGCCGGGAAGGCGGTGGGCAGCTGGGTGATGTACTTGATCTTGACGTACTTGCCCTTCCAGGCCGGCGGGGGATAGTTTTCGATTTCGGGCAGCATGGCCTCGTTGAGGCGGGCCGTGGGAATCTTCACGGAATAGTTACCCCAGACGTGGGCCACGGCATCCAGCACATCCATGATGCGCTGCTTCTTGGTAACGGAGGTAAAGACGATGGGCACGTCGTCGAAGGGGGCCAGGCGGCTGCGGAGGGCCTTCTCATAGTCGCGCAGGGTGTTGCTGTCCTTGACAAAGAGGTCCCATTTGTTCACCACCACCACACAGGCCTTCCGGTTACGCTGGATGAGGTTGAAGATGCTCATGTCCTGGGCTTCCATGCCGGAGGTGGCGTCGATCATCAGCACACACACGTCGGCATGCTCGATGGCGCGGATGGAACGCATCACGGAATAGAATTCCAGGTCTTCGTTCACCTTCGATTTTTTGCGCATGCCGGCGGTATCCACCAGCATGAATTCGTGACCGAACTTGTTGTAATAGGTGGATACGGCATCGCGCGTGGTTCCCGCTACCGGGGTGACGATGTTGCGGTCTTCGCCCAGCAGGGCGTTGGTCAGGGACGATTTGCCCACGTTCGGCTTGCCCACGATGGCAATGTGCGGCAGGTCGGTACGATCATCCTCGGCGGGTGCTTCCTCCTTCGGAAGCTGGCGCACAACCTCGTCCAGCAGGTCGCCGGTGCCGCTGCCGTTGGCCGCCGAGATGCTCCACACCTCGCCCAGGCCCAGCGAGTAGAATTGGTACGAATCGTACATTTTCTCGCCGGAATCCACCTTGTTCACCACCAGCAGGACCGGCTTGCGCGAACGGCGCAGCAGGTCGGCGATTTCAGCGTCGTAGTCGGTGACGCCCGTGGCGGCCTCGACCAGGAAGAGCACCAGGTCGGACTCTTCGATGGCGATGCTCACCTGTTTGCGGATCTCGCTCTCGAACACGTCGTCGGAATTGGTGGTCCATCCGCCGGTGTCCACTACCGAGAATTCGTTTCCGCACCATTCGCATTTGCCGTAGTGGCGGTCGCGGGTGACGCCCGCCGTCTCATCGACGATGGCTTGCCGCATGCCTACAAGGCGGTTGAACAGGGTGGATTTCCCCACATTGGGGCGACCCACGATCGCTACCAGACTCATATTATTGTAATTTTTCGGTTTCGTAGAAACTGCAGCCGGCGCAGGCTTCGCTCACCTCGCCGCCGCAGGCTGTCTTGGACGGACGTTTCCGTCCGTGGATGGCTTCTTCCTCCTCGTGCATGCATTTGATGCCGAGCCGGCGCATGTCCGCGTTCTTGCTCACCTCCGTCTCCGGGAAGCGGCCCCGGACGATGATGCCGATGCACATTCCCAGAATGCACAGAAGCAACAGCAGGATGGCGGCAAGAAGGGTCTTCATGCGGGTCTAGAAAATGAATTCCGAGCTGATGGGCTCGTAGTTGTACACTTTCTTGATGATGCGGGCGAAGGTGGAGGCCATGGACACGACGCGGATCTTGGAGGTATCCTTCGAAGGATCGGTCGTGAGGGGAATGGTATCGGTTACGAAGACTTCCTTCAGCGAGGAACGGTTGATGTTGTCGTAGGCGTGGCCGGAGAAAACGGCGTGCGTGGCGCAGGCGCGGACGCTGGCGGCACCCTTTTCCATCAGCACGTCGGCTGCCTTGCAGAGCGTGCCGGCGGTATCGATCATATCGTCCACGATGACCACATTCTTGCCTTCCACCTCACCGATGGCAGTGATGTTGGCTACGACGTTGGCGCGTTCGCGGGATTTGTGGCAGACGATGACCGGGCAGGCCAGGTCTTTGGCATAGGCGTTGGCGCGCTTGGCACCGCCCATATCGGGGGCCGCGATGGCCAGGTTGTCAATGTGGAGGGATTTGAGGTAAGGAATGAAGACCTTGCTGGCGTAGACGTGATCCACCGGGATGTCGAAGAAGCCCTGGATCTGGTCGGCGTGCAGGTCGCACGTCATCACGCGGTCCACTCCGGCGGCCCGCAGCAGATTGGCCACCAGTTTGGCGCCGATCGATACACGGGGTTTGTCTTTGCGGTCCTGGCGGGCCCAGCCGAAATAGGGGATGACGGCAATGACCTTGTGAGCCGATGCGCGTTTGGCGGCATCGATCATCAGCAGCAGTTCCATCAGGTTGTCGGTGGGCGGAAAGGTGGATTGGATGAGGAAGCAGGTGGCTCCACGTACACTTTCGGTATAGGCCGGCTGGAATTCACCGTCGCTGAAACCGGTGACTTCCGACATTCCGAGGTGAATGGCTCCTTCTTCCGCACCGCGGATAGCATTAAGCTCATCAATGACCTTGCCCGCAAAGTCCCGTGAGGCCCTGCAAGCGAAAACTTCCATTCTGTGCTCCATAAACATTAAAGATTTGCAAGTACGTTTTCGATATATGATAAAATGACTTCCTTTCCGGCGCCGGTCTGAGCCGAGCTGACAAACATCGGCGGCAATTCCTCCCACTCTTCCAGGAGGATCTGGCGGTCTTTTTCCACCTGGGCGGCCAGCACGTTGGGCCCCTGCTTGTCTCCCTTGGTGAAAATGATGGCGAACGGAACCCCGTTTTCTCCCAGGTCGCGGATGAAATCCAGGTCGATTTTGCCGATATCGTGCCGCGAATCCACCAGGACGAACAGCAGGACCAGCTCGGGCGAGGCGAGGATGTACTCCCGGATGATGCGGGCCAGTTCGGCGCGGGCCGATTGGGACAGTTTCGCGAAACCGTATCCGGGCAGATCTACCAGGTACCAGCTGTCGTTGATGAGAAAATGATTGATGAGTTGGGTCTTGCCGGGTGTGGCCGATGTTCGGGCCAGTTTGTTGTTGCCCGTAAGCATGTTGATGAGCGAAGATTTCCCCACGTTCGAGCGGCCGATGAAGGCGAACTCGGGCAGTTTTCGGCCCGGTTTTCCGGAAATCCGGGTGGAACTTCCGGCGAACGTTGCAGACGATATTTTCATTTCGCTCCCTTACAGTTGGCAAATTGCGATGCAAATATAGTAAAAAAATGTTATATTTGTGGGTATGGAAGATAGGAATTTCATAGACCTTTTTTCCTTGCAGGAAATCATCCGCGGAGGGGTGGAAGACGCCCTTCCCGGAAAGGTGTGGGTACGGGCCGAAATCTCCGAGATCAAGGTCAAATCCAACGGTCACTGCTACCTGGAATTGTCGCAGGAGAGCGAGGAGGGCCTGGCTGCCCGCGTGAATGCCGTTATCTGGCGTTCGCGGTATGCCATGATCGGCCGGTATTTCGAGGCCGCGACCGGCAGCCCCCTTTCCAAAGGGCAGGAGGTCATGCTGCGGGTACAGGTTACCTATCATCCCGTCTGGGGGCTTACCCTGACGGTGGATGAGGTGGAGGCCGCCTTTACGGTGGGCGAGCGGGAACTGCAGCGCCGCCGTACCCTGGAGCGCCTGGCGGAAGAGGGGCTGATGGACCTGCAGGCCCGGCTTCGCCTGAGCGAACTGCCCTATTCGCTGGCGGTGGTATCGGCCGAAGACGCCGCGGGTTACGGCGATTTCCGCCGGCATCTGCTGGAAAATCCCTACGGCTTTGCCTATCGGGTGGATCTGTATCCGGCTGCCATGCAGGGAGCCGCCGCCCCGCAGTCCATCGCCGAGGCGCTCTCTGCCATCGATGGGGTCCGTCCGGCCTACGATGCCGTCCTCATCCTGCGCGGCGGCGGCTCGGAACTGGACCTTTCCTGCTTTGACGATTATTCCCTGGCCGTGGCCATTGCCCGCTGCAGCGTGCCGGTCTTTACGGCCATCGGACACGACAAGGACGTACACGTGGCGGACCAGGTGGCGTTCACGTCCGTCAAGACCCCTACTGCCCTGGCCGACCTGTTCCTGGATGCGACGGCGGCCGAAGACCATCGGCTGGAAACCTATGGACATCGCCTGAAACTGGCGTTCCGCAGCCGCCTGGACGCCCTGGAAGCACAGGTGGACAAGCTGGAGTTGCGCCTGAAGGCCGGTGATCCGCGCAACATCCTGCGCCGGGGCTTCTCCCTGGTGCTGGACGAAAAGGGCGTCCGCATCCATTCCGCCGCCGGCCGTCGGAAAGGCGAACACGTCCGCGTCCGTTTTGCCGACGGAACGCTGGAAACCGAAGTTACGGAGGTACGACATGAAGAAATTTGATTACCCCGCCGCCGTGGCGGAACTGGAACGCATTGCGGATCAGGTGGAAGACCCGCAGACCTCGTTTGACGACATCCGGGGCCTGGTCGAGCGTTCCCAAAAACTGGTGGATGAATGCAGGAAATACCTGCGGACCGTCCGCGAAACACTGGAAGACGATGCGAAAGATTTATGACGACGACCCCTGGCTGCTTCCGTTTAAGGAAGTAATCGACGCCCGCCACCGGACCATCCTGGCCCTGCGGGACCGCTACGCGCCGGACGGACGGCTGAGCGAAGCCTTCAACAACCACCTGTATTTCGGCCTGCACCGCGAACCGGACGGGTCCTGGGTGTTTCGCGAATGGGCGCCGAATGCCGTCCGCATCCACCTGATTGGGGAATGCAACAACTGGAAGCGGACAAAGGCCTATGAACTGACGCCCCTGGGCGGCGGTACGTGGGAACTGCGCCTGGACGGGATGTTCCTGAACCATGGCGAACTATATAAACTCTTCATCGAATGGCCGGGCGGCGGCGGTGAGCGCCTGCCGTCGTACGCCACGCGATGCGTCCAGGATCCGGTTACCAAGGTGTTCTGCGCCCAGGTCTGGGATCCGGAGCAGGCTTATGTCTGGAAGTATCCCCGCCCGGCCCGCCGGCCCCATCCGCTCATCTACGAGTGCCACATCGGCATGGCGTCGGAGGAGGGGAAGGTGGCCAGTTTCGACGAGTTCCGCCGCAATGTGCTGCCCCGGGTGGCCGCCCTGGGGTATGACGTTATCCAGATCATGGCCCTGCAGGAGCATCCGTATTACGGCTCCTTCGGTTACCAGGTATCCAATTTCTTTGCCCTGAGCTCGCGCTTTGGTACGCCCGAGGAATTCAAGGCCCTGGTGGACGAAGCGCACCGGCGCCATATCGCCGTGGTCATGGATATCGTCCATTCGCACAGCGTGGACAACGAGGCCGAGGGCCTGAGCTGTTTCGACGGGCGCGAGGACCTGTATTTCTACAAGGGTCCCCAGGGCCGGCATCCCGCCTGGGGCTCCCGCTGCTTCGACTATGGCAAGGACGAGACCCGGTACTTCCTCCTGTCCAACTGCAAGTTCTGGATGACGGAATACAACCTGGACGGCTTCCGTTTCGACGGCGTAACCAGCATGCTCTACTGGGACCACGGCCTGGGCCGCGACTTCAACGGTTACGACAATTATTTCAACGAGGGCGTGGATACCAACGCCGTGGTCTATCTGGCCCTGGCCAACCTCCTGGTCCGGGAGATCCATCCGGGGGCCATCACCATCGCCGAGGACGTGAGCGGCATGCCCGGCCTGGCCGCTCCCTTCATCAAGGGAGGCATCGGTTTCGGCTTCCGCATGGCCATGGGCATCGCCGATCACTGGATCAAATGGATCAAGGAGAAAACGGACGAGCAGTGGAGCATGGGCGAGATCTGGCACGAACTCACCAACAAGCGTGCCGATGAAAAAACCATCAGCTATGCCGAGTGCCACGACCAGGCGCTCGTGGGCGATAAAACCATCATTTTCAGGCTGATGGACAAGGAAATGTACACGGCGATGAACATCGGCTCTGAGAACCTGACGGTAGATCGCGGCATGGCCCTGCACAAAATGATCCGCCTGGTGACCCTGGCCACCAGCGGAGGCGGCTACCTCACCTTCATGGGCAACGAGTTCGGCCATCCCGAATGGATCGATTTCCCGCGGGAGGGGAACCGGTGGTCTTTCCACTATGCCCGCCGCCAATGGTCGCTGGAAGACAACGATTCCCTTCGTTACGGACAATTGCGAAATTTCGATGAAGACATGGTGCATCTGTTTAAAAAACAGGCGCTTTTGGACGATTCTCCCCAATTGATCAAAGCCGACGAGGGAGATCATGTTTTGATTTTCCGAAGGAAAAATTGTATTTTTGCATTCAATTTTCATCCCGTCGAATCCTACACCGGTTACGGAGTAGCGGTTCCGGATGGTTTGTATATATCGGTCCTGGATTCGGACGACAGCCGTTACGGCGGCTTCGGACGGCTTCAGCGCGGGGAGATTCACTGGACGCAGGATGGCCAGCTGAAAGTGTACCTGCCCGCCCGTACCGCTTTGGTGTTGATGAAAAAAGTCGATTGACATGGCATATTTGAAGTTCAACAAGGCCGAATTGGTGAACCTGTCTTATTCGCTCAAACGGGAAATCATTTCCGCGAACAAGACGGGGGCAATCTGCAACACGTCCATCGTGACCTGCAATACGCGCCGCTATCACGGCCTCCTGTCCGTTCCGGTGGATGCGTTTGGGGGAGCGTTGCACCTGTTGCTGTCGTCGCTGGACGAGAGCCTCGTGCTTAACGGAAAGCGGTTCAATCTCGGCATTCATTGCTATGGGGACATTTATGAACCCCGCGGCCACAAGTACATCGTAGATTTCTACCTGGATCCCATCCCTCGTATCGTGTACCGGGTGGGAGAGATTTTGCTGCAGAAGACCATCCTGCTTACCCCCGACCATGACCAGGTCCTCCTGCGCTACGAATTGCTGGAGGCCCCGGCCCCGGTGATGCTGGAGCTGAAGCCTTTCCTGGCCTTCCGCAACCTTCACGCCCTTACGCAGGAAAACGCCGACGCCCGGACCGAGGCCGATGAGTGCGACGGCGGCGTGAGCTTCTGCCTGTATCCGGGTTTCCCGGACCTGCACCTGCAGGTAAGTGATTCGTCGGCCGTCTTCCACAGCAGCCCCTGCTGGTACAAGGGCATTACCTATTCCGACGAATACCGCCGCGGTTTCGACTGCAAAGAGGACCTCTTCGTCCCCGGCTCGTTCGAGGCACGGCTGAAACCGGGAGAATCGCTGGTTTTCTCCGCCTCGGTGGACGAGATGAAACATACCCAGCTGAAACGCAAGTTCTCTGCCTACGAGGCCAAGATGCAGGATGTGGAAAGCTACCACGACCAGCTGGTGCGCTGGGCCGACCTGCTGGTCCGCGAACGCCACGGCCGCAAGCAGATTACCGCCGGATTCTCCTGGATGACGACGGGCCTTCTGCGCGAGACCTTGTACACCCTGCCCGGCCTGACCCTCTATGCCCGCGACGACAAGGCCGCCTTCGAAGAGATCCTGGACAACCTCATCGAGGATGAACAGGAGCGCCTCTTCCATCGGACCACCCAGGTGGAGGCTCCGCTGCGCCTGGCCGACTGCCTGCAGCAATACATCGAATGCGGTGCCGATCCCCGCAAGGTCTGGAAGAAATACGGCCCCACGGTGATGGGCGTGGTGGAAAGCTACGGCCCCGGCCGCCGCAAAGAGGTGGCCCTCCATCCCAACGGCCTGGTCTGGGCCCAGATGGACCACGTGGCCCTGTCCTGGATGAATGCCTATATCAACGGGGAACCGGTTACCGAGCGTGCCGGTTACCAGGTGGAAACCAATTCCTTCTGGTACAATTCCCTGTGCTTCTCCATCGACATGGAAAACCGGTACGGCCCGAAGGACAGCGAATTCGTGAAACGCTGGACGCCGGTGCGCGACAAAGCCCGCGAAAGTTTCATGGAGGTGTTCTGGGACCCGCAACAGAAACTGCTGGCCGACTACGTAGATGATTACGGACGTCACATGGACATCCGTCCCAATATGCTCTATGCCCTCCGGATGACGTATTCGCCGGTGGACGAAGAACTCGCCCCCCTCATCCTGAAGGTGGTGGACAATGAGCTGGTGACCCGTCGCGGCATCCGCACCCTGTCCCCGCGCGACGTGCGGTACAAAGGGGTTTACGAAGGCACGCAGATCGAACGCGACCTGGCTTATCACCAGGGATGTACGCGTCCGTCGCTGCTGGGCGTCTATGTAGATGTCTGTTTCAAGGTGCGCGGCGCGGCCTTCCTGAACAAGGCCGAGTGGCTGGTGAAGGGCTTTGCCGAAGATCTTTCCAAACACGGCGTGGGCGCCTTCTCGGAGCTCTACGACGGAGACCCGCCGCACGAGCCGCACGGCGCCATCTGCTCGGCGACCGCCATTGCCGCCCTGCTCACCGTGGAACTGCGCATCAAACGCTATAAGGAGGAAATGAAATGAGAGTGCTGATGTTTGGTTGGGAGTTCCCTCCGCATATCGCCGGAGGACTCGGGACGGCCTGCTACGGTATCGTCAAAGGCTTGGCATACAACGGGGTGGAGACCCTGTTCGTGATGCCGTCGGCCTCGGGTGACGAAGATACCGAAGCGGCCACCATCATTAATGCGAGCGACGTGCCGGTGGATACGGTTTCCACCTCGGTCGAGGATTTCCTGGACAAGGTCAAGTTCATCCACATTGGCTCCAACATGCTCCCGTATATCAACCCGGAAGAATTCAGTTCCATCGTGGAGGAGGAACGCCGCCGGCAGGTGAAGGATTTCCGCATCCAGTACGGTCAGAAATACAAATTTTCCGGGAAATATGGGGCCAACCTGCTGGAAGAAGTGGCCCGTTACGCCATGGTGGGCGGTACCATCGCCATGGAACGCCGGGATGAATTCGATATCATCCATGCCCACGACTGGCTCACGTATATGGCCGGCATCGCGGCGAAGGAACTGACCGGCAAGCCCCTGGTGGTCCACGTCCATGCCACGTCCTACGACCGCGGCGACGAGAACCACATCGATACCCGCGTGCTGGACATCGAGACGCGCGGCATGCTGGCAGCCGATAAGGTGGTGACGGTGAGCGATCTCACACGCGGCATCGTCATCAACAAATACGGGATTGATCCGGCCAAGGTCGTAACCGTTCACAACGCGGTGGATTTCAGCGGCCGGGAGAATCTGCAGGTGGAACGCGGCATCCGGGACAAGGTGGTCACCTTCCTGGGCCGCATCACCTTCCAGAAGGGTCCCGAGTATTTTATCGAGGCGGCGGCGAAGGTGCTCAAACGCACCACCGGTGTCCGTTTCGTGATGGCCGGCAGCGGCGATATGATGAACCGCTGCATCCGCCATGTCGCCCGCCTGGGCATATCGGACCGCTTCCACTTCACGGGATTCCTCCGCGGAGCGGATGTGCAGAAGATGTTCGCCCTGTCGGATGTGTATGTGATGCCTTCTGTCTCGGAGCCGTTCGGGATCTCTCCGCTGGAAGCCATGCGGACGGGCGTCCCGTCGGTGATTTCGCACCAGAGCGGTGCGGCCGAAGTGCTGAAATATGCCTTTAAGGTGGATTTCTGGGACGTCGATGCCATGGCGGACCAGATTTACGCCCTTCTCCAATACCCCGCCTTGGCAAAGTTCGCCGCCAAGCAGGGCTTCGATGAGGTGAATACCCTCAAATGGAACGCCGCAACGGCGAAATTGAAGAAAGTTTATGAAAGTGCACTAAAACAATAGCATATGAAAAAGTCGGTCTGTCTATATTTCCAGGTCCACCAGCCCACGCGGCTGCGCCTGTACAGGTTTTTCGATATCGGCAAGGATTCCCACTACTATGACGATTTTGCCGACCGGACCATCCTCAAGCGGGTGGCACAGAAGTGCTATCTGCCGATGAACCAGTTGCTGCTGGATGTCATCAAGCAGCAGAAAGGGGCATTCAAGGTGGCTTTTTCGCTCTCCGGCAGCGTGCTGGAGCAGTTTGAGCGCTATGCCCCCGAAGTGATTGATTCGTTCCGCGCCCTGGCCGATACCGGCTGCGTGGAATTCCTGGCCGAGACCTATTACCACTCCCTGGCCTCGCTGGCTTCGGAGGCCGAATTCAGCCACCAGGTGCTCAAGCACAAGGCCCAGGTGGAGCAGCTCTTCGGCCAGACGCCGAAGGTGTTCCGCAACACGGAGCTGATCTATTCCGACAGCATCGGCAAGCAGGTTTATCAGCTGGGCTTCAAGACGATGCTTACCGAGGGCGCCCGCCACATCATGGGCTGGAAGAGTCCGGACTACGTGTATTCCTGCGCGGAGCAGCCGAAGCTGAAACTCCTCCTGAGGAACTACTCGCTCAGCGACGACATCGCCTTCCGATTCTCGAACAAGAGCTGGAAAGACTGGCCCCTGACGGCCGAGAAATACCTTTCCTGGCTGAAACAGTCCGAAGGGGAAATCATCAACCTCTTCATGGATTACGAGACCTTCGGGGAGCACCAGGCTGCCTCCAGCGGCATTTTCGACTTTATGCGTTATCTGCCGGAGGCCATCACGCAGGATGGTACCTTCGAGTTTGTCACGCCTTCCCAGGCGGCCCGCAAGCACAAAGCCGTGGCACCCATCGATGTGCCGCAAACCATCTCCTGGGCCGATGAAGAGCGCGACGTGACGGCCTGGCTGGGCAATGAGCTCCAGCAGGATGCCTTCAACAAGCTCTACGCCCAGACAGAAAAACTCTCCATCCTGAACAATCCGACCCTCTGGGAGGACTTCGGGCACCTGCAGGAGAGCGACCATTTTTACTACATGTGCACAAAATTCTTCTCCGATGGGGAAGTGCACAAGTATTTCAACCCGTATGATACGCCCTATGAGGCATTTATCAATTATATGAATGTGTTGAGTGACTTTATCATCCGCGTGAATGACGCCCTGACGGTTTCGACGCCGGAAGTGGCGCCCGCGAAAAAGAAGACGGTCACGAAAACGAAGAAAAAATAAATCTAAGAAAAACGAATGAGTTACGAAAGAATTGCCGTTAACCAGCCTTCCTGGCAGAGCGTGATGGTTACCCGTCATCTCCCGGCTGAAATTAGCGGCCTGGAGCGCCTTTCCAAGAATTTGTGGTGGTGCTGGAATGAGGATGCGAAAGCGTTGTTCAAACTGATCGATGAGGATGTCTGGCACCGGAGCGGACACAATCCGATGGACGTGCTGGATACCGTGAGCCTGAAACGCTTCAAGGTCCTGGCACAAGATAAAGATTTCCTGAAAGCCTATAACAAGGTGATGCAGGAGTTCGACAATTACATGGCGCTGAAGGCGGACCGGAAGGATCCTTCCATCGCGTATTTCTGCATGGAATACGGCCTGGACGCTTCCTTGCGGATCTATTCCGGCGGCCTGGGTATCCTGGCCGGTGACTACCTCAAGGAAACCAGCGACATGAATGTAAACCTGGTGGCGGTTGGCCTCCTGTACCGTTTCGGCTACTTTACCCAGGTTTTGTCCTCCCATGGCGACCAGGTGGCCCGGGACGATGCCCAGAACTTCCTGAAGATTCCGGCCGAGCCGGTGCTGGACGCGTCCGGCAACTGGGTAACGACCACGGTGACCTTCCCTGGCCGGACCCTGACCGCCCGTATCTGGAAAGTGGCGGTGGGCCGTACGGACTTGTACCTGCTGGATGCCGATTATGAGGCCAACAGCGCCGAAGACCGCCAGGTTACCTGGCACCTTTACGGCGGTGACTGGGAGAACCGCCTGAAGCAGGAAATCCTGCTGGGCATCGGCGGTATCCGTGCCCTGCGCGCCCTGGGTCTCAACCCGACCATCTACCATTGCAACGAGGGTCACGCCGCCTTTATCGGCCTGGAACGCCTGCGCGAATACATGCAGAACGACCACCTGGACTTCGAGGAAGCCTTGGAGGTGGTGCGCGGATCGTCCCTCTTTACCACGCATACGCCGGTTCCCGCCGGTCACGATGCGTTCGAAGAGAACATGATGCGCCGGTATTTCGGCCATTATCCGCAGCGGTTCGGCATTGACTGGGAGCGCATGATGAGCCTGGGCCGCCTGAATCCCCGCGATCCGGAAGAGCGCTTCTCCATGAGCAAACTGGCTGCCAACATTTCGCAGAACGTCAACGGCGTGTCCATGCTGCACGGACAGGTGTCCCGCGACATCTTCTCCAACCTCTATCCGGGTTATCTGCCCGAGGAGCTATATATAAGCTATGTGACCAACGGCGTGCATTATCCCACGTGGACGGCCAAGGAATGGAAAGCCATCCACGCCAAGGTCTTCGGTGAGGAATTCAAGACGCACCATTACGACAAAAAATGTTTCGAAGGCATTTACAAGGTGGGCGATGAAGAGATCTGGAACGTCCGCAAACAGTTGAAGCGGCATCTCATCGACGTCATCAACGAGAAGCTGTCCGATCCGTCCCTGGGCAACCACTACTCGCCGAAGGAGATCGTGACCATTCACGATACGCTGCGGGACGATGTGCTCACCATCGGCTTCGCCCGCCGGTTCGCGAC
>CADCCI010000006.1 GCA_902799895.1 uncultured Bacteroidia bacterium | reverse complement strand
CGCAAAGGAGGACGGCGGCAGTCCGTAAAAGGCGATGAAGCATAGTTTGATGATTATGGATAGCGAAGATAGCAAATTTCCGGTAAAACAGCCACTCTTAGGAGCAAATCTTCGGGCAGATGTCCGGGGTTTTCATGAAAACGATTGCAAAAAGGACGTCAAAGTTCGGCAATGATTTCGTCCGACACAAAGAAGAAGTTTTCGGCAATCCGAAGAGTCCCCTCCAGCCCCTTTTCCAAGGCCCCTGCGGCCAGCAGCCGTTCCAGGGCCTGCCCATTGGCATAGGCGCGCAGCCAGCTCTCCGGCAGCCCCCTGGCAGTCCGCAGTCCCAGCATCAGGGTTTCCTCCTGCCGCTGTTCCAGGGTAAGCGTCTCCCGTCCGGCCTCTTTCCAGTCAACGCTCTCACAGCTGTTCCACGACCGGACCGTCACCGTCCCCCTCTCTTCGGGGTCCCCGGCATAAGCCGAATGCGCCCCGGGACCCAGGCCAAGGTAGGGAATGCGCCGCCAATAGGCGCTGTTGTGCACGGCCTCGAAACCGGGACGGGCGAAATTAGAGACCTCGTAATGATGGAAGCCAGCCTGCGCCAGCCGTTCACACAGGCGATCATACTGCCGCCGGCACGCCTCTTCCGAAGCCTCGGTATACTGCCCCTTGGCAACCTGTGCGGCCAAGGCGCTGTCTTCCTCGATGGAAAGCTGGTAGGCCGAAAGGTGCTCCGGTTCCAGCGCAAGGGCCTCATCCAGGGTCTCTTCCCACTGCGCGTGGGTCAATTGCGAAAGTCCGAAAATCAGGTCGATGCTTACATTCCGCACCCCCGCTTCCCGGAGGATGCGCATCGCCTCCCGCGCCCGTGCGGCATCGTGCCGGCGGTTCATCCACCGGAGAATCCCGTCATCGAAACTCTGCACCCCCATACTGATCCGGTTCACGCCCATCTCCCCCAGCGCCTGCACATACCCCACACCCTTCTCCACCACATCCTCCGGATTCACCTCCACCGTAAACTCCTCGAAGGTCATGCAGCCTCCCTCGGAGGAACATTTTCCCTCGTTTTCTGAGACGACGAGGGAGGCTGCATGGCCGTCCGGTGAGGCGTTCTCTGTAACGACGTGGTCAACAGCCGACCCGGAAAGAACGGTTCGGAGATGGTTGACGATACGGCGAAGGGTATTTGCGGGAAGGACGGACGGGGTGCCGCCGCCGATGTAGAGGGTATTCACCGGAAGGCCATTCGCCGCCACGAAGTCCGGCAGCCGCTCCTCAATCTCCCGGCAAACCCGCTCTGCATAGGCATCAAAAACCGGCTCCCCGCCGCCCTTGCGGCAGGGAACCGTCTCGGAATAGAACCCGCAGTACGTGCAGAAACTCCTGCAAAAGGGTACGTGCAGGTAAATCATGTCACTAACGGAGCATCAGCTCGGAGCGGCCCAGCAAGCCCTGCTCCGTATAAGCCTCCACCGTATAAATGCCCTTCGTGAAAGACGGGATGTCGTTCAGATAGATGCTCAGTTCCACTTCCTTGCCCTCGTAATCCACCTCGCGGGAAGCCGAAGCCAGCAAGGCTTCGCCGCCGCAGTTGAACGACGTCTGGACACTATTGGTAAGCAGGATGCCTTCGGGATCCTTAACACGGATATACACCCGGACGGGACCCTTCGGAGCCAGGTCATTCTCTACCAGGCTCAGCGTGGTCAGCAGGCGGACCACCCGGCTGCTGCGGTCGGTCACCTTGTCAGAATGGTTGTACGCCTGCATGCTCAAGCCGCGGGCCTTGATGACGGAACCGGCGGCAACCTGTCCGGCGAGACTCTCGACCTGCTTGTTCAGCTCTTCGTTCGCGGCCCTGCTGGCAGCGGCATCGCGACGGGCTTCGGCCGCCTCGGCGGTAAGCTTGTGGTTGAGCGTGTTCAGCGAATCAATCTGGACAATGTAGTTGCGCATAATGGAACGCAGGGTACCCAGTTCCTTCTCATACTGACGCATCTTGGCGCGGTTGGTGGCGTCGGTCTTCTTGATGCGGTCAATGAGCTGGGCCACTTCCTCGCGGGAAGAATCCAGTTGCGAGTTGATGGTATCGTAATCGGAGCTCAGGGTAGCGTAATCGTTCTGCAGGGCGACCATCTGCTCGGTCAGTTCCTGCTTCTCTACGTTCAAATCGCTAATCAGCTGCGATTTCTGGTACCAGATATACATCAGCGTACCGGCCAGGGCCAGGGCGATGACCGCAAGAATCCAGGTCGTTGCCTTCAAACCGGTGTTTTTCTTTTCTTTTTCTTGGCGCGCAATGCGCTCCAGCGGATCTTCTGTCATAATGATATAATATTAATGGTTTAGTCTTTTTGGTTGACAAGGGCCAGGGCCTGGTCATAATCTTCCGGATTCACCTTGACTTCCAGCTCATCGATATAGTTGAGGGAAATGTACGAGGAATTCTCGCCGAAAACGGCGGCCGGAATGCCGTTCTCATTCAGCATGCCTGCGCAGATATGGGCGCTCATGGCGTCCCGGAAACGCGCAACGGTTTTCAAATTATTCATAAGGTCGATGAATGATTAACAAATCGATACTCAATGGCGTGCACCAGGCGCACCACATCCTTGGTCAGTCCCTCCAGGGAAAAACCGGACGGGGTCCGGGTGATGGTAATACGGTCCTCGGCCATCCGGGACAGGCGGTTCACCGTGTTGCGAAGGCGGAATTTCCACACGGCATCGCCCTCCTCCTCCAGTTTGTATCCGCGGTTCTGCATCACCTCTATCAGCACCTCCCGCTCGCCGCTTTCACCGACGGCCGCCTGCCCTTCGGGCAAGAGGGCCTCCTTGGTCGTATAGCCGAAACGGGGGTAGATGGCGGACACGATGGCAAAGAGAAGCAATATCTCGCCCACCGACGTCCATCCGCCGCGGAACAGGGTCTGCACATCGGCTTCCGTCACATGCAGCAGCACCAGCGCCGTCAGGATTACCGTCAGCAGGATACAATAATAAAAGAAAGACTTAATTGCGCGTCGCAGGTATGTCATGGCCGTATTTTTCGCAAAGATAACAATTATTTCTGGTTGATAACATGTTCCGCGGCGGCACAGAGGGCGTCGTAGAAGTCGGAGCCAAAGGCGTCGGTAAGGGGTTCGCGCAGAAACTGATACACGCGGATACCTTCGCGCCGGCCTTTTTCAAAGGCGTCCTTGCAGATGGCCCATCGGTGCAGGTTGAGGGCCTTTCCGCCGCCGGTAAGCTTGGTGACGCGAATGGGGTAAAGGCGGCAGGAAATGGGCTTGCGCCACCCACAGGTTCCGGCAAAAAAGCACCGTTCGATGGTGCAGAAGCAGTTTCCGTCTCCTTCGAATCCGGTAAAGGCACACTCCTCTTTTCCGGGCGTTCCCTTCACCACCGGCGTTACCAGGTCGCCATCCCGGTCCACCTCGAAGAAGCCGGCCTTTTCGGCGGCCGCCTTCCCGGCGGCGGGCATCAGGGCGGAATAGACCGGATACCAGCGCTCAAGTTCGGCCGGTTCGGATTCTTCCAACGGCGCCCCGCTGTCCCCAATCACGCAGCAGCAGCCTTTGCACCGCTCGTAATCGCAGGCGAAGTACTCCAGGACTACATCCTCGGAAACCAGGATGTCGCCAATCTGGATAATGGTCCCGAACGCACTCATTCTACCACGTATTCAATGTTGCACCCCTTCCGGAGGGCCTGCAGGATGGCTTGCACATTCTCTGCGGTAATGGCATTGATGCGTTCGCGGTAGCGGGTCACCATATCCTTCCCTTCCGAATAGCGCAGCAGCAGGGACTGCTCCACAAAGTCCGGCCGGTTGCTGTTAGACAGGAAGTAATTGTTCAGCAGGTCCTTATACGAAGTGAGTTCCTGTTTGGAGAGGGACTTTCCGGTGGCCTCGCCCAAGGCCCGGCGCACCAGGTCCAGCACGGTGAGCGGCGTGGCCGAAACCATATCGGCCGGGAGTCCCCGCGGATCGGCCGCCTTGCAGCGGATGAGGATTTCCATCCGTTCCTGCGGATACAGGGACACATCGTCCTGCATCTCCACGTAATAACCCGCATCGGCAAGGTTGCGCACAATGGACTTCCGCAAAACGTATCCGGCCATCTTGAAAGCCATGTATTTGTCTGTGCTGAACGGGATGGCTGCGCTCATCAACACATTCACGCTGCCGTCGTACACGTCGTCCAGGTCGTTGGAATCCACGATATAGGTCGATGTTCCCGTTCGCAGGGTCTGTTGGATCTTGGGGCGGGGGGCAAAGCCCGTTCCAGTGGTCCGGAAGGCTCCCAGCCACTTGATGAGCATCTTTTTCAGATACTCCTCGTTCATATCGCCGATGATGGTGAGCACCCCGTCGTTCACCCGGCTGAACTGGTCGTTGAAATACAGCTGCGCCCGATCGGGGAGGTTGTCGCGCAGGGCTTTCACATCGCGCCAGGGCGAGTAGGGATAGTCCGGAAACATGATTTGGTCGATGGCGGTGCGGATGCCCTCGGTCTCGCCGCGCTGCCCCTCCTCGCGGACCGCCTCGCACAGTTTGTAATAGGCGAACGCATCCGGGTCGGGTTGGCGGAGGTTGGCAACGGAGAGCAGGCTCCGCAGCACCAGCTGCATCCGGTTGGACGGGGCGCTTCCGCTGATGCGCAAATCGGACAGGGACACCGTGGACTTCATAGTGATACCGTTGGACGACAGCATCTTACGGAAATCATAGCAGGACCTGCCTCCCACGCGAGAGAGCCCCAGGAGGTCGCCCACGAAGGCACCTTCGCCTCGGGAAAGGTCCGGCACGGAGGCATAGCCGCCGCGGATCATCAGCGAGTATCGGATGCGTCCCTGGGTGGGCATCTGCCGGAAAACCACCTTCAGCCCGTTGGAAAACATCCAGATTTTGCCGCCCGAAATGGGTTCGGCCTGTTCGGATTTCAGTTTGACTTTCGTGGCAAAGGACACGAGCGAGAGGGTATCCCCCTGGCTGGCGTGGAATTGCTCGTCCTCCGGGATGGCGGGATGCTCCCAGGCGGCATCGAAGGCGGTTTTCAGCCGGTCATAGCCGCCCTTGTAGTCTCCGATGCAGACCACCGACAGGTTTGCCTGCGGGTCCAGCAGGGCGCTCACGAAATTGTTGAACAGGGAAAGTTCCTTTTCGGCCGGAATCTGCCGCCCGGCAAAGAATTCCATAACGGTCTTGGCCGGGGCCAGGTTGGAGCCGTACAGGAAGGCCGACTCGCACATGTTCACGAAGGAGGCGTTCTGGCTATAGCGGAGGGTTTCCAGGGAGCCCAGGTTGGAGGTAAAGGCGTCTTTTGCGTCTTTGTATTCCTCCGGACTGGCTCCGTTCCTGTCCAGGGCGGCCAGGGTCCGGCCCAATACCTCCGCGGCGTCCGCCAGGCAGTCTGCCTTGGTATGAAGCGTAATGGTATAATGCTCGTTTCCAGGACCTTCCGAGCTGTTCCGATAGACGTATTCGATGCCCGACAGGGGCAGGTTCCGGGTTCTCATCTGTTCGCGGATTCGATTCGTGAGGATGGTCCGGAGCAGGGAAGAATACAGGCGCGACACCAGCGGCTGCACGGTATTCATATTCTCTTCCGGCGTTCGCGGGAACTGGTACATGGCCGATATAAACGAGGTCCGCGACGGAATGTCCAGGAAGGTGAACATAGCGGAATCGGCCGGTTCCCATTGGTACTCGGAGGCCTTCGGCAAGGCCGCCCGGGGCGATACCAGCATGGAGAAGAGGGTCAGTTTCTGCAGCATGGCATCCGGGTTGATATCGCCGCTCACCACCACCGCCTGCTCGTAGGCGTACATATCGGCAATGTTGAAAACCAGCATCAGCGTGCTGTCCACCGCACCCGAATCGCCCAGCGGAATCCGTTCGAACCGATACGTGGTGGCATCGGACGAGACGGTTACGAATCCCTCGCGGGAATAGCCTACTCCCTTATCGGCCAGAAACTTATAGGGGGCGCGCTGCTGGAAATTGGGGATGCTGCGGAGCGGCAGGCGGGCGGCCTCCCGGTCGGAAGCGCCCTTCTGGATCAGGGCGATATCGGCCGAACCCTTGCTGGTTCCGTTGGCTACGATGTAGTATGAAATGCCGTTTGGAAGCGCCCCGGCCGAGATTTGGGAGGAGATGGGGAGGGGCGTCAATTTCTGGGCTGGCATCATTATTGAAAGGCATAAGGATGCAACACAGAGAAGGATATATCGGAAGCCACGCATAAAAATACTGTTCGATAATGCAAAATTAAAAAGAAAAATCACTATTTTTGTAGTTCGATAAAAGAAAATGTTAAACACCAAGTTATACGTAATGATGAAAAAAATGATTCTTGTACTGGCAGCAGCTTTCCTGTCTGTCGGTATCATGTCCGCTCAGGACCTGGCTCAGGCAACTGAAATGTACAACAACGGTGCCAACGCGCTTACCACGGGCGACAAAAAGGCGGCTTTGGAGTATTTCCAGAAAGCCTATGAAATGGGAACGGCTATCGGTAACGAGGCCGAGGATCTGGTGAAAAACTGCAAGCAGGCCATTCCTACGGTGATGCTTTCCATGGCCAAGGAATTGTCCAACAATAAGGATTATGACAATGCCCTGGAGCGTATCCAGGCTGCAATTTCCGTTGCGAAAGAGTACGCTGTCAGCGAGGTTGAGGAAGAGGCTACCTCCCTGCTTCCCCAGATTAAGTTGATGAAGGATATGGACGCTGCGAACGATGCTTTCAACGCCAAGGACCTGGCGGGTGCCGCCGAGCTGTACCGCAAGGTGCTGGATGCCGATTCGACCAACGGTCCCGCTTCCATCCGTCTGGTGCAGTGCCTGGCCAACTCCGGCCAGATTGAAGAGGCCAAGAAGGCCCTTGCCATCGCCGAGGCCAACGGCCAGGGCGAGAATGCCAAGAAGGTGGTTGGTGGTGCCCTGCTGAAGGTTGCGGCCGCCGACCTGAAGGAGAAGAAATTCGCCGAGGCTGTGGCTGCCGCCGTCCAGGTGAATGAATACACGGAGAACGCCCAGGCTTACCTGGTGGCCGGTCAGGCTTCCCAGCAGCTGAAGAAGAACGCCGATGCCATCAAGTACTTCGAGCAGTACCTGGCCGCGGCTCCGGATGCCAAGAATGCCAATGCCATTACCTTCACGGTGGGTGCCCTCTATCAGGGTGCCGGCAACAAGGCCAAAGCTCTCGAGAACTATAAGAAGGTGGTCAACGATCCCAAACTTGGCGTTCAGGCCAAGCAGATGATCGACGCCCTCAGCAAGTAATGAAGGAACTCGAACTCCTTGCTCCGGCAAGGAATGCGGATATCGGCATCGCAGCCATTGACTGCGGTGCCGATGCCGTGTATATCGCAGGGCCGGCCTTCGGGGCGCGCCAGGCGGCGGGCAATCCGGTGGAGGAGGTCCGGCGGCTGTGTGCCTATGCCCACCGGTTCGGGGCCAGGGTGTTCGTAACCTTCAATACCATTCTGTACGAGGATGAGCTGGACGAGGCCCGTCGGCTTTTCCTTGCTTTGGAAGAGGCGGGGGCCGATGCGTTTATCGTCCAGGACCTGGCTGTCCTGGATTTCGGTGCCACCGTTCCCCTGCACGCTTCCACCCAATGCGCCATCCGTACCCCGGAGCAGGCCCGGTTCTATGAAAGCCTGGGCTTCTCGCGGCTGGTGCTGGAGCGCGAACTGTCTTTGGAGGAGGTGGCGGCCATCCGCGCCGCGGTCTCCTGCGAACTGGAATTTTTTGTCCACGGGGCCCTGTGCGTGTGTTATAGCGGGAACTGCTACCTGTCGGAGTACCTGGCGGGCCGCAGCGCCAACCGGGGCGCCTGCGTACAGGCCTGCCGCTCGTTGTACGACCTTTCGGACGCTTCCGGCAAGGTCCTCCTGCGGGACAAGGCCCTCCTTTCATTACGGGACTATAACCTGTCCGAGCGGCTGGAAGAACTGGCCGCCGGCGGCATCTGCTCGTTCAAAATCGAGGGCCGCCTGAAGAATCAATCCTACGTTTGCAATGTGGTCCGGGCCTATTCCCGGGTCCTGGACGCCCTGGTGGCGGCCCAGCCCCGGCAGTGGCGGCGGGCTTCCTTTGGAACGGTCCGGGGCGGCTTTGAACCCGATTTGTCCAAGACCTTCAACCGGGGTTATACCCAGCTGTATCTGGACGGCCTCCGCGGCCCCTGGGCGGCGATGGATACCCCGAAGGGCGTGGGCGAGTGTATCGGGGAAGTGGCTTCGGTGCGTTCCCTGAACGCCCGCGAGTGTTTGGTGTCGGTGCGTCCCCGCAGCCGGGACCTGAAACTGTCCAGCGGCGATGGCTTTGCCGTGGTGGGGCGTGACGGGATTACCGGTTTCCGGGGCGATGTCTGCGAGGGGCTCCAGATCCGGTGCAAGCAGGTGTCCGGCCTACAGCCGGGTGCGGTCCTGTACCGCAACCTGGATGTGGCCTTTGAAAAGGCGCTCCAGACCAATCGTCCCGAACGTCTGCTCGACGTCCGCCTGACACTGGTTCCTGCCGTAGCGGGGGTACCCTCCGTCTCGTTCACAGAAACGAAAGAAAATGCTCTCTCGCCGGAGGATACCCCCGCTACAGCGGCTTCCGATTCCCTCCGAGGAGCATTTTCCCTAATTTCCTGTGACGAGGAGGGATCGGGAGCCGCTGAAACAGGTCTAATGCTGGTAGCAGAGACGGAGGACGGGAGGAGGGTATCGGTGCCGTTCCCGGAAGGGGAAAAAGCGGAAAACCAGGACCGGATGGCGGCCATCCTCCAAACGCAGTTATCGAAGAAAACCGGCCTCTATCAGTTCCAGTTCACCCCGCAAGCGACCCTTTCGTTGCCGTTGCTGCCGGCAGCCCGGCTGAATGCCCTGCGCCGTGACCTGGCCGAGGCCCTGGACCGGGAGCCTTGCAGGTGCCGTCCCCTTCCGGAAGGCAGAAAGACCGGAACGGAGACGGGGTGCAACCCCTATACCTACAAGGCCAATGTGTCCAATTCCCTGGCTTCAAAGCGGTACGGCGGCCCCGGCGAACCGGCCTATGAACAAACGCATCGGCCCGATGCCGAACTTATGCGCACCCGCTACTGTGTCCGATACGAACTGGGCCTTTGTCCCAGACACCACGGCAGCGGCACCAACGCCCCGCTCTTCCTCACCAACCAGGGTCGTCGCCTCCAGCTTACCTTCGACTGCGCCCGCTGCGAAATGACGGTTTCTACAGAATCTCAAAAACCAGGTCCACGTCGCCAAAGTGACCGGTGACGTTGGCGTTGTTCTCGAAGAAGCGTCTTGACAGCTGGCCGCGCCAGACAATATCGTCCCGGGTGTTGAAGGGAATATTGATATCGAATCCGTAACTTTTTGAATTGATTTTTACCGTGGCCGAGCACTTCCAGGTGGTGCGGGTACCGCCATCGTCCTCGGTAATCAGGAAGGCGCAGTCATACAACTGTTCGGTCCAGTCCGACACCAAAATGGCATTGAACGGAACGGGGATGCCCACCTGCCCGCGTTTGACAACCACCATGAAATCGGTTACGGTGGGGCTGTACAGCAGCATCTCGGCCTCGGTACTGGCGGTAAACTCATCCAGACAGCCAATCTTCACAAAAAATTCACTGGCCCCCGCGAACCAGGCGTCGAAATTCCGCTTGGCGGTGAACTCCTTGAGTATCAGGGTGTGAACGGACGAGTCGTCATTCTCCCCTTTCAGATGGATGGCGCCGCCCTGGCCCCATTCGGGGTTCTCGCGGCGGAGCACCTCCAGGGTCTTGTAAGCCGCATCATCGTTCCGATTCACGACCCAGACCGGCCGATCCCGGGCGGTATCCTCATCCACCAGAATCTCCCGGACGATGCCGTTTTCGCGCAGGTAGCCCACGTTTGTGGAAGAGCCGTCGTCGGGGTCGAAGGTGATGACCGGCGCCTCTCCGCCGTCCCACTGGTCCTCGAACGGCCAATAAATCTGGATATCGGACTCCGTAAGGGCTTTCAGGTACTCCTGGGCACTGTTGTAACCGCTCCGGGAAACCTCGCCGGTTTCCGACGCCTTCGTGGCGGCAAACAAGTCATTTACATAATCCCCAATCCAATCCCGCATAGGCCGGGTATAATCATTATTTGCCGATTTCGCTCCCGGGGCGGCTCCTACACCCGCACCCGGCCGGGTAAACAAATCCTTCAGGGTGTATTCCGAATCATAGCCGTTCTCGGTAGAGGCCTGCACGGCCGTATGCACCTCATTCCATTGTTCTGATCCCACCGGCAGGGCAGCCAGGATACGGGCAACATCTTCCAGCGGAACAGCCACCGGGTCATACTCTTTCACGGTCGTATCGACCTTCTCGCAAGCGGCCAGCGAACCGGCCAGCAAAGCCAAAAACAGTACCTTTTTCATAACCGTCATATTTTTTGCAAAGTTGGAGAGGATTATCCGTGTAAACTAAATTTACACGGCTATTTGCAAAAAACGGCCATATAGTACGGTAGAAGGGCGATTTTTCAGAACGAAAAACCGCGTTTTTATATAAAAAAGTCAGGCTTTTTTCAAGAAGCGCACAAAACGGGGTGCGCCGCCAAGGTCCTCCAGCAAAGAAACACCGGAAAAACCGGCCTCCCGGAAGATGGCGGCGGTCTCCGGACCCAGGAGGGCGTTGATCTCCGCGTAACCCCGGCCGCCGGGGCGCAGCAACTGCCCGGCCCAACGGGCTACGGCCCGATAAAAGACCAGGGGATCATCGTCCGGGACAAACAGCGCCAGGGCCGGTTCGTGCTCCAGGACATTCCGCCGCATGGCGGCCCGCTCCTGGTCCATCACATAAGGCGGGTTCGCCGTCAAGAGGTCGAACGAGGCCTCCGGAAGGGATGCGGGCGGGTCGGCAAGAATGTCGGCCTGTACGAACAGCGGGGGACGGCACGCAACCTCCTGCCCGCGCGCCACGGAAAGCGCCTCCGGGGAAATATCCACCCCCGTCACCTGCGCATCCGGAATCTCCGCCGCCAACGTCCACGCAATACAGCCCGATCCGGTACATAAATCGATAATTTGGACCGGTGCAGCGGCTTCCGATGCCGCGGGGGCACCTTCCGTCTCGTTCACAGAAACGAAAGAAAATGCTCTCTCGCCGGAAGGTGTCCCCGCAGCTAGAGAGACTTTCTGCTGGTCCGAAAGGATTGTATGACAGAGGAATTCGGTTTCGGGACGGGGAATCAGCACCGCCGGCGAAACCCGGAACCGCCGGCCATAAAAATCGGCATATTCCAATATATATTGAATAGGTTCCCCGTCCGCCAACCGCGCCAAATCCGCCGAAAGGCGCCCATCAGACACCTCAAGCGCGGGATCTGTCAGGTAAGCGCGCCGCGACACGCCAAGCCGCTCCTCACACAGGAGGAGCAGGATGGAACGGGCCTCCGGCTCCGGGTACAGGGCCGCCAAGGCCTCCGTGCCCTGCCGGATAAAGTCCGCCAGCAGCATATTATTAGGAATTCTCGATCAAAATGGTCAGGAAGGTCGTCATATCCATGCCGGCCGTCTGCACCATCTTCGGCACCAACGAAGCATTCGTCATACCCGGAATGGTATTGATTTCCAGGAAGTACAGGCCCTCGTCGGAAAGAATATAATCCATGCGCACCAGACCCTTGCAGCCCATATGCCGATAAATCCGGCGGGTCACATCTTGCACGTGCGCGGTGGTATCTGCATCCAGGGGAGCGGGGCAGATCTCGCGGCTGTTGCCATTGTATTTGGCATCGTAATCGAAATACTCGTTATCGGTCACAATCTCGATAAGCGGCAGGGTGGCCACTTCTTTCCCGTCGAAATACGCGGCACAGGTAACCTCGCGACCTACGACAGCCTTTTCCACAATCACCGTGGGACCCTCCGAGAAAGCGTAATTCACCGCCTCGGCCAGCTTCTCCCGGCTCTTCACCTTGGAAATGCCAAAACTGGATCCGCCATCGGTCGGCTTCACGAAAACGGGATAACCCAGTTTCTTCGAAACCTTCTCTACAAAGGCATCCATGTCATCTCCCCGGCGGATAAAGGAATCGGCCGCCAGGTTCACGCCGTCAAAATCCCGCAGGTAGCTCTTGCAGGCATATTTGTCAAAAGCGGTGGTGGCCACGAAGGAGGAGCAGCTGCTGAACGGGATGCCGAGCATCTCGAAATAACCCTGCAGCAAGCCGTTCTCGCCGGGCTTTCCGTGCTGGACGATATAAGCAAAATCGAATTTGATCTTCTCGCCCAAGACGTTGACGGAAAAATCGGACTTGTCCACTTCGGGACGGGAGCCTTCGGGCAGCGGAACATGCATGGAGTTCCGTTTGCGATAGGCTACCAGCTGCCATTTTCCGAAACGGGCGAAAATCTCATAGACATCATAGGCATTCTGGTCGATGCGGGATGCGACAAATTCACCTCCGCGGCAAGAAACCTCCCACTCGGAGGAATCGCTGCCGTACACCACTGCGATAACTTTGTACTTGGACATGGTTTATTCGAAATAATACTGTTCAGAATGGGTTGATTGTTGCTGGGTATCCTCGTCGCCGCCGCTGCAGCCCAGGTCCAGCACCATGCCGGCCGGCTCCATAAAGCGGTCGTTCTCACTAATGCCGAGCGTCCCGTCGGCCAGCACCTTCTTCATAAAGATGCCCCAGATGGGGAGGGCCATGTTGGAGCCGCTGCCCAGCGCCAGGGACTGGAAGTGGACCTGACGGTCTTCGGCGCCCACCCAGACGCCCGCCGTAAGCGTAGGCGTATAACCGATGAACCAGCCGTCGGCATTGTCGTTGGTGGTACCGGTCTTGCCGGCAATCTCGCCTTTCAACTGATAGCGGCTGCGCAGGCGGCCCGCCGTTCCCTGGTTCACCACGCCTTGCATCAGGTTGACCATCAGGAAGGCCGTCTGGTCGGAAATGGCTTCGCGCTTGACCGTGGTAAACTCGCTGAGCACGTTGCCCTGGCTGTCTTCGATGCGGGTGACGAACAGCGGATTCACATACACGCCCTTGGACGGGAAGGTATTGTAGGCCGATACCATTTCATAGACTGACAGGTCGGCCGGACCCGTACACAGGGCGGGAACCGCATCCACGTGGCTGGAGATGCCCATTTTGCGCATCATCTGCACCATGGCCTCGGGCCCGAACTGCTTCATCAGGTAAGCCGAGATATTGTTCGAGGAATGCGTCAGGCCCCATTTCAGCGTGACCGTCTTGCCAATCCATTCGGCCTTGTCGGTACTGCGCGGGGTCCAGGTATCCTCGCCCACGATAAAGCTCTGCGGCACATTCACCACCTTGTGGCAGGGCGAAAGGCCCTCCTGCATCGCAAGCGTATACAGGAACGGCTTGATGGTGGAGCCCACCTGCCGGGCGCCCTGGCGCACATTGTCATATTTGAAATACCGGTAGTTGGGTCCGCCCACATAGGCTTTGATATGACCGGTGGACGGTTCGATAGCCATGAACGCCGCCCGCAGGATGGATTTGTAGTAGCGGATGGAATCGTCCGGGGTCATGGTGGTATCTATGTAACCCTTTTTGTTCCAGGCGAATACGCGCATCTGCGTAGGCTGCGAGAAGCCTTTCAGGATCTCGGTCTCGCTCACGCCGTCCTTTTTCTGAAGGCGATAGCGGTCGCTCCAGCGGCGCGCCTGCCGCATGACCCGGTCGATGGTTTCGGAATCCACATCGTTCGAGAACGGTTTGTTGCGCTTATACTTCAGGTCTCCCTGGAAACTCTTCTGCAGGTCCTTCCCGAGGTGTTCGGCCACGGCCTCCTCGGCATACTTCTGCATCTTGAAATTGATGGTCGTATAGATGCGCAGGCCGTCCCGGTCCAGGTTGTAGGGCGTGCCGTCGGGTTTGGCGTTCTTGTTCAGCCAGCCGTACAGGTCGTCCGTGGCCCACAGCAGGGAGTCGCGGCTGAAATCTTCCCGGTTCAGATAGTCTCCGCGGCGGGGCTTGCGGGCGTTCATCGTCCGGCGCAGCATATCGCGGAAATACGGAGCCAGGCCGGCATTGTGGTCCTGCACCTGGTACGACAGCGAGATGGGAATCTGCTGGATAGAATCGCGTTCGGCCTTGGTAATGTAGCCTTCTTTGCACATCTGTCCGATAACAAAGTTGCGTCGCGCGAGGGATTTTTCGGGGTTGATGACGGGATTGTACCGCGTGGGCTTGTTGACCATACCCACCAGCAGGGCGCTCTCTTCCACCGTCAGGTCTATGGGCAGCTTGGCGAAGAAGGTTTCCGATGCGGACCGGATGCCATAGGCGCTGCTGCCGAAGAAGATGGAGTTGAGGTACATATCGATGATCTCCTCCTTCGTATAGTCCCGCTCCAGCTTGACTGCCGTGATCCATTCTTTCAGTTTGATCCACACCATCCGCACCTTGGACCATCCGGGGACCTTGCTGCTGACATCGGCCCGCGGATAGAGGGTCTTGGCCAGCTGCTGGGTGATGGTGGAACCGCCGCCCTGGCTGGTGTTGTGCAGGAGCAGGGTCTTGAAAAATACCCGGCCCAGTCCTACGAAATCAATGCCGGAATGCTGATAGAACCGGGCGTCTTCCGTCGCAATGGCGGCGTGGACGAGATGGGGGGACAGCTCTTCGTAGGAAACGAAGGTCCGGTTTTCGATATGGAAGGTGGTCAGAATCTCACCGTCCTGGGCGATTACCTGCGTAGCAAGCTTGCTGTCCGGGTTTTCCAGTTCCTCGAAGGAAGGGATGTCGGCAAACATCCAGACCAGCAGCAACATGAAAAAGAGGAGGGCAAACGGGAGGCAGAGGAGCATCCAAAACCCCTTTACGATCTTTTTCCGGGTTGTATCTGTCATTGCAAAATAATTTCAAAAAAAAATGAACTATGTTCATCTATACATATAGGTCACAAATTTAAAAACAAAATTTGGATAATTGCCGTGTTTCTTCTTTACTTTGCATCGTGATTTGAAAAAATTATGCCAGAAATGGAGGGAAATTTAGTGATAGTGGAGTCTCCGGCGAAAGCCAAGACCATACAGAAATTTTTAGGAAAGGATTTTGTCGTGAAGCCTAGCTTCGGACACATCCGCGACCTGCAGGAAAAGAAGCTGAGCGTGGATGTAGAGCATGGTTTCGCCCCGCAATATGAGGTTCCGGCCGATAAAAAGAAAACCGTTACCGAACTGAAGAAACTGGCCGCCGGCGCACAGACTGTCTGGCTGGCGTCCGATGAGGACCGCGAGGGAGAGGCCATCTCCTGGCACCTCGCGCAGACGCTGGAGCTGGATGCAGCCCGCACCAAGCGGATCGTCTTCCATGAGATTACCCGCGACGCCATCCTGAAGGCGGTAGAAACCCCGCGTTCCATCGATATGAACCTGGTGAACGCCCAGCAGGCCCGCCGCGTGCTGGACCGCCTGGTGGGATTCGAACTCAGCCCCATCCTTTGGCGCAAGATCCAGCCGAAGCTTTCGGCCGGCCGCGTACAGAGCGTTGCCCTGCGCCTGGTGGTGGACCGCGAGAAGGAAATCATGGCCTTCAAGAGCGAACCTTATTATAAGGTAGAGGCGACCTTCATCCCCGAAGGCACGCAGACCCCGGTGAAAGCCTTGCTGGATACGCGTTTCAAGAGTGCGGAAGAAGCCCGCGCCTTCCTGGAAGACAGCATCGGCGCATCGTACCGGATTGCATCGGTAGAAAAGAAAGAGAGCGTCCGCTACCCGGCTCCGCCTTTCACGACCTCGACCCTGCAGCAGGAAGCCTCCCGCAAACTGCGTTTCCCGGTGAGCCTGACCATGCGCCTGGCGCAGCAGCTCTACGAGCGCGGTCTCATTACCTATATGCGTACCGACTCGACCAACCTGAGCGCCCTGGCTCTGGGTTCGGCCAAGAAATTCATCATTGACCAGTTTGGGGAGGAGTATTCCCATCCCCGCCAGTTCAAGACCCATTCCAAAGGTGCCCAGGAGGCCCACGAAGCCATCCGTCCTACCTATATGGAAAACGCCGATATCGAGGGAACCCAGCAGGAAAAACGCCTGTATTCCCTGATTTGGAAACGTACCGTGGCCTCGCAGATGGCCGACGCAAAGGTCATGAACACGGCCATCAAGGTAGCCTCCGACAAGCGCAGCGAGCTCTTCTCGGTCCAGGCCGCCCAGGTCCTGTTCGATGGTTTCCTGAAGGTGTATATGGAAAGTACCGATGAGGAAGTTTCCGAGGAGGAAATCCTGCTTCCGGAACTGTTCGAAGGCACGCCGATGCAAGCGAAGAGCCTCTCTGCCGAGTGCAAGTTCACGCCCGCCCCGCCCCGCTATTCCGAGGCCACCCTGGTGAAAAAACTGGAAGAACTGGGAATCGGACGTCCGTCCACCTACGCTCCCACCATCAGCACCCTCACGACCGGCCGCGGCTATATCGTTAAGGGCGATAAAGATGGGGTGAAGGAGCCCGTTGTAAACTATACGCTCAAGGACGGCAAGATCTCCTCTTCGCGCAAGAACGAAACCGTCGGCGCCGAGAAAGGCCGCCTGCTGCCGCAGGAAATCGGCATGCTGGTTTCGGACTTCCTGGTGGGCCATTTCGGCAACATCATGGATTACGATTTTACGGCCAATGTGGAGAAGGATTTTGACCAGATCGCAGACGGAAAACTGACGTGGAACAAGGTTATCTCTGACTTCTATGGTCCCTTCCATCGCCGCGTTGACGAGACCATCCGGGACCGCAGCTTTAAAAATGTAAGCAGGACCATCGGTACCGATTCGGAAGGCAATGTTTACACGGCCAAGTTCGGCCAGTTCGGTCCTTTCGTCCAGAAAGGGGACGGCCCCGGCCGCCAGTATGCGTCGCTGGGAAAGGGCCAGCTCATCGAGAACATCACCCTGGAAGAAGCGATAAAGCTGTTCTCGTTGCCGCGTACCGTGGGTCAGTATGAGGGAATCGAGATTATTGCGACCAAGGGACGCTTTGGACCGTACCTGAAATATGGCACGACCAACGTGTCGCTTCCGCGTGGGGTGGACCCGTTGAAAATCACCCTGGAAGAGAGTATCAAATTGATAGCGGAAGACAAGACCAAATCGTCTGCAAAAGCGGTTTTGAAGGAGTTCCCGGCCAGCGGTATTCAAATTGTTAACGGCCGCTACGGACCGTATATCAAACATGCCGGAAAGAACTACCGAATCCCCAAGGGAACGGATTTAGAGGCCCTTTCTGAGGAAACCTGTAAAAAAATTATAGCTGGGTAATTTGTAGTTTATAAGGAAATTCTTTATTTTCGTAGCCGGAATAAAAGGTTTTCCTTATAAACTGTAAGTTATGCCCAGTTATCAAATTGATCCCGTCGATCAGAAAATTCTTTCTTTCCTGGTCAAGAACGCCCGGATGCCGTATCTGGAGATTGCCCGTGAATGTGGCGTGAGCGGAGCGGCCATTCATCAGCGTGTCAAGCGCCTGGAAAACAATGGCGTCATTACCGGTTCCCGCCTGTTGGTGAAGCCCCAGGCGCTGGGGCTGAATGTGTGCGCCTTTATCAGCGTGTCCCTTTCCGAATCGAACAAATACCCCGAGGTTGTCGAGGCCATCAAGCATGTCCCCGAAATCGTGGAGTGCCATTTTGTAACCGGGCGCGCCGCCCTTCTTCTGAAGGTGTATTGCCTGGATAACGACCACTTGATGGAAATCCTGCTGAGCACCATCCAGAAAATCAAGTATATCCAATCTACGGAAACCATGATTTCCCTGGACCAGGCCATTGAGCGGCAGGTCTGGGTGAAAGAGTTCAAGCGTTCCACCGGAGCCTAGTTTCATGAGAGGAATTGGCAAGATCGGATTCCTGTTGGCCGTGTTGCTTTGCAGCCTGGCGGTGCCGTTGTCTGCCCAGCAGGCAAAGACCGTGGTTCTGCGCGGTACGGTGACGGAGGCCAAGGGGGGAGAGCCCATTCCCGGTGCCATTGTCAAACTGGACGAGAATTATCTCTGGGCGGTGACCGATGCCGAAGGCCGCTATGTCCTGGAAAACGTCCAGCCGGGCACTTATGAACTGGAAGTGGGCTGCCTGGGTTATGTGACCCGGAAAGAGAAATTTACCGTTACGGTGAGCCGGGACAAGGTGGACTTTACCCTCCAGGTGAATTCCCTCGCCCTGGACGAGGTGGTGGTGACGGCCAGCAAGTCCGATGACGCGGCCGGAACCACGCGGACCCTGGGCCGCAACGCCCTGGATCACCTGCAGATGACGGGCGTGTCGGATATCGCCGCCCTGCTGCCGGGCGGAAAGACCCTCAATCCGGACCTGACGACGGATAACCAGCTAGTCCTCCGGGGAGGCGGCTCCCTGGCGGGCAACGCAGCTTTCGGTACGGCGGTAGAGGTGGACGGCGTCCGCCTGGGCGGCAATGCCTCTACGGGCGAGCTGGCGGGTGTGGGAACCCGCGGCCTGGGCGTGGAGAATATCGAAGCGGTAGAGGTGGTGACGGGTGTGCCGTCGGCCGAATTCGGAGACCTGAACAGCGGTCTCATCCGGATTATCACCCGGAAAGGTCGTACGCCCATCAAGGCTACGTTCTCGGTAAATCCCCGTACCTACGAGGTGTCGGTATCGAAGGGTATCGACATGGGCGAAAAAGGCGGTACCCTGAATGTGAGCGCCGAATGGGCCCGCGCCACGTCCAAACTTTCCTCACCATATAAGGCCTATACCCGTCGGAGTTTCACCTTCGACTACAGCAATACCTTCCACAAGAAACTCCGCCTGGAAGCCGGCATCTCCGGAAATATCGGCGGAATGAACAGTGAAAGCGATCCGGACCTGTTCAAGGACGAGTTCGAGAAGATCCGCGACAATATGCTCACCCCGCATTTCAAGCTGGTCTGGCTGCTCAACAAATCCTGGGTGACCAATGTCAGCCTGGAAGGGAACATCTATTACCACGACGAGCGGACGCACATCCATGCGTATAATTCCAATTCGTCCTCGCTCCCGGCGGTCCACAGCGAGCTGGAAGGTTATTTCCTGGCCGATGCCCTCCCGCCCACCTATTATTCCGATGAAATCATCGATTCCAAGGAACTGGACTACAGCGCCTCGCTCAAATACGACTGGCTCCGCCATTTCGGACGGTTCAAGAGCGTCCTCAAGGCCGGTGTTCAGTGGAAGGCGACCGGCAACGTAGGTGAGGGAGAGTATTATGAAGACCCTCTTCTGGCGGCCAGCGGCTATCGTCCGCGTCCTTACACGGACTTCCCCTATATGCACAACCTGTCTGTCTATGCCGAAGACCGGTTCACGATGCCCCTGGGCAAGACGGAACTGGACCTCACGGCCGGCCTGCGGTTGGAAAAAGTCATGATCAGCGGGGCGGCGTATGACCGTATGACCACCCTGTCTCCCCGTCTGAACGCCAAGTGGAAACTCTCCAAGAACCTCTCCATCCACGGCGGATGGGGCGTGACCGAGAAACTGCCCTCGTTCTATATTCTTTATCCGGAAGAAGAGTACCGGGATATCCTGACCTTCGGTGTCTCTTATCCGAACGGGAACTCGGGCTATGTCTATTTTACCCAGCCGTATTATCCGCCCACCAATCCGAATCTTCGCTGGCAGCGCAACAACAACACGGAAATCGGCCTGGATGCCTCGTTCCTGGGAACCGATATCACCCTCTCGCTCTGGCGGAATGTCACCCACGACCCGTACAAGTTCGGCAAAGCCTATCGGCCCATCTCTTATGTGACGATGGCCGTTCCCGCCGGGTTCACGCCGGCGGACGATCCCGCACCGCTGGTGGATCATCAGACCGGACAGGTATGGATGCGCGATGCCGACGGGTACCGCGTGCCGATGGATGTGCTGCACGCCAGCCGCTCGTTCGCGGGTGCCGATATGCAGATGAACGGCAGCGACGTGGAGCGGTACGGCGTGGAATTGACGGCCGACTTCCCGGAAATCCGGGCCATCCGTACGCGCCTGCGGCTGGACGGTTCCTATACCCATACCTATACGGTAGATGAGACCCTGTATAGTTATTACAACCGCACCATGATCGGCGGGGAGCCTTATCATTATGTGGGCATCTACCCGGGCGGCAATACCGTGTCGAACGGCCTCCGGACCGATAACCTGGATGTCAACCTGACGGCCATTACGCATATCCCGTCGGCCCGGCTGGTGATTACCTGCCGGCTGGAGGCTGCCCTGCTGCGCCATTCGCAGCGGTTGAGTGAGTACCAGGGGAAACAGCTGGCCTTTCGGCTGGACAACGGTTACAGCGCCCTCTGGCCGGTGGCCTGGATGGACCTGGACGGGAATACACATCCGTTTACGGAGCAGGAAAAGGCCGACGACGCCTTCTCCCTGCTGCTCCTGAAGTCGGGCAACATCTATACCTTCGACGCAGACGGCTACGACCCGTATTTCAGCGCCAACCTGAGCATAACCAAAGAAATAGGAGACCACGTGTCCTTCTCTTTCTTCGCCAATAATTTCACCAACGCCCGTCCGTATGTGAAGAGCTATGCCACCGGGGTGGCGGCCATTTTCACGCCGGCTTTTTATTACGGACTAACCTGCCGCATCAAGCTATGAGAAAGGGAATGTTTTTGTTGCTGGCGCTTGTGAGCGCAGTGGGTTGCCTTCAGATGAAGAGCGAACCATATGAGGGCGGGACCTTTAAGCTGACCGTTTCGACGGTCCTCCCTTCCGAGTATTCCGAATTAAGCGGGATGCCCATTACGGTCCGGGCGGACAACATCGTCTCCTCCACCATCTATACCGGGGTGACCGACCTCCACGGAAAGGCGACCTTTACCTTGGAAAACGGACTGTACGCGGTAACGGCTTCCGGCCGGCACGGTGAGCATATCTTTAATGGAACCACTTCCGGCCTGGTCAAGCTCCTTGGTGGCGACGCGTCCTGTACGGTTCCGCTGTTCCACTCCATCAGCGGTGCCCTGGTGATCAAGGAAATCTATGTGGGAGGCTGCAGCAAGGCCCCGCAGGAGGGAACCTGGCAGAGTGACAAATACCTGATTATCCACAACAATTCGGCCGAGACCGTCTATCTGGACGGCTATTGTCTGGGAACGGTTTCCCCGTACAACGCCACGGCCAACAACCCCTGGCCGGAAGGGATCGATTTCGCTCCCATCATCCAGGCGGTCATCGGTTTCCCGGGCGGAGGACAGGACTTCCCGCTCGCGCCGGGCGGCGATGCCATCGTGGCGCTTTGCGGAGCCATCGACCATACCCGGCAGTATCCGCTTTCGGTGAACCTGAACCGCGAGGATGTCTTTGCCTTGTACAATCCGGAATATTTCCCGAATCCCACCTACCATCCGGCTCCGGGCGATAAGATCCAGTCGGCCCGGCTGATGGATATCGTCATCAAGACGGGGCAGGCCAATGCCTATTCCATCTCCATTTCGTCGCCTACCGTCCTGCTTTTCCGCGCCAAGGGAATGACGATGGCGGAATATGTGGCCCAGGCCGAAAGCATCACCCAGATACCGGGGAGCACGGAACGGGTGGTGAAAATCCCGCTCGAGTGGGTCGTGGATGCCGTGGAGGTGTTCGACGGCCGCTCCTCCGGAAACCGGAAACGGCTCCCTTCGGATTTGGATGCCGGCTTTGTGATCCAATCCGATACCTATAAGCAGCACAGCCTGATGCGCCATGTCGACGAGGCGGCCACGCAGGCGCAGGGCTTTGAGGTCCTGAAAGATACGAACAATTCAACCGATGATTTTTATGAAAGCGACACGCAGTCTTTGCACAATTAGCCTCCTGTTGGCTGCGGCGTGGTCGCTTGCAGCCCAGGTGAATCCCTGGAAAGACGGGGACAACATCACGGGAATCCGGGTCGGGGAGCATCCGGCGCGGCAATCGTCGGCCATGCTGTTCGGGTCCGTGGAAAACGGCGGTTTCCGCCCGGCCTACGAGGCCGCGTCCTTCTGGAAGACGGGTATCCGGGCCGGAACCGAGGTCCACGAGGGAACCCTGTCCATGGCGGGAAATTTCTCGTTCACCCAGAAGGAAGGGAAGGATATGATGCGGTCCATGTTTGTCCATCCGGGTCTCTATCCCTTTGATTTGATGGAGTTTACCCCCGGTCCCAAGACCCTGCAGACCTACTGCTTCGACGGTGGGCTTGCCTGGGGATTTTCGCAGCGGTGGACCGTGGGCGGAAAGGTCCGCTTCGAGGCCGACAACTATGCCAAGCGCAAGGACCTCCGCCATACCAATTACTACCAGGACATTACCGTCCTCCCGGCCGTGAAATACAGTTTCGGACCGGAGGGGAAATTGCACATCGGCCTGAACGGCTATTACCGCAGCAAGAGCGAAAGCGTGCAGGCCGAACAGCTGGGTGCTTCCGGTGAAACCTACGATGTCTTCCTGGACAAGGGAATGATGTATGGCACCCGTGAGGTCTGGGACGGAGACGGCGTGCACCTGGCCGAGGCGGGCGTAAACCGCTTCCCGGTCCGTGAGCAGACCTGGGGCGGGGCCATCCAGGGCTCGTATGAGGAGAATCTGTATGGCGAAATCGCCTATACCCGCAGCTTCGGCGAAGTGGGCGAAAAAGGCTATATCTGGATGCGGTTCCCGGGCGAGCAGTTCATTGGCCGGCTCACGTATCTTGTAGAAAAGTACAATTACAGGGGAGTCTTCCGGTTGGAACTGAAGAGCAATCTCCAGCACTTGAACGAGTTTGTCGTAGACCGCGAGAATTCGGGCGGTGTCGTGACCCCCGTTTCGTATACCGACGATCCCAAGGAACTTTCCCGCCGGCATACCCGCAGCGTCCAGTTCCGTTACGACCATTCCTCCAGGTCTCTCCCGTTCCTGTCGATATCGGCCAAACGGACTTGGATTACCGAAAAGGCTACTCCGCTTTATCCGTACGCGGACTCGCTGGGCGTGGACATTTATTCCTGCTCGGTAGCCGTCAATTATCCGCTCGGGCGTTTCCAAGTGGGTGCGAAGGTGGATTATGCAGGGGGGAAGGCCGATCAGCCCGGATTGAGAAATGTGGACCCGTCGGTTTCCGTAGAAAAACCTTATCGCCTGGAGGGCGACTGGGTGCGCCGGATGGAATACATGACCGCCGATCGTATCGGGCTTACGGTGTCCGTGCGGTACGGATTTGCCTTGGGCTCTGTGACGCATCTGTTCCTGGGGGCGGAAGCCTCCTGGATGCACGGCTTCCAAATCGAGGTCCTGCCGGGTTCAGACCGCAAGAGTGCAACCCTACAATGTGGAATTAATTTCTGAAAAATATGAATAAATATTCGATTATCCTGATGGTTTCCGGAGCCCTGCTGGCAGGTGCTTGCGGAAAAGGAGACGAGGGACGGACCGATAAACCTTCGGCCGCCGGCCTCCCGATACAGGTTGAACCCGTGATTACGCGGGCTACGGAGACGGATTTTGAAAACGGTGACGCCATCGGCCTGACGGTTTCCCGCGAGTCTGGCGTCTATGCCACCAACGAGAAACTGGTCTTTGACGGTACCAGCTTCAGCGGCTCGCTGGTCTGGTATGCCGAGGGATCGGATGCGGCCTCGCTGTCGGCGTATAGTCCCTGGCAGGAAGGCGGCGTTCCCACGTCGTTCACCGTGCAGGCCGACCAGTCGGCCGGGACTTCTTCTTCGGACTTCCTGGCTGCCTCGAAAACCGGCGTTCTTCCTTCTTCGAGTGCTGTGGCGATGGTCTTTACCCACCGCCTGACCCGCTTGGTGCTCAAGGTGCAGAACAATTCCGGAAAGACCATTACCGGCATTACCGTGGGCGGCGCCCGCCTGGCTGCCACGCTTTCGGAGGATTTCACTGCTACGGTGGATCCTTCTGCCGTGGTAACGCCCGTGAAGGCCCGTAATGCCGCCGAGAAGACCTGGTACGCGATTTTGCCGCCCCAGACCGTGGCCTTGAACGTAAAGGTGGAATCGGAGCTGTCGCTTCCGGTACAATATCTGGCCGAAGCCCAGCTGCAGGCCGGAAAACAGTACTCGGTGGGGATTGTCGTGAATCCCGACGGCCTGAAAGTGACCCTTTCGGGAGCCATTGACAATTGGGAAGACGGCGGCGAACTGGAACCGGGCGGCAATCCGCCGTCGGCCGATTTTGTGGAGCACCTGGACCAGAACTATTTCACCTACTATGGGACCGATTACAAGGTGGCCAAGCTGAAAGACGGCAAGTGGTGGATGGCCCAGAACCTGGCCTATCTGCCCGAGGGCATGACCGCTTCCACCGACTTGACGGCCGTAACCGCCGGCATTTTCGCGCCTATCCGCATCAACGCGGACCAGTCCGCGGCCGAATTTGCCAATAACGCTGCAACCATTGCGGCCAACGGCTATCTCTATCAGGCGGAAGTGGCCCTTGGATTAAAGATGGGCGACCTTGTTTCTGAAGCCCAGGCCAAGGGGCTGGAAGGCGCCCAGGGCCTTTGTCCTACCGGCTGGCACGTTCCTACGCTTGCCGATATCCAGAACCTGGTGGGCAAGGTGGCAGGTTTGTCGACCGTCACCACGGCTCCCTATTACAGTGGATCGGAATGCTACATAGCCGCTTTGAACGAGGACGGCTTCCAGATGGACGCATTCGGTGCCATTTCCATTATCGATGTGACCAAGACCTCCGGAACCTTCATGGGCTATATGTCCGCTTACAAGGAGCATCTTTCCTCTGGTATGTTCTGCGGCTCTTCCTTTGCGTCCATCTCCTACCAGAGTGGAACGGATCCTTCCAGCGGCATCAAGAATGTCCAGTTCTACGGCCTGATGCCCATGACCAACAAGGGTTCTGCGACCGATTATACCTGCAACGGTACCAAAGTAAGTTACCGCATTGCCGCTCCGCTCCGTTGCGTGCGGAACAAAGCTGAATAACCTCGTTAATAGCCACATAACATGAATAACAAATTTATTATAGCAGGATTGATGCTTGCACTCATCCTGGGCTGCGCGAATGAAAAGGATCAACCGGAACCGGGTCCTTCCACCGATGACGCAACGATTTCCATCACCGCAAAGGTGATCGAGACCAAAACGACCCTCGGTCCTTTGTCCGGCTCCACAAGACCCGTTCTGTGGCAGCCCGGAGACCAGCTTTGGGTGCGTTCCGCTGCCCAGGTGGCCGGTACGGCCGGGCATCCGTTTACCACTTCTGCCGACAAGATTTCGGCCGATTCCAAAGAGGCCGTATTCAGCGGAGAGGCTCCTGCCGTAGGCCCTTACGTGGCGGTGTATCCGTATGCTGCCGTCGTCACGGAATCCAGCAACACCGAGCTGGTGCTGAATCTCCCCGGAGAGCAGAA
>CADCCI010000005.1:49130-92553 GCA_902799895.1 uncultured Bacteroidia bacterium | reverse complement strand
GGCGCACCCGCAGATACCGGCCGATGCCATAGAGAAGCGGCATCAGGGGCACCAGCAGGAGCAGGTACAGGAAAACGGGACGGGAAAATACAACCAGGTTCATGGCAAACGTCTGAGTATAAGGGCAGAAAGCAAGAACTCCAGCAGCAGGCACACCAGGGCAATCACCCCGTAGCGGCCGAAGAGTTCCTTATAGACCGGGAACGAATCCACCGTGGTCTTGGCTTTCTCCATTTTGTTGATTTCGGAATAAATCTCGGCAAGCTTGGTATTGTCCGTGGCCCGGAAATACTTGCCGCCGGTGGTCTCGGCGATGGTGGAAAGCAGTTTCTCGTCGATTTCCACCTTCACGTTCTGCACCTGCACGCCCCAGGGGGTCATCACCGGATACGGTGCCTCACCATTGGCACCCACGCCGATGGTATAGACCCGGATCCCATAGGTTTTGGCAATTTCGGCCGCCGTGGCGGGCGTGATTTCACCGCTGTTGTTCACACCGTCGGTGAGCAGGATCACCACACGGCTCTTGGCGTCGGAATCCTGCAGGCGCGCCACCGCCGTGGCCAGACCGTTGCCAATGGCGGTTCCGTCCTCGATGAGGTCGGTGGAAATCTCCTTCATCAGGTTGATGAGGGTGGCGCGGTCGGTCGTCAGCGGGCACTGGGTGTAGCTCTCACCCGCGAACACCACGATTCCCATGCGGTCGTTGGGCCGCTGGGCGATAAACTCGATGGCGATGTCCTTCGCGGCGTTGATGCGGTCCGGCTTGAAGTCGCGGGCCAGCATACTCGTGGAAACGTCCATCGCCAGGACGATGTCGATACCTTCCACATCCACCCGCTCGGTTTCGGTCGATGAGCGCGGGCGCGCCAGGGCCAGGACAATCATCACCAGGGCCACCGTACGCAGCAGGAAGGGCAGATGGCGCAGCCAGGCCATGATCGAGCTGCCGCCGGAAACCCAGGGCGTCAGGGTGGATACCTCCATGCGCGGATTGCGGCCCGACAGCTCGCGGTAGATATAGAGCACCGCCAGCAGGACCGGAACCACCATCAGCCACAATAACTTGGGATTTGCAAAGACCATAGGCTACTTTCCTCCTTCCTCTACCGGTTCCTGTTCCTGCCAGGTTTCGGTGACGAACCGTACCGCCGCCGGGATGGCTGCCGCGTTTTCCTCGCGGGTGGCCGTATGCTTGGCAAATTTCACGTAATCAGACAATTCGAAAAGGTCCTTCATCTCCAGGAAGAGTTCCGGCGACAGCTCTTTCCCCTTCAGGGCGGAGAAGATTTCATCCGTCGTCTGCTCCATGGCGTCAATCCCGTACCGGGCCGCCATGTATTCGCGCACCGTATCGGTAATGCCGGAATAGAACTGCTTCTGCTTTTCGGGGGCCCAGAATTTGTCTCCGCGCAGTTTATCCAGCTTGCGCAGGGCAATAATGTAGGCGGGCTCGTGGAAGACCACTCCGGCTTCCTTGCGCTTGTGCATCATAACCAGGCAGACGATGGTGATGACCACCAGGGCCAGCAGCCAAATAGCCAGGATATACGGAAGGATCTCCTTGAACGTGAGTGGATAACGGATCTGTCCCTTCAGGTCGTGCGGGACAAAGGTAGCCGTATCCACCGGCATGGTGCGCACCGAAAGCAGCTTGGGATTGAAGGCCAGCGTATCCACGGTGCCGTCGGGCAGGCGGCGTGCCACCACGATGGGCGGCAGCAGGAAATCGCCCTCGTCGAAGGCGGTGATGACCGCGCTCACCTCAATGTCGCACGGACCTCCTTTGCGGGACCGCCGGATGGTATCGGCCTGCCAGGAAGAGACCACTTCCACGCTGTCCATCAGCCCCTTGGACAGATCCGGCAGGGCGATCTGCGTGCCGGGCTCCACTCCTTCCAGCAGAAAGCCGTACCGGAGTTGGTCGGCAATCAGCACGGAATCGCGCTTCTGAAGCTGTCGGAGGAAGGATCCGTCTCTTGGAATCACTTCGCTCCGGGCCAGGAGCGCTATGGCCGCGAACGCGATTATATATAGGAATTTCTTCATATCAACGGTTCTTGAAAAAGCCCATCAGGCCTTTTACATAATCCTCATCAGTGGCGATATCCACATGGTCGATCCGGTAGCGGTTGAAGAGCTTGCGCTCGTTCTCCCCCACCCGGGCGAACCAGTCGGAATAGGCACGGCGCACCCGCCGGCGGGAAGTGTCCACCCACGCATCGGCCCCCGTTTCCGGATCGGCCACATGGATGACACCGACGGACGGGATTTCCTTTTCGCGCGGATCCCATACCTTGATGACCGACAGGTCGTGCCGGCCGGCCGCCACCTTGAGGGCATCCTCGTAGCGAAGGGCGCCGGACGCATCGGCATCCAGCATGTCGGACAGCAGGAAGGCGGTGCATTTCTTTTTGAGGGCGTTGGTAAGGAAACGAAGGGCTTCCCCGATATCGGTTCCGCCGGAAACCGGTTGGAATTCAAGCAGTTCCCGGATGATGTGCAGCAGGTGGCTGCGTCCCTTTTTGGGCGGGATGAACAGCTCCACCTTGTCACTGAACAGCAGGGCGCCCACCTTGTCGTTGTTCAGAATGGCCGAGAAGGACAGCACGGCTGCGATTTCCGCCAGCATGTCCCGCTTGGTCTGGACCCGGGTGCCGAATGCGCCGCTGCGGCTCACGTCCACCAGCAGCACCACCGTCATTTCCCGCTCTTCCTCGAACACCTTTACATAGGGTGCACGCAGGCGCGCGGTAACATTCCAGTCCATGTTCCGCACATCGTCACCATACTGATACTCACGGACTTCGCTGAAAGCCATACCGCGTCCCTTGAACGCAGAATGGTACTCTCCCGCGAAGACCTGGTGGGACAGGGCCCTCGTGCGGATTTCTATTTTCCTGACCTTTTTCAGCAGGTCTGTCGCACGGGATTCCGCCATGGTTACGGGACGATGACGGCGTTCAACGTTTCGGCAATGATTTCCTCGGGCGTCACATTTTCAGCCTCGGCCTCATAAGTCAGGCCGATGCGGTGACGGAGCACCTCGTTGCAGACGGCGCGGACATCCTCCGGAATCACGTAGCCGCGGCGTTTGATGAAGGCGTAGGCCTTGGAAGCCATGGCCAGCGAGATGCTGGCACGCGGCGAACCGCCGTAGGAAATCAGGTCCTTGAGCTTGCCCAGGCCATATTCGCCCGGGGTACGGGTGGCATAGACAATGTCCACGATGTACCGCTCGATCTTCTCGTCCATATAGACTTCGCGCACCACCTGGCGGGCCCGGATGATGTCTTCCGGAGACACGACCGCCTGCGCTTTCGGGAACTCGCCCGTATTGTTCATACGCACAATCATGCGCTCTTCTTCTTTCTTGGGATAGTCCACCACCACCTTCAGCATGAAACGGTCTACCTGCGCCTCAGGCAGCGGATAGGTTCCTTCCTGTTCGATGGGGTTCTGGGTCGCCATCACCAGGAACGGATCCGGAAGCTTGAAGGTTTCGTCGCCAATGGTCACCTGGCGTTCCTGCATGGCTTCCAGCAGGGCGCTCTGGACCTTGGCCGGGCTTCGGTTGATTTCATCCGCGAGGACGAAGTTGGCGAAAACGGGTCCTTTATGTACTTCGAAACTGCCTTCTTTCTGGGAATAGATCAGCGTACCGGTCAAATCGGCAGGCAGGAGGTCCGGGGTGAACTGGATGCGGCTGAACTTACCGCCGACCGAACGGGACAGGGTGTTGATTGCCAAGGTTTTGGCCAGGCCGGGAAGGCCTTCCAACAGGATGTGTCCGTCGGCCAGAAGGCCAATCAGCAGGTTCTCCACGAGGGCTTTCTGGCCCACGATGACCTTACCCATCTCCATCGAAAGAAGGTCCACGAAAGAACTTTCTTTCTGGATTCGCTCATTGAGCTCTTTGATGTTTGTGCTCTCCATTTTTTATTGATAATTTTGCATTGTCAAACCAAATGTGTCATGCGCTACTCAATCACACTCTCTTATGACGGAGCCTCCTTCTGCGGCTGGCAGGTGCAGAACAATGCACCCAGCATCCAGGGGTGTCTGCAGGATGCCCTGAGAACCCTCCTGAATGAGGAAATCACCGTCACGGGAGCCGGAAGAACCGATACGGGCGTAAACGCGGTGGGCTATGTCGCCCATTTCGATACCTCCGCCGATCTCGACGCACCGCAATTCGGCTACAAATTAAATGCCATTTTGCCTTCTTCCATCCGGATTCACGAAATTTCTCCCATTAGGGAGGATTTTCACGCCCGCTTCGACGCTGTCCGGCGGTCCTATGCCTACTTTATCCATCGCGGCAAGGACCCGTTTGTGGGGGCGTTTTCGTGGAGATGTCCCTATCCCCTGGACGTGGAAGAGATGAACCGTGCGGCACAGCTGATTCTGGGTACGCGGGATTTCAGTTGCTTCGAAAAAACCGGTTCTGACAACAAAACTTCCATCTGCACGGTTACGGAAGCGCGGTGGGAGTCCTATGTTCCCGACCATGTCCGCCTGCTGGGTTACCCGGCCGCGGAGGGAGATTACCTGGTGTTCCGCATCAGCGCAGACCGCTTCCTCCGGAACATGGTGCGCGCGGTGGTGGGGACCCTGGTTGAAATCGGCCGTGGAAGGCATCCTGCCGAATGGATGCAGGAGGTCCTGGACAGCGGAAACCGTTCTGTCGCAGGCGAATCCGTTCCCGGGAACGCGCTTTTCTTGACGGAAGTAAAATATTGATTGGAAAAACCGCCGAAAACCCTTATATTTGCACGATTATTAAGAAAAACTAAAATATATTAATAAAATGCTGTTCCAACTCTTACAGGCAGGTATCGATTCGACGGCCACCGCTGCCGCCGCCGCTGCCGCTACGGTTCCCCAAGTCGCTCAGACCGAGCAGACCTATTCCCTTATCGAAATGGCTGTCAAAGGAGGCTGGCTGATGCTGGTCCTGCTGGCCCTGTCCATCATCGCCATCTACATCTTCGGAAAGAAATGGTGGATGCTGAACCGCGCTTCCCAGATCGACAAGAATTTTATGAATGACATCCGGGATTACATCCATAGCGGAAAGGTCAAATCGGCCATTACCCTGTGCGGGAAATACGACTCCCCGTCGGCCCGCCTGGTGGAAAAGGGACTGGAGCGCATCGGCCGCCCGCTGTCGGACATCCAAACCGCGGTGGAGAATATGGGCAACGTGGAAGTGGCCCGCCTGGAGAAGGGTCTGCCGACCCTCGCCACCATCGCCGGCGGCGCCCCGATGATCGGATTCCTGGGTACGGTGCTGGGTATGGTGCAGGCCTTCTTCAACATGGCCAACGCCGGTAACAACATCGACATCACCCTGCTTTCCAGCGGTATCTACACCGCCATGATTACAACGGTCGGCGGTCTGATCGTGGGTATCCTGGCCTACTTCGGCTATAACTACCTCACCTCGCAGATCTCCAACATCGCCTTTAAGATGGAGAGCACGACCATCGACTTCATGGACCTCCTCAACGAGCCCGCCGAGGCTGAAAAATAAGCAGCCATGAAATTCAGAAGAACAACGAAGGTGCTTTCGGACCTGGGGATGTCGTCCATGACGGACCTGGTGTTCCTGCTGCTCATCTTCTTCCTCATTACCTCCACGCTGGTCAATCCCAACGCCCTGAAGCTCCTGCTTCCCAAGAGCACGGGCCAGGTGAGCGCGAAAGCCACCGTGAGCGTGTCCATCAAGGACTGGGGAAATGATGTGTACTCCTACCACATCAACGGACAGGAGGCGCCCATCGTCTTCACCGATGTGGAAGACGAACTCATTGGTCTGCTGCAGACCGAGGAAGACCCGACCTTCTCCATCTACGCCGACGAAAGCGTGCCCATCAAGGAAGTGGTCGCGGTTATGAATATCGCCAAACGGAACCACTACAAGGTCATCCTGGCCACACAACCCGAATAGAGAGATGGAAGAGTACTTGCGTGACAGACAGAAGCAGGAAAGGGTGGCCCGGACTACGGGTATCGTCCTGACGGTGGCCATTCACGTGGCTGCCGCTTCCTGTTTTGCCTTCACGGGCCTGAAATACATCTGGCCGCCGCCGCAGGAGCAGACCTTCCTCATCGATTTCGAAGAGGAGGTGAAGCCCAAGGTGCGCCAGGTCCGTACGGGCACCCAGCCCCGGGCCGAAGAAGTGGACCGGACCAAACAGCTGGAACTGGTCCAGCGTTCGGAGTCGCCGTACAAGGCCACCCAGCGCAATGCAACCGCCCAGGCGAAGCCGGACGCCCACGGAGACGTGGAAGTGCCTGCTCCGAAGGAGCCGGAAATCAATACCAACGCCCTATTCCCGGGCATGAGTAAAAAAGACAGCACCAAGACCGCGCCGCATTCGGCCCAAGAGCCGTCTAACGAGTTCAAGGCGGGACAGGTGAAGGGCAACACCAAGGTCGGTAAGACCGAGGGTACGCCCAATGCCCATCTGAAAGGCCGCTCTGTCCTGGGCACCCTCCCCCGGCCTACCTATGCTTCCCAGAACGATGGTATCGTGGTCGTGAGCATCTGGGTGGACCAGTATGGCATGGTCAAGAAAGCGGTTCCCGGTGCTAGCGGGACCACCGTCACCGACAAAGAGCTCTGGAATGCCGCCCGCAAGGCTGCCATGGAGGCTCATTTCAATGTAAACGGGGAAGCCCCCGCCCTTCAGGAAGGAACGATTACATATATTTTCAAACTCAAATAACACAACATTTTATTTTTGGCGTGATGCCAAGCAAGTAAGTATGGAAGAAAAAATCAAGGGCAGTGGTTATACTGCCGAAGGAAGGAAACTCCGGCCGCGCAAGAGCGCTGGCGCCAAACCCGTCGAACACAAAGCCTTTGGCGAACGTAAGAGTTTCGGCGAACACAAAAGTTTCGGCGAGCACAAGTCTTTTGGCGAGCACAAAAGCACCGGCGATCACAAGAGTTTCGGAGAGCGCAAGGCTTTCGGCGAGAGGCCGCAAGGAGAACGCAAGAACTATGGAGAACGCAAGAGCTTCGGTGAGCACAAATCTTTTGGCGAACACAAAAGTTTTGGCGAGCACAAGTCTTTCGGTGAACACAAATCTTTCGGTGAACGCAAGAGTTTTGGTGACAAACCGCGTCCGGGCGGCGGATTCAACCGCCCCAAAAAGATTTTCAAACCGAAGTTCGAGAAACCCGAATTCCGCGAGGCGCCCACCTATTCCGATTTCGACAATGCCTCTACCGGCATCAAGGAGGTGGTCCGCCTGAACAAATTTATCGCCAATTCCGGTGTCTGCTCGCGTCGCGAGGCCGATAACATGATTCTCGCCGGTGTGGTTACCGTCAATGGCGAAGTCGTTACCGAACTGGGTACCCTCACGCCGAAAAGACGGTGATGGACCTGCTGAAGGCCTGCAAGACCCGCGTATTCCCGGTGGGCCGCCTGGACAAGGCCACCACGGGTGTGCTGATGTTTACCAATGACGGCGAGATGGCCGAAAAGCTTACCCACCCGTCCTACGACAAGAAGAAGATTTACCAGGTGATTGTGGACAAGCCCCTGGAGCAGGCCGATTTCGACAAGATCAAAGAGGGTGTCGAACTGTCGGACGGCTTCATCAAGGCCGATGAACTGGAATACATCGACGAGCACGACCACCGCAAACTTGGAATTGAAATCCATTCCGGAAAGAACCGCATCGTCCGCCGCATTTTCGAATCGCTGGGATACGATGTGAAGGCGCTGGACCGCGTGTACTTCGCCGGCCTTACCAAAAAGGGCCTGCAGAAGGGCGAGTGGCGTTATCTGACCGAGGGAGAAGTCAACATCCTCAGGATGGGTGCCTATGTCTGAGAATAAGCATCGCGCCGGATTCGTCAATATCATCGGGAACCCGAATGTCGGCAAATCGACCCTGATGAACGCGCTGGTCGGGGAAAAGCTGTCCATCGTGACGGCAAAAGCCCAGACCACGCGTCACCGCATCATGGGCATCGTGAATACGGACGATTTCCAGATCGTCTATTCCGACACGCCGGGCATCCTGAAGCCGAACTACCGCCTGCAGAAGAACATGATGAACTTCGTGGACACGGCCATCGGCGACGCGGACATCATTCTGTATGTGACCGATACCGTCGAAAAGGCGGACAAGAATGACGAATACATCGCGAAGCTCCAGAAGGTGGACTGCCCGGTGGTGCTGGTTATCAACAAGATCGACATCAGCGACCAGCCGAAGGTGATGGAACTGATGGCGTGGTGGAAGGAACAGCTGCCGAAGGCCGAAATCATCCCGGCTTCCGCGCAGGAGCGGTTCAACCTGGAAAGCATCATGGACGCCGTGGTGTCCCGCCTGCCGGTGGCTCCGCCGTGGTTCGACAAGGATGCCTTTACCGACCGGAACCTGCGTTTCTTCGCATCGGAAATCATCCGGGAGAAGATCCTGCTGAACTATTCGCAGGAGATTCCGTATTCCTGCGAGGTGGTGGTCGAGGCGTTCAAGGAGGGTGCGGAACGATATGAAATCAGCGCGGTCATCTATGTGATGCGGGATTCCCAGAAGGGTATCCTGATCGGAAAAGGCGGATCGGCGCTGAAGAAAACCGGCACGGAAGCCCGCCTGGAGATGGAAGACTTCTTCCAGAAGAAGGTTTTCCTGAACCTCTTTGTAAAAGTGGATCCCGACTGGCGCGAAAGCAAACGGGAACTCCGCAAGTTTGGGTACGAAGAATAACAGTGTGAGATATGAGTGATATTGATCAGGACCTCGAGCCGTTCGACGACAGCGAACTTGGCGAACAGCCGCTGGAAGGAGATGAGAACTCCGACAGCGGGAAGTACGACAGGCTTCTGGGATCGGACAGCAGCAAGTACAAGCTGTCGGGGATGTTCAAGGAATGGTTTCTGGACTATTCCTCGTACGTCATCCTGCAGCGGGCGGTGCCGCACATCGTGGATGGCTTGAAGCCGGTCCAGCGCCGTGTGTTGCACGCCATGTCGCGCATCGACGATGGCCGCTACACCAAGGTGGCGAATATCGTCGGCCAGGCCATGCAGTATCACCCGCACGGCGACGCCTCCATCCTGGGCGCCCTGGTCCAACTGGGCCAGAAAGGACTCCTGATCGACTGCCAGGGTAACTGGGGTAACATTCTCACGGGCGACAGCAACGCGGCCCCCCGATACATCGAGGCCCGCCTGAGCAAATTCGCGAAAGAGGTGGTTTTCGACGAGAAGGTCACCAACTGGATGACCTCCTACGACGGCCGCAACAAGGAACCGGTCGAACTGCCGGTCCGCTTCCCGCTCCTGCTGGCGCAGGGTACCGAGGGCATCGCCGTGGGTATGGCATCGAAGATCCTCCCGCATAACTTCAACGAGCTGATGGATGCTTCCGTATCCATCCTGGAAGGGAAAGATTTCGAGATTTATCCGGACTTCCCTACCGGCGGTTCCATCGACTGTTCCAAATACATGGACGGACACCGCGGCGGCGTGGTAAAGGTGCGGGCGAAAATCGAAAAAATCGACAAGAATACCATCTCCATCAACGAGATTCCTTACGGTAGCACATCGCACAGCCTGATTGAATCCATCCTGCGTGCAAAGGACAAGGGGAAGATCAAGATCAAGAAGATTGAGGATATGACCACCGAAAAGGTGGAAATCCTGATTCACCTGCCGGCCGATGTGTCGCCGGACAAGACCATTGACGCCCTCTATGCCTTTACGGACTGCGAGACCACCATCAATCCGAATGCGTGCGTGATTGTGGACAACAAACCGCAGTTCCTGTCCGTGAAGGATATCCTCATTTACGACACCAACCATACCAAGGACCTGCTGGAGCAGGAGCTCCGCATCCGCCTGGGCGAGCTGGAGAATGACTGGCATTACACCTCGCTGGAACGCATCTTCTTCGAATACGGGGTTTATAAACTGCTGGAAAGCAAGGACTTCCCTTCGTGGGATGACCAGAAAGAAGCCATCCTCGCCAAGATGCAGGAGTACCGCGACCAGGTGCGCCGGGAGATTGTGATGGAGGATATCGACCGCCTGGTGGAGAAACCGGTGCGCAAGATTTCGCGGTTCGATACCAAAGCCATTGACGAGAAGATTGTGGCCATCGAAGAGCAGATGGCCGAGGTGCGCGATCAGATTGAACATATCGTCCGTTATACGATTGACTGGTTCAAGGGACTGAAGAAGAAATACGGAAAGGATTTCCCGCGCCAGACGGAGATAACCGCCTTCGAGACCATTGCCGTGACCAAGGTTGTGAACAACAATGCCAAGCTCTACGCCAACATGGAAGAGGGCTTCGTGGGCATCGGCCTGAAACGGGACGACAACGGTATCTTCATTGGCGACTGCTCTGACCTGTCGGAGATTATCGTGATTGGCCGCGACGGCAAGTATCGCGTGACCAAGGTGACGGACAAGGCCTTCTTCGGCAAGGACCTGCTGTATGTGGGCGTGTTCAACCGCAACGATACGCGTACCATATATAATGTAATCTACCGCGACGGCAAGTCTACCATTTATTACGCGAAACGCTTTGCGGTGACGGGCATTACCCGCGACCGCGAATACGATATCACCACGGGCGCGCCCGGTTCTACCATCCTCTGGTTTACGGCCAACCACAATGGCGAGGCCGAGACCGTTCGGGTGAACCTGCGGGCCAAACCGAAACTGAAGAAGCTCTCGTTCGAGTACGACTTCTCCGAGCTGGCCATCAAGGGCAAGACTTCGCGCGGTAACCTGGTGAGCAAGAATACCATCCAGAAGATTGTGCTGAAGGCGAAAGGTGTTTCGACCATCGGCGGCAAGGATATTTGGTACGATCCGGATATCCAGAAGCTGGACGAGGACGGACGGGGTATCCACCTGGGCCAGTTCTCGGGCGAAGACAAGGTGCTGGCTGTTTTCAAGAACGGTACCTACTACACCACGTCGTTCGATTTGTCGAACCGCTATCAGGGCGACTTGCTCTTCATCTCCAAGTTGGATGAGATGAAGACGTACACGGCCCTCTACTGGGACGCCGCGGCCAAGACCTTCTATATCAAGCGTTTCTCCTTTACTCCAAGCGACAATACTCCCTTCCTGTTCATTGCCGAGGGGCGCAATTCCTACCTGGTGAATGTGAGCGGCGACGCCCGCCCGCAGGTGAAGTTGACCTTCAAGGGAAAGAACGCTTCGCGTGAACCGGAAATCCTGGATGCCGAGCAGTTTATCGGCAAGAAGGGCGTGGCCGCGAAGGGCAAGAAGTGCAGCAGCCTCGATGTGAAGAAGGTGGAGTTTGTGGAGCCGCTTCCGTCGCCGGAGGATGAACCGGCCGAGGAACTGACCGGGAACATCCCGGAGGATTTACCGGAGGAGGTTATTCCGGAAGAGGTTGTTACTGAAGAGGTAGTTACTGAGGAGGTCGTTCCTGAGGCTGTGGTGGAGCCGGTGGTTCCTGAGGAGCCGATAGTTCCTGAGGAGCCGGTAGTTCCTGAAGAGCCGGTAGTTCCTGAAGAGCCGGTAGTGAAAAAGAAACCGGCTGCCAAGAAGAAACCTGCCAAGAAGGAGGAGCCTGCCAAGAAGGAGGAACCGGTGGAGATAGAAGTTCCTGAGACTCCGCTGGATATCGATCTGGGAGAGGATGTCACCTCGCTGACGGTGGGCAAACTCGACCTTGATATCCCCGATATAGAAGATGTCGACCTGCTGGAGCCGGTTGTGCGCAAGCGGGCGTCGCGAAAAAGTGTCAAGAAGGATCCGGATGACCCGCCGGCCGAGGAACTCACCTTATTCTAATAGAATGATTATCAGCCTTACAGGTTTTATGGGCTGCGGTAAGAGCAGCGTCGGGAAGACCCTCTCGGCGCTGCTCGGCTGCCCTTTTACAGACCTGGATGCCGCCATCGTAGAGCGCATCGGCTGCACCATCCCGGAGTATTTCGCCCTTCACGGCGAGGCCGCTTTCCGCGCCCTTGAATCCGACGTCCTGTCGGACGTCCTGGCTGCCTCGCTTGCTGGACAGCCTTCGGCTGTGCTAGCGCTGGGCGGAGGGACGGTCATGACGCCGGACTGCGCCGAGCAGATCCACACACAGACCTGCTGCATCTATCTTCGCGCCACCGTTAATACGCTTGTCCAGCGCCTTCGCAACGAGGCGGCGGGCCGGCCCATGCTCCGGACCCGGACGCCGGACCCCGGCACCGAACCTAACCCCGGATCACGTCCTGCCCCTGCCGACACAGACAAGGCCCTGCGTGAACGCATTTCCCATCTGCTGGCCCAGCGCAGTGCCACCTATGAGTCCGTCGCTCACCACATCATCGACGTAGACGGCCTGTCCATCGAAGACGTCGCCCGCACCATCCTTTCTTCCCTCTAGTCTTTCCTGTGTCGCGGGGCAGCTTTCTCTGCATCGCGCTGCGGCCTTCTCTGCATCGCGGAGCGGCCTTCTCTGCATCGCGCTGCGGAACGGCACAAGGCGACATGCCACCCCCCGCTAGGGGGTGCCTGCGAAGCGATTGGCCTTGTGCGGGTCGCGCAGGCGGGGGTCGCCGGTGCCGCTCTGGCCCGCGACGGTCGGCGGTCTAGGTGTCACTACTCTCCCCATTTTGACCGAGACTACTATCAAAAATGCCCGATTTTGTACGTAGTCTCCCCTATTTTACCGAGACTACTGACACTTTTCCTGTTAGGTTCAGGGTGAATAGAGTTAATTCCGGCAGGGCAGGGGGCGCCGCCGCAGAACCCGCCAACTGCGGCGGCTGGTGGAAAAAGCCCCTAGTCTTGGAATGGAACAAGAAAATTTCCGGCTATACAGGACTGTTTTTCGCAAATATCTGATTTCCAATCAATTATGAAAAGAACCCTTTAATTTTTTCGGGGTTATTTTCATTACTTACTCATTATCAGATAGTTACATTTTACGGCACACGATTCCACAGCAGCAACCCGGGGCGACATGAGGCGACATGCCACCCCCGGCTAGGGGGTGCCTGCGAAGCGATTGGCCTTGTGCGGGTCGCGCAGGCGGGGGTCGCCGGGGCCGCTCTGGCCCGCGACGAGTAGGACAGGCAACGCTCTGGCCCGCGACGGGTAAGGCGGGAAGGGGCAACCGCCCGGCACGCAGCCCGCCCAGGCGCCACTGGCAAGGGCTGGTAGCCCGGCACACAGCCCAGACGGGGTGGGACAGCGAGGAGAAGGGCATCTTCGAAAACACGGAAAGGGACTAAAATTGTGGCTTGCAGGTAACGGAAGATTTTCGTATATTTGTAGGAATAACCATAAGTATTATGAATATTCTTTCAATATTTTTATCTGTTGTTGTAGGCGGCCTGCTGGGCGGAGCCGTGGACAGCAACTACCAGGGGCGTATTTCCCAATTTGTGGCAGGGCCGCAAAGCGCCGCCATCGAGACATTCTCGCCTGAGCAGCAAGCCCTTGGAAAGGGCGGCTGGCGGGGCGAGCATGCGGGCAAATGGCTCTATGCCGCCTCTTTGTCGTACGCGCGCACGGGCGATGAAACCATCGGCCGCCAACTGACCGAAGTGGCCGACCGTCTGCTGCAATGGCAGGAAGGGAACGGCTACCTGGGCTGCTACCGTACCGATAAGCGCTACTATGTACGTCCTTCCGAAGAGGCGATGAACGTGGGCTGGGACGTGTGGATCAATACGTATATGCTCAAGGGGCTGTGTGCAGTGGCGCAGGTTACCGGCCAGGAAAAATACCTCGACGCGGCCGAGCGGATTGCCGACCTTATGTACGAGACCTTTATCGTCCAGGACCTGAAGATAGCCCAGACGGGCGAGCATTCCGGCATGGTAGGCACGGGCAGCGTAGAGCCGCTGTGCGACCTGTACGCCCTGCGTCCTACGCCGAAGGTAAAAGCCCTCATCCTCCGCTGTATTGAAGAAATGGATACGACGCCGGGCCTGGGCCTGGTGGACCGCCTGTCAAAAGGCATGGATGTAGCCCTGGTGGGCAATGCCAAAATTTACGAGATGCTGCGCAACCTCACCGGTCTGGCCAAGGCCTATTCGCTGCTGGGCGAAAAGACCTGGCTCGAAGCCTGCCTGAACGGCTGGACCAGCATCGTGAACGACCACCTTACCCCGCTCGGGGGCCCTTGGGGCGGCGTCAACCTCTGCCAGGAAGTCTTCAACCGCGACTGCTGCTTCGCTCCCTGGCAGGTAACCGAAACCTGCTCCGTCATGGAGTGGATGCACCTGAACAAGGCCCTGCTGGACATTACCGGAGAAGCCCGTTTTGCCGCTGAGCTGGAGAAGTCGGTATACAATGCGCTGATGGCGGCACGCGCCACCGACGGCCTGCGCTGGATCTATTACGTGCGGACGAACGGCGTCTACGGCCGCGGCAACGAATGGAGCTGCTGCTGGTCCAGCGGAATGATTGCCGTCGAAGACATCGTCAACTACCTCTACACCACTTCCGGCAAGACCGTCTATGCCAACATCCTCTCCCCTTCCACGGCCGAACTGACACTTGAAAACGGCAAGAAAGCCGCTTTCCGGCAGGAAGGAAACTATCCCTTCGAGGGCCGGACGTCATTCGTCATCACCGAGGAAGGCTCCTGGACCCTGGCCATCGCCCGTCCGGGTTGGGCCGAGAATCTTTCCTTCGAACTGAACGGCAACCCGGTACAGGCCAAAGAGAGCAAGGGATATCTGTGCATCAAACGGGACTGGAAGGCCGGCGACCGGCTTACCGTGACGCTTCCCTACGGCACACGCCGCATCGAACGCGTGCGCGAATACGCCCATGAAACCCGCTGGGGCTTCAACGCCTGGTACCTGGGGCATCGCGAGCACTACGTCTGCTACGCACAGGGACCGCTGGTATATCTGGCCGACTATGCCGATGCGGTGGATAAACCCAATCCGCTGAGCCTCTCGCGCAAGGAGGCCGAAGCGCTGCAGATCGAAGCGCACCGATTCAGCGTAAACGGCACGGAATTCCGCCCCGCCTGCCAGATGCCTCCTTATGAAGGCACCGATTTCCGTACCCTTTGGATTCAAGTAAACAACTGACAATATGAGACGCTTCCCCAAGTTGCTCGCCCTGTCGGCCATCCTGTTCGGATGGCTCGCCTGCGATACGCTGGACCTCCCCGTCCAGGAACTGGAGCCCTTCCGGCTGGAAGACTACGAAATCATCGTGAATGCCACCGCCGGAACCAAGATGACTACTGCCGGAGATTGGGAAGACGGGGATGAGATTTATATCGCCCTCGACGGACGCGAAAAGGACGTTTACCGCCTGCAGTATAGCGCCGAGACGAACCGATTCACCATCTACACCGTACCGGGAGCGGCAAACCAGGGCTTCCGCAATGCCGGCACAACCATCGCCCTGCACGCAAACAAGGCCACCCTGGCCTTCAAGAATGGCAAATTCTGCGGCACCACGGATGGAGATGTGGTCTATACCCGGAACGGGACCTACACCAAGGAAGGCAAGACGGTTACGTTCAAGATGCACCTGGGCACACGCGACATGTCCCTGGTGAAAGTCCGGGGAGCCGGCCGGTCCTGCAAGATCCGTAACCTGGTAAATTACACCTCGCTAACCTCACTTTCCGACCTGGAGTGGGACCTCACGTCCACCCGCATTTCACAGGCCTGGTACCGCAAGGTCGCGGTTACGGCACTCTCGGGAAGCGAAATGACCACCATCGACGGTCCGGTGAACGCTCCCGGGGATTGGGACCTCCACTACGATTTCGACCACTATGAGACCGGCGACATCATCACCTGGCACACCGCCACGATTTCCACCCCGGTCCAGATCATCGTCACGGGCGACGGCTTCGATGTGTACGACCTCAAGAAGGGCGGCAACTTCGAAAAATGGGGCTCCTATGTCATGGAGAAGCTCTTTTCCATCGAACCGTACAAGACCTACAAGGATTGTTTCAACGTGGTGCTGGCCGCAGCCCTTTCCAACGAACGGGGCGTCAGCATCGGCGACAACAAGAAGGATACCTATTTCGGAGTGGGCTGGCAGGACGCCACCCATTACGGCTCCATGATGAACGCCGCAAGCCGCACGAAACTGCTGAACTTTGCGCAGAAGATCCCCGGCTATTCCTCGACCCGTTCCTTCGCCCTGGTCCTGTGCAATACCGACACCTACGGCGGCCTGTGCTATTGGTCGCAGCATGTCGCCCTGGCCAGCATGTGCCTCAATTCTTCATGGACCGCGCCGCGTTCCCTTTCCTGGAACGGCCGCTGGGACACGTCCACCGGCCAGACGAGCGGCGACGTCGCCAACCTGGTGGCCCACGAACTGGGCGGCCACGCCATCGGCTACCTGACCGACGAATATCCCAATTCCGAATTCAGCCGCACTACCATCTTCTCCAACCAGCTGGTCGGCTTCGCCAACAATGTGGCGCTGGATAAGTCCAACCCCGGCTGGAAGAGTTTCCGGGAGGCTATCGAGGAAGCGGGTGGCTATGCCACTGGAAATGCCGGTTTGGGCGAATACCTCTGTAAGAACGATGTATACCGGTCTGACTATCAAGGATGTATGGCCGATAACCGTCTTGTCTGGGGCGTCTGGAACCGCTATCTCATTGCCAAACGCATCCACACTCTTACCGGCCAGGACTACAGCGTAAGCGATTTTATCCGCGAGGTGCCCAAACAGGTTACCGACCCCACCTGGAAAATCCAGCGCAGCAAGGGATTCGAGCGCAGCAGCCTGATCGATTACTCCGAGAACACCTTCGTCCCCCTGGGTGCTGAACCGATAATGGATATTTAACACACACGATATGAAAATCAAACACCTTTTTATCGCCCTTGCGGCCCTGCTGATTATCGCGGCGCCGTCCCAGGCCCGTAAACCGAAGGCTCCCGCCGAGGTATCCCTTTCGAAAGAGGTCCTCAAGGACAAGATCAAAGGAGCCTGGGCAGGCCAGATCATCGGCTGCTCGTACGGTGGCCCCACCGAATTCAAGTATGCCACCACCATCGACCAGAAAATTGACATTCCCTGGCCGGAACACGGCATCAAACGCTGGTACGACCGCTTCCCGGGCTTGTACGACGATGTGTACATGGACCTGACCTTCGTGGAAGTATTCGCCAAGGAAGGCCTGGACGCCCCCGTCGAATCCTTTGCCAAGGCCTTCGCCAACGCGCCCTATCCGCTTTGGCATGCCAACCGCCAGGCCCGTTACAACATCCTCGCCGGCATCATGCCGCCTGAATCGGGCCACTGGCTGAACAATCCGCACGCCGATGACATCGACTTCCAGATCGAGGCCGACTACGCAGGCATCATGGCCCCCGGCATGGTCAATGCCGCCGCACACTACTGCGACGAGATCGGCCACATGATGAACTACGGAGATGGCTGGTACGGCGGCGTTTACGTGGCGGCCATGTACGCCCTTGCCTTCGTAAGCGACGATATCGACTTTATCGTAAATGAGGCCCTGAAGGTTATCCCGGAGGGAACCCGCTACCATACGGCCATGTCCGATGTGATCCGCTGGCACAAGCAGTATCCCGAAGACTGGCACATCTGCTGGGCCCTGGTGAACAAGGAGCACGCCTTCGATATCGGCTGCCCCGGCGGCGTGTACAGTGCTTTCAACATCGACGCTGTCCTGAACAGCGCCTACATCCTGATCGGCCTGCTGTACGGAGAGAAGAACTATTATCGCACCTTGGATATTTCCACGCGCTGCGGCGCCGACTCCGACTGCAACCCGGCATCGGCCGGCGGCATCCTGGGCACCGTCCTGGGCTTCGAGGGTATCCCCGAATACTGGCGCAAACCCATCTACGAAGTACTGGACCGCGATCTGGTCTATACCGATATATCCGTGAACAAGGCCACCGAGATGTCCTTCGACCAGGCCCTGCAGGTCATTCAGCGCAATGGCGGCACCGTAACAGACGATAAGGTCACCCTCCCCTGCCAGAAGCCGGAACCGGTCCGCTTCGAGCAGTCCTTCCCCGGCCACTGGCCCCAGGAAAAGAAAGATATCAAGCGTTACGTAGACAAGGCCGGAGAGCTGAGCTGGGAAGGCATCGGCGTGGTGTACAACTTCTCGTGGCAGAAACCCAAGGACTATCAGGAGCATGGGTACGAAGCCGAAGTGGAATGCTACCTGGACGGCAAACTGGACAAGACCGTGCGCATTCCCAGCGGGGGCAACAACCTGGCCAATGAACTGTACTTCCATTACAATCTGCCCAAGGGGAAGCACACCGTTTCCTTTAAGCTGCTGAATCCCGAAGAAGGCGTCCGTCTGATTATCGGAAGCCAGCTCACCTATTCCGATGAACTCATCCTTACCCGACATGAAGACAAATAAATTCATCCTTACCCTGGCCCTGTGCCTGCTGTCAGCGGTATCGTTGCTGGCGGAAGCTCCGCTTGAGAACCGTTACCGCCCCTTCGTCCGCTGGTGGTGGAACGGCGACCGCGTCCAGGCCGAAGAACTGGTCCGCGAGCTGCACCTGCTCAAGGAAGCCGGTATCGGCGGCGTGGAAATCAACCCGATTTCCTTCCCCTCCGGATCCGACACCCTGAACACCAAAGAGCTGAAATGGCTCAGCGATGAATGGATCGACATGCTGCAGGTCGTTTTTGACGAGGCTGAAAAAATCGGCATGACCTGCGACCTCATCATCGGTTCCGGCTGGCCCTTCGGCGCCGAGTCCCTGAACCGTGACGAACGTGCGCGGGTGCTGCTGACCCTGGCCCGCGAGGTAAAGGGCGGCGAGACCCTGGAAGTTTCCAAGTTCGCCATTTTCAAGGAACTGGACCCGGGTGTGTCGGTCGTCAACCCCCGCCGCACGCCGCATTTGCTGCGCGCCCTGCTGGCACCGGACCCCATCAACTCGCTCGACGAGGCCATTGACGTGACCGACCGCTTCGATGCCGACGGCATCCTTTCCGTGGAGGTTCCCGAGGGCAAGCACCAGTTCTACGCCCTGGTGGAATATGATTCCTTCGCCTGTGTGATCAACGGCGCTCCCGGTGCGGCCGGCAGCATCCTGGACCACATGAACAAAGAGGCTGTACTGAAGTACCTCAACCACATGACCGACACCATCGAGTCCCGCATCGGCCCCCTCAACAAGCATATCCGCGCCTTCTTCGTGGATTCCATGGAGCTGGAGGGCAGCAACTGGACCTCCGACATGGCCGAGGAATTCAAGAAACGCCGCGGGTACGACCTGATGCCCTGGCTGCCCTTCACCATGTTCAAGGTGGGACGGCTGGGCAACGTGCTGGATTTCAACTACGGAGCCAAAAAGGGCGAGCAGTTTGCCAACGAGGTAAACCGTGTCCGGTACGATTTCGAACGCACGAAGGCTGAACTCCTCCAGGAGCGGTTCTTCTCGGTCTATGCGCAATGGTGCCGCGAAAAAGGCATCAAATCCCGCGCACAGGCCTACGGCTGCGGTTTCTTCCCGCTGGAATCGTCCATGAACCTGGACATCCCCGAGGGCGAATCCTGGACCACCAACTGGCTCAAACACCGTCTGGGCGAGGAAATGGGCGACGAGGATTACCGTCGCGGCCGTGGCTACACGATGATTGACAAATACGTCTCGTCGGCGGCCCACCTGACGGGCAAACGGCTGGTGAGCGCCGAAGAAATGACCAACACCTACAAGGTCTTCGGCACCTCGCTGGAATTCATCAAGCTGGGATCCGATATGGCCGCCTTCTCCGGCATCACCCATTCGGTCTGGCACGGTTTCAATTACTCCCCCGCCGAAGCGGCCTTCCCGGGCTGGGTGCAGTACGGTTGCTTCCACAACGAGCGCAACCCGTACTGGCCGTATTTCCACCTGCTGAACGAGTATCGCGCCCGCATGAGCAGCCTGCTGCAGAATGCCGATATGTACACCGATATCGCCCTCCTGCCCGCCAACAACGATATGTGGAGCGAAATGGGCGTGCAGCAGGAGCCCTTCCCCATCAAGTTGAACATTCCCTACACCTCGCTGGTCTGGGAAGCCATCCACAAGAACGGTGGCGGCGCCGACTATGTGAGCGAGGATATCATCAAGGACGCCACCGTGAGCCCCGACGGCAAACTCTGCTACGGTCCCAAGCAATATAGCGTACTCTTCCTGATTGAGGTTTCCTCCATTATGCAGGAGTCGCTAGACAAGCTGGAGGAATTCGTGGCCAAGGGCGGCCGCGTGTTCTGCATTGCCAAGGCCCCCGAGAAGTCGCTGGGCCTGATGGACTATGCCGCACGCGACGAGCAGGTGCGCGCCTCGGTGGAACGCCTGAAAGGCACCGGCCGCTTCATCGTCCTGGACAAACCGGCCGACAACAAGTTCCTGGAGTGGTACAAAGATGTGATGGTGCAGTACAACCTCCCGCACACCGTTACCATCGGCCAGCCCGACCGCTTCCTCCTCCAGAACCGGTACGTGATGGACAACAAGGATAATTTCTTCCTCTTTGCCAATGCCAACCTCCACGAGCCGCGTGAGACCGATCTCTCTTTCCCGAAATCCATCTGGGCAGGCCGCAAACCGGTTATCTTTAACCCGGCCGACGGTCTTTCCTATGACATCCCCATGGTGAAAGGACAGTATCACCTGGCCCTGGGCCCGGCCGAGACCGTCCTCATCCGCTTTGGCCGCAAGGCTGCCGGACGTGCCTGGGCTCCTGCCCCCGTCGCCGGTGCCGATTCCCTCTGCGTCAAGGGCTGGAAGGTAGAACTCCGCAACCCGCAGGACAGCGTGGAAGTCCACTACCTGGACCTGGATGAATTGAAAGACATCAAGGACATCAAGGAATACAAGCATTTCTACGGCACGGTCACCTACAAGACCACGGTCTCCCTGGACGGCCCCAGCCTGCCCAAGTACCTGAACCTGGGCAAGGTCTGCGAAATTGCCGACGTCACGGTGAACGGACAGCCGGCCGGTGTGAGCTGGTTCGGCCGCCGCATCCTGGATGTTTCCAAGCTCCTGCATCCGGGCGACAATACGATTGAGATCAAGGTCAGCACCTTGATGGTCAATTACATGTACACGCTGAAAGACAATAAGGTAGCCCAGCGCTATGTCATCCGCCGCGAACAGCCGATGGCCTCTCTGGGACTGCTTGGACCCGTAAAACTTTATTAATCCGATATGACCAAACAACTCTTCCGGGGCCTTGCCCTCTTTGCAGCCCTTGCCCTGATGCTTTGCGGCTGTACCGCTAAACCGGCCGCCGACAGTGGCAAAGACTATCTTGCAACCGAATTCGGCGCCGTTGCAGACGGTGTTACCCTGAACACCGCCTCTGTTCAGGCCGCCATCGACTATATCTCCGCGAACGGAGGCGGACGTCTTGTCTTTACGCCCGGCACCTTTGTCTGCGGTTCCATCTACCTTAAGAACAACGTCACCCTGCACCTGCAGAAAGACGCCGTCCTGCTCGGTTCGCTGAACCCCTGGGACTTCATCCGCGACACGGTAGCCCACTGGACCGCCTTCGTGCTGTCCGTGGACCAGGAGAACATCGGCGTAACCGGCGAAGGGACCCTCGACTGCCGCGGTTTCCAGGTAGCCAACAACCTGGTGCAGTATGTCCACCTCGGCCTGCTGGAGGATCCCCTCGGACTCGACCGCGTCCAGGAAGTCAAACGTCCCGAGCTGATTCACTTCTTCCGCTGCAAGAACATCGTGATGAAGGACATCACCCTCAAGGATCCCGCCAGCTGGACCCAGCAGTACGACCAGTGCGACGGTCTTCTCGTGGAGGGCATGAAGGTCGATGCCAAATGCTACTGGAACAATGACGGTATTGATGTCGTGGACAGCAAGAACGTAACCATCCGGAACTGCTACATCGACTCGGCCGACGATTCCTACTGCTTCAAGAGCCACAGCGCCACCGGCGTGAGCGAGAACATCCTCGTGGAAAACTGCATCGGCCGATCCAGCGCCAACGGCGTGAAGTTCGGCACCTATACCCGGGGCACCTTCAAGCACTTCCGTTTCAAAAACATCAAGATCTTCGACACCTATCGCAGCGCCTTTACGGTGGCCAGCGTGGACGGTGCCTCCATCGAGGATGTGGAAATCGACGGTCTGCAGAGCCTGCATACGGGCAATCCGTTCTTCATCCGTCTCGCCAGCCGTCACGAAGGTGAGGCACCCTGCCTGAAGGATGTGGTCATCAAGAATGTGTACGCCGAGGTTCCCTTCGAGAAACCGGATGCCGGCTACAGCTATGAAGGTCCCGTCGAGGACCTGCCGCGCAACGTCTGCCCGAGCATCATCACCGGTATCCCCGGTCTGAGGATCGACAATGTCCGCTTCGAAAATGTGGAAATCGTATATCCCGGCCAGGCCGATTCGACCTATGCCTATCGCGGCACCTCCCCCGAAGAACTGGCGTCCATTCCCGAACTGGAAAGGTCCTATCCCGAGTTCTCCACTTGGAAGGAACTCCCCGCCTGGGGCTTCTATATCCGCCATGCCGACGGCCTTTCCTTCCAGAACGTAAAGATCAAGGTGGTCGGTGAGGATTATCGTCCCGCCGTGGTCGCCGATGATGTGAACGGCCTGAAGATGAACGGTTTTGTCATCAACCAGGCCGATGCGACGGAAGGCAAGCAGCAGATCATTACCAACAACGTCACCGATTTCGTATGCAACCAATGAAAAAGATACTGATTTTTGCGGTGCTTGCCCTGGTGAGCCTCCAGGCAGCCGCACAGGTAGAATACAAGGCCTCCCGTTTCGGAATCAAGAGCAACGGGCTGATCGATAACACCACCTCCATCCAGAAGGCGGTGGACTGGATTGCCGAACAGGGCGGCGGAACCCTCGTGTTTAACGTGGGCCGTTACCTGACCGGTTCCATCCAGCTGCGCAGCGGCGTGAACATCCGCCTGAACGAGGGCGCCGTCATCGTAGGCGCTGCCAACATCTATGCCTACAAAGGCCAGAAAGGTATTTTCTGGGGTGAAGGTCTGGAGAACGTGACCATCTTCGGCAAGGGCGTCATCGACGGCCAGGGCCCGGCGCTGAAAGCCTTCATCGCCGAGCAGCAGAAGAAGGGCTATGTGGCAGCCGATGTGCCCGTTCCCGCCATCCTTTCCTTTAAGGACTGCAAGGGAATCGTGCTGCGCACCTTCATTTTCCGCAATCCCGCCACGCCCTCGCTCTTTGTAGCCGAGAATTCCGAGGTGGTTGAAGACGGTTGTTACACCGATACCCCGTTGTAATGAAAAGAATCCTATTCCTGTTTCTGGCCCTCTGTACCGGTTTCCTCGCCTTGGCGCAGGAACCCGTCTGGAGGGCCAGATGGATTTCCAAGTCCCAGAGCAACAGCGGCTCCAACGAATGGATTGCCTTCCGCAAGCGGGTTAACCTGGACAAGGTTCCCCAAAGCCTGCCCGCCCGCATTGCGGCCGACACCAAATACTGGCTGTGGATCAACGGCGAACTGGCTGTCTATGAAGGCGGTCTGAAACGCGGTCCCGCCCCCGGCGACGGCTATGTAGATACGGTGGATATCGCCCCGTGGCTGCGCCCGGGCGAAAATTTGATTTCCATTCTGGTCTGGCACCTGGGCCGCAACGGCTTCAGCCACCTGGACAGCGGCATGGCAGCCCTGCTCTTCGAAGCCATCGGAGATGGCGTAGAAATTCTTTCGGACAAAACCTGGGAAGCCAGCGTCCAGCACGGCTACCAGACCGCTCCCGGTCCCATTCCCAATTACCGTCTGCCGGAAAGCAATGTCCGCTTCGATGCCCGCGCCTATCCCTTTGACTGGTATCTGGGCAAGAACCCCAAATGGCTCGGAAGTGCGATGGAACTGGGTTTCGCCCCCGGACAACCGCCCCTGGGCGCCCTGGTAGAACGTCCCATTCCCCAGTGGAAAGACTACGGACGCCGCGCCTACGAACAGACCGAGATGGAGAACGGAACGCTGGTCTGCACCCTCCCCTACAACGGGCACTTCTCGCCCTGGCTGAAAGTTAAAGCGCCGGCGGGAAAAGTCATCGGCATCCATACCGACCACCTGACCGTGGGGAAAGAGCAGTGTGTCCGCGCGGAATACGTCACCCGCGAGGGCGTGCAGGAATACGAGCATTTCTGCTGGATGAACGGGGAGAAGATGTTCTATCACATCCCCGAAGGGGTGGAAGTGCTGGAAGTGGGCTACCGCGAGACTTCGTACAACACGGAGTTTACCGGTTCCTTCTCCTGCGACGACCCCTTCCTGAATACGTACTGGCAGAAATCGGCCCGCACCCTGATGGTGTGCATGCGGGACACGTATTACGACTGCCCCGACCGCGAACGCGCCCAATGGTGGGGCGATGAGGTGAACGAGCTGGGCATGGCCTTCTATGCCCTGAGCCCTTCGTCCCAGGCCCTGGCGCGCAAAGGGATTTACGAACTGGTAAACTGGCAGAAACCGGGCGGAGAGCTGCACGCTCCCGTGCCCGCCGGCAATTATGTATCGGAACTTCCCATGCAGATGCTGGCCTCCGTGGGCTGGTACGGTTTCCATCAATATTATTGGTACAGCGGCGATTCCACCTTTGTGGCAGCGGTGTATGATCGGGTGGGCCGGTATCTGCTGGAGACCTGGCAACTGGACAGCGAAGGAATGCCCATTTACCGTACCGGCGACTGGGATTGGCCCGATGCCGGCAAGAACCAGGACAAGTATGCCCAGCTCCCGCTGTGGTACTACCTGGCCTTGAAAGGACAGCTGGCGTTCGCCCATATGCTTTATCGCCCGTCCGATGTGGTTCTGCTGGAAGATGCCATGGAGAACATCGCCCGGCGGTTCAATGAAAAATACTGGGACGGGACCGGTTACCGGACGCCCGGCCACGAGGGTCCGTACGACGACCGTGTCCAGGCCCTGGCCGTGGTGAGCGGAATTGCCGGGAAGGACAAATACCCGGCCCTGAAAGAGATTTTCGCGCGGGAATACCACGCCACCGTCTATCTGCAGAAATACGTCCTGGAGGCCCTCTTCCTTATGGGCGAGGCCGATATGGCCCTGCAGCGTATGCACAAGCTCTACCCTACCGTGATGAAAGACTCCTGCAGCACCCTGTGGGAGCACTGGAATTTCGACGGAAGCAGCAACCACGCCTGGACAGGTGCCGGCATCATCGTCCTGGGCGGCAAAGTGGCGGGTCTGGAACCCCTCGCACCCGGTTGGAGGCGTTTCCGCGTAGCCCCGCAAATGGGCTCGCTGAAACAGGTTTCCTGCACGGTCGATACCGGTTTCGGGCCGATATCCATCCAGCTGGACCGCCGCGGCAAGCGCATCCGGGCGATGCTCACCGTTCCCTCCGGAACCACCGCCGAAGTGCCCCTCCCTACCGGTAAAAAGGCCGTTCTTGCGGCCGGAACACATACATTGACCTTATGAAAAAGATGCTCCTCTGCGCCGGGACCTTCCTCGCCTGCCTGGCCACCTTTGCCCAAGACCCGATGGTTTTGTATTTCGACCAGCCGGCCAACGTTTTCGAAGAGGCCCTTCCCCTGGGAAACGGTCACCTGGGCGCGATGGTCTACGGGCGGATCGGGGACGAACTCATCCGCCTGAACGAGGCCACCCTGTGGAGTGGCACCGGGGCCGATACCGATCCCATTGACGGGCGGGCCCTGCTGGCCGATGTCCGCAAGGCTTTGCTGGCCGAGGACTGGGCCCTGGGGCACGAACTGGCCAAGGGCTTGCAGGGACGGGATGCGGAGGCCTTCCTTCCCCTGGGCTCGCTGCACCTGCGCCAGACCTTCGGCGCCGAGGAGAACCAATCCCAATACGCCGCCTATAACGGTAAACGGACAGAGAAGGCAAGCACCTCCTCCGCCCGGATAAGCGATTATGCGCGTACCCTGGACCTTTCGCGTGCCGTGGCGACCGTGGCCTTTTCCCGGGACGGCGTCCGTTACACGCGGGAAGTCTTTGTTTCCCATCCCGACCGGGTGCTGGTCCTGCGGCTCACAGCCTCCGAAAAAGGCAAATTGGAGTTTGAACTGGGCGGCAGTACCCCGTGGAACGGCTGTAAGGTCGAGAGCCTGGGGGCCGATGCGTTTGTGGTGAGCGGCCGGGTGAAAGGGTCGCAGGACGAGAGGGGGATGCGCTACCAGTTCCGCGTCCAATGCGTGCGGTGCGACGGACAGCTATACACCATGCCGGGCATCCACGTCAGTGGTGCCACCGAGGCGGTGGTGCTGGTAAGCGCGGCCACGAGTTTCAACGGGTTCGACCATCGTCCGGATGCACAGGGACGGGACGAGGCGGCGCTGGCGGCATCGTTCCTGGATGCTGCGCGGCAGAAATCCTACGAGGAACTTCTTGCCGCCCACACAGCCGACTTCGGCGCCCTCTTTAATCGCGTTTCATTGACATTGGGGACTGTGTCGATAGCCCCTGAAATAGTGGCCGCTGCCCCTGAAACAGTGACTGCTGCCCCTGTAACAGTGACCACTGCACCTGTAACAGTGACTGCTGCCCCTGTAACAGTGACTGCTGCCCCTGTAACAGTGACCGCAGCCGAAGGCACCTCGTCACAGAAAACGAGGGAAAATGCTCCTCGGTGCTCTTCGGCTGCGGTCACCGACGCATGCACCACCGACGCGAGTGTTCCGGCGCGGGTGGCGGCGTACGATGTGGAGAAGGGCGACCCGCTGCTGGAGATGCAGTATTTCCAGTTTGGCCGCTACCTCCTCATCTCCTCGTCGCGGGAAGACAGCGAAGTCCCGTGCAACCTGCAGGGTATCTGGAACAAAGACCGCCGTCCCGCCTGGGGCAGCGACCTGCATACGAACATCAACGTCCAGATGAATTACTGGCCGGCCGAACCGCTGGGCCTGGGCGAACTTACGAAGCCCTTCCTGGATTACGTGGGCCACTGGGCCGTGAACGGAGCCGGAACGGTCCGCGATTTCTACGGCATGGGCGGCTGGACGGTGCACCATACCAGTGACATCTGGGCCCGGACCAATCCCGTGGGCAACAAGAAAGGAAGTCCTTCCTGGGCCAACTGGGCCATGGGCGGCGGCTGGGTCTGCCAGCATGTCTATGACCATTATCTCTTTACGCAGGACAAGGACTGGCTGCGGGAAACCGGATACCCGCTGATGAAGGGGGCCGGCGAGTTCCTGATGGACTGGCTCATCGAAAAGGATGGCGAGTACATTACCGCCCCGTCCACCTCGCCGGAAAACGCCTTCCTGGACGACAATGGGCGGCGCGGCGCGGTGACCATCGGCACGGCCATGGACCTGGAGATTTGCTGGGATGTGTTTAACAACCTTATCGAAGCGAGCCGGGTGCTGGACACCGATCCCGACCTGCGCAAACGGTGGCAGCACTACCGCGACCACCTGCATCCCCTGCAGATCGGTGCCCGTGGCAACCTGATGGAGTGGTACAAAGACTGGTTGGATACCGAACCGCAGCATCGGCACGTATCGCACCTGTACGGTCTCTATCCCGGCCGGCAGCTATCGCCCGTTACCACGCCTGCGCTGGCGGCGGCGGCCCGCAAGACCCTGGAGCTGCGCGGCGATGGCGGTACCGGCTGGAGCAAAGCCTGGAAAATCTGCTTCTGGGCACGCCTGCTGGATGGCGACCATGCCTACAAGATGTACCGCGAACTCCTGCATAAATCCACCCTGCCGAACCTGTTCGATACGCATCCGCCCTTCCAGATTGACGGCAATTTCGGAAGCATTGCGGGGGTGAGCGAGATGCTGCTCCAAAGCCAGACGGGAGCCCTCCACCTGCTCCCCGCCCTGCCCGCTGCCTGGGAGAGCGGCTCCGTCAAGGGCCTGCGCGGCCGGGGAGCCTATACGGTAGATATCGACTGGAACAACGGGGCGCTTACGGAGGCAACCGTTACCGCCGGAGTGGACGGCACCTGCCTGGTCCTGTCTGCCCATCCTTTGAAAGTCAAGGGCGTCCGTTCCCGTTCCACGCGCGACGGGGCCTTCTGGAAGACCAGTTTCGCCGCCAAGGCGGGTAACGCCTATACCCTTATTCCGCGATAAGCGAACGGGTCTTTTTGTATCGATAGGAAAGATAGAGGGTCCGCACCAGCAGGTGGGCGAAATAGGCCGCCAGCAAGAGGTGCAGGGCATCTTCCGGCAAAAGGGAAAAGCCACGGACCGCATAGCCGAAGTACCACAGGCCAAAGAATGACAGGAGGGCCCAGAGCAAGGAATTGCGCAGAGCCCGGGAGGCTGTGGCACCCACGAAGATGCCATCCCAGGTAAAGGCGGCGCAGCCGATGGGCGGCATCAGCAAGAGCCAGAAATAAAACGGCCGGGCGGCATCGGCGACCAGGGGGTCGGACGTCATCACCCGGAAAGCGGGATAACTGCCGAACAGGTAAAACAGCACGAAAAACATCCCGATTCCCATGCTCCAGACAAATACGTGACGGACGGTCATTTTCACGGCGGGGAGGTCCCGGCGGCCGATAAACTTCCCTACCAGCGCTTCGGCCGCGTAGGCAAAGCCATCGGTAAAGAATGAGAATAGCAGCAGGAGTTTCATGAGAATGGCGCCGATAGCCAGGATGAGGTCGCCGTACCGGGCCGATATCATGGTGAAGCCTACATAGATGGCTACCATGCAGAGCGAGCGGATGAACAGGTTGCCGTTCATCGTAAGAAACGCCCCCAAATCCGCTCCGGATACCACCCGTCGAAACCTCTTCCAGTTCGGAAGGTTCGTCTCCGGCTCACAGGAAACGCGTCCTCGCTGCGCGGTCCCAGACCCCTCCGCAGCGGAAATGCTCGCCGGAGACGAACCTTCCTTCCTAAAAAGAGTTCGGCGGGCAATCAGCAAACAGGCGAAAGCCAGTCCGGTATATTGGGCGATGACCGTTCCCCAGGCAATGCCGGCGAAGCCCATCCAGCGTCCCAGGAGGATGCTGGCCACGATATTCACCACATTGACTACCAGGTCGATAGCCATGGAACTGACGGTATCCTGCATCCCGATAAACCAACCTTTGATGGACATCAGGGACAGGGTGGCGGGCGCGGCCCAGATGCGGATGAAGAAGTAACGCAGGGCCAGTTCCCGTACGGCCTCGGAACCGTGGGTGACATACAGGGCCAGATGCACGAAGGGCCATTGGAGCGCCAGGATCAGAGCGGCAATCATCAGGGCCAGCACCACCCCGCGAAACAGGATATCCCGTGTTCCCTGCCAGTCTTCCCGTCCATAGGCCTGGGCCGTGAGACCGCCCGTCCCTACCCGCAGGAAGCCGAAATTCCAGTAAAGCAGGTCGAACAGCATGGTCCCCACCGAGACCCCGCCAATCAGGGTCGCCGCCTCGCCGAGAGAGCCCAGATGCCCCGCCACAGCCAAATCCACCATACCCACCAGGGGTACGGTAATATTGGCCAGGATGCTGGGCAAGGCCAGGCGAAGGATCTCCCGGTCCAGCGGTTTCATCGGAATTTCTTGTCTTCTTCCAGCATACCCAGGTAGGAATTGTAGCGCTCCGCGCTGATGGTTCCCGCCTCGACCGCCGCCTTGACGGCGCAGCCGGGTTCATGGGTATGCGTACAGGGGGTAAAGCGACACGCGCGCGAGGCACGGAGCATCTCCGGGAAATACAGCGGAATCTCCTCTTTTTCCAGATGCACCAGTCCGAAACCTCGAAGTCCCGGTGTATCAATGACATAGCCTCCTCCGGAAATGGGATACATCTCGTATAGGGAGGTGGTATGCTTTCCCTGGAGATGCACATCCGAAATGCGGCCCACCTTTGGATCCAGCGAAGGGTCCAGGGCTTTGACCAGGGAGGATTTTCCCACACCGGACTCGCCCGAAAGAAGGATGACCTTATCGGCCATATCGGCCCGCAAGGCATCCACGCCCTCCCCCGTCAGGGCAGAGGTTTCGATAACCGGATAGCCCGCTCCCTCGTAGATCCGCCGGAAATCGGCTATTTCATCGGCACACTCGTCCCGGTACAGATCCACCTTGTTCAAGACCACCGTTGCCGGGATGCCGTACACCTCGCACGTAACCAAAAGGCGGTCCAGGAAGGCCAGTTTGATTTGCGGAAAATACAGGGTGACAATCAGATAGGCCCTATCTATGTTGGCGGCAATCACGTGCGAGGTCCGCGACAGATTCGTGGATTTCCGGACCACGTAGTTCTTCCGGTCCAACACCTCCGAAATAACCGCCGGGGCCTGCAGCGAAGGTTCTCCCTCGCTGGACCATCGGACCTGGTCGCCCACCGCCACCGGGTTGGTGGACGAACCTCCTTTCAGGCGGATTTTTCCTTTTAGGACGGCCGGGAACGGCGCCCAGACAGGCAGGGCCGAAAGCAGGTAATGGCTTCCGGCATTCTTTACCACTGTTGCTGTTCCTTCCATCTTATAAGTCTACGGTAAAATGATAAGTCCCCGAGCCCTTTTCCAGCGGCACGTCCTGACCGGGCAGATAGACCGTAGCCGTGGTATTGGCCGGGAGGGTAATCTCCCAGTTAAATTGGCCGCCGGTGCACGTCCAATTGCTTTCGATGGTTCCGTAACCGCTTTCAAACGAGCACCTTACCCAATCCAATCCCGGGATGGGCAAAGGCCGCAGTTCAATCTTCCGGTAGCCGGGTAATGCCGCCCGGATACCTGCCAGGTACGCATATTCCCAGGTGAGCAGATCGCCCAGGATCATCACGTGGTTGCCGGAATTCATGGACGGATCGGCCGTATTGCCGTTCCAAAGTTCCCAGATGGTGGTTGCCCCGTTCCGGGCCATATAGCCCCAGGAAGGATAGGTATCGGAAGAGGCAATCTTCAGCGCCAGGTCGGGCCGGCCGTATTCGGTGAGCACCCGCATCAGCTGCTGGATTCCAATGACCCCGCAACTCGCGTGCCCGCCCCATTCCATTTCGGTCTTATCCACAATATGGGCGAACACCCGCTCGCGGACCGCTTCCGGAGCAATCCCGTGCCACAGGGCCAACAGATTGGCTGTCACGGTGTTATTGCCGTAATATCCCTCTTCCTCGTTCCAATATTCCCGGTTGAAGGCGGCATTCGTCACCTCAACCTCGTTTTCATAGAACGGGATATCCTCTTCCCGGCCGATAATCCCCGCAAAGCGGGCCATCAGCCGGCACATCCAGCTATAGAAGGCGGTGGCCATGAGGGGGCCGGAGGTAATGCGAGAGGGGTCCTTGGAATGAATCAGCTCCAGGGATTCCGGCGGCATGCACCAGTCGCCAAAGATATCCTTGGCCACGATGCCGTCCCGGTCGTACTTTTCTTTCATATGCGAGAGCCACCGTTGCATCTGCGGATAATGGTCACGGATGGGCTGCGCGTCCCCAAAACGGGTATACATCATGTCGGCAGCCGTCAGGAAAACCGCCGGCCAGGTCATATTGTCGCCCAGAATATCATAGAAACGAGGCACCACATTGGGCAGACTGCCGGAAGGCTCCTGCGAATCAGCGATATCCTGCAGCCATTTGGCATAGAGCTGGCGGTTGTCGAACAGATACGATTCACCGTAACAGCCGGTAGTGCGGTCGCCCAGCCAGCCCATGCGCTCGTCGCGCTGCGGACAGTCGGTGGGCATGCCCCGGTAATTGCCGCGGATGCCCCAGAAAGCGTTCCGATAGACCTGGTTCATCACCTCGTTGGAACAGGAGAATTGGCCGGTCGTGGTCATCTTGTCATAGAAAACCTTGCCCACCAGCTGCGGGACATCCTGCGCCCCCACCACTTCCACATAGCGGAATCCGTGGTAGACAAAGGTCGGCTCCCAGGTAAAGCGGCCATTGCGCGCGGGAATGTACAGATCGAAGACCTCGGCACTGCGCAGGTTCCGGGTATAGAGTTCTCCGTCCTCGGTCAGGGTCTCAGCAAAACGCATCAGCACGGGGACATTCTGCAAGCCAGTGGCCGTGATTTCCGCCCACCCCACCATATTCTGTCCCATATCGATGATATATCGGCCCTCGTCCTTTTCCGTAATGGAAACCGGGTGGAGGATATCCTGGATGCAGATATTGGGGTTGGGCTGGGCAACCAGCACTCCCTTGGGTGCGGGAAGTTCCTCGGCCGCAGCCCACTGGCCATCATATCCCGGCCGGGTCCAGTCGCCCAGCTCGCGGTTGGCATCGTATACCTCGCCGTCGAACTCGTTGTTGGAAAGGATGGGGCCGTTGCAGGTGGCCTGCCAGGTGGTGTCCGATACAAAAACCGCCGTCTCTCCGTTGCGATAGGTTACCTCCAGCTGGCAGAGCAGCACGGGGGAACCGTAGTGTTTGATGTCCGGGATGTTGAACGGCTTGCCGGGATTGCGCAGGGAAACGTAGCGGCCGCTTCCCACGGCCACGGCCAGGGCATTCTCTCCGCGGCGCAGCAGTTTGGTAACGTCAAAACTATTGTAATAGACGTGCTTATTGTAGTCTGCCAGGGTAGGAGAAAGCACCTGGTCCGGCGCCACCTCGCAGCCATTCAGCCAGGCCTCGTACAGGCCCAGGCCACAGATATACAGGCGGGCCGAACGAACCCCGCGGTCCAGCCGGAATTCTTTGCGGAGATACCGGGCCGGCACCCGGGATTTGCCGTTCAGGCTGTCGCCCGGATTAGTCAGACCAATCCATCGGCCCTGCCAGCAGGCGGCATCGTTCAACGCCACCTCCAGACAAGCCGGCTTGCTTTTCGCGACGCCCTTGTTGGTATAGGAAAGGACCCTCCACAGGGCCTTGGTCCTGCTTTCCAGGGGTTCCCCCACGTAGGGAATGAACCGGCTTTCCGGACTTTCCACCACGCCGGAGTCCCAAATATCGCCCTTCCCCTTCCGTAAATTCCGGCGGGAAGAAGAAACGATAATCCGATATCCCTCCTGCACCACATCCGGAGCCGTGGAGGCGATGCGCCAGCTGAACCGCGGCATCGCCTGCCCCTCAACGGACAGGTCCTCTACCCGGGGCTTATAACCGGATTTCGCCGCCGTGCCCACGCACAGCAGCGAAATCACGGCCGCGAAAAACAGCCTCTTCATTTATTTCTGTTTCTTGAGCAGATCGCGGATTTCTTCCAGAAGAACTACATCGTCCGGTTTCGGCGCGGGAGCCTCGGGCTCTGCGGGTGCCGGTTCTTCTTTCTTCTTCATGGCATTGATGGCCTTGATAACGGCGAAGATGCAGAAGGCCACAATCAGGAAGTCTACCGTAACCTGGATGAAGTTACCGTAATTGAGGACGACAGCCGGTTTTACTACCGTTTCGCCATCCATAACGGCCTTGCGCAGGGTAGCGGACAGGGTGGTGAAATCCACATTACCGATAAGGGCGCCCACCAGCGGCATCAACAGGTCGTTAACCAGCGAGGAGACGATTTTGCCAAAAGCACCGCCGATGATGACACCAACGGCCATGTCCATCACGTTGCCTTTCATGGCAAACTCCTTGAACTCGTTCAGAAACTTCTTCATAAGAAATTGGATTTAAAGGGTTAGCGTATATCTCTTACAAATATACGCAATTCTTTCTAAATCCGAACAATTTTCTTTCAGAACCGGACGGGTTCCTTCGTAAGGGCTTCCCGGAGCTGGTCGTCATAGCGCAGACGCACCCGGATTCCCGCTTCCTGCCAGTAATAACGGACGGCGATTTCTTCCTCGATGAACGGGATAATCTCGTCCTTCTTCAGGCGCAGGAAGGTCTCCTTATCCATTTCCAGGGCTTTCTGCATGGCCTCCAGCTGGGTAGTCATACTCTCCGACAAGCCATCCTCCTCCAGCGTCTTCTTCATCTGGTCGAAGTAGGTACGGGCCGATGACCGGTAGTCGAACTCCTTGTCCATGGCAAAGGTCACAAAGTCATCGTAGTCCGTAAAGTGGAAGTCGTCCAGGGCCGGGATGGTGGGATGGTTCCGTACATACTGCAAGGTATACTGTTCCACGATGCCGTTCACCACCAGCGAATAGGTAAGCCGGCTGTAATTGTGGCTCTTGACGATGTAATCCGGGGTGATGCCGCCGCCGTCGCGAACCGTCCGGCCATGGGCCGTCTTGAATTCGTTCGTCAGGGAATCGGGGGCATTCTGGACACAGCGGCCGCTCGGCGTGTAATACTTGGCCGTGGTCACCTTGAGCTGTCCGTTGTACGGCATGGGTACAATGCTCTGTACCAATCCTTTACCAAAGGTGCGCGTTCCAACTACCGTTGCCCGGTCCAAATCCTGCAGGGCACCCGATACAATCTCGGAAGCCGATGCCGAACCGGAATTCACCATCACGATGATGGGGAGGTCGGGTTCGATGGGATCGGACGAGGTCCGGTACTCGCGGGTCTGCAGGGAATCGCGGCCGCGCGCGCTCACCACCAGGGAGCCTTTCGGGACAAAGAAACCGACAATCTTCACGGCTTCCTGCATGATGCCGCCCCCGTTGTTGCGCAGGTCCAGCACCAGGCGTTCCATTCCCTGGGCGCGCAGGGACTTCACCGCGGCTTTCACCGCATCAGAAACTCCCTCCGTGAAACCGCTCTGGTAGATGTAGCCCGTCTTCCCGTCCTCCAGGATGCCGGCATATTCCACATCGGGCAGATGGATGCGTTCGCGGGTAACCGCCACCTCCAGGGTATCCCCGGAGCGCAGTTTCTTCACCAGGAACTTTACCACGGTGCCGGGTTTTCCCTTCATCCGGTCGCTGCACTCCTTGGTTTCGAGTCCGTGGGTGCTAACCCCGTCGATGGCCAGGATTTCGTCCCCGCACACCAGTCCGTTTTTATAGGCCGGCGAATCCTTGTAGGGTTCGTTGATGATGACATTCCCGTCTTTTTCGGGCTTGAAGATGATGGCGCCGATGCCGCCGTAGGTCTTCCCGATCATCATCTGGAAGTCCTCCTGGTCCTCTTCCGGAACGTATTCCGTGTAAGGGTCCAGTTCCTCCAGCATCGCCTCGATTCCCTGGCGATGCATCCGGTCCAGCGGAAGGGTGTCCACGTAGTTCCGGTTGAGTTCCTTCAGCAACGAATTGTGGATTTCCACCCACTGGCCCAATTTGAAGCCTTTCGACTGGGCGCCGGCCGGCAGGACGGCCACACAGCCCATCAGCAGGGCCACGGCCCAAAATAAGACGGTTCTTTTCATAAACAATTAAATCAGCGGTTCCGCGGTCATCTTCGGGGGCTGCGGGATGCCCATCAGTTTCAGGATGGTCGGAGCAACATTGCACAAGGCGCCGTTGCGGACCTCCTTCACGGCATCGCCCGCGTTAATGACCACGAACTGGACGGTATTCAAAGAATGTGCCGTGTTCGGCGTACCGTCGGCGTTCACCTCGAAATCGGCATTGCCGTGGTCGGCCGTCAGCAGGACCACATAGTCCTGGGCGATGGCTTCCTCCACCACGCGGCCCACCAGTTTGTCGATGGTCTCCACCGTCTTGGTCACGGCGGTATAGACACCGGTATGGCCGACCATATCGCCATTGGCGAAGTTCAGGATGATCATGTCCTCCTTGCCGGTCCGGATAACATCGATGAGTTTCTCGGCCACCTCGGGGGCACTCATCTGCGGAAGCAGGTCGTAGGTGGGCACCTTCGGGGAGTTCACCAGAATGCGATCCTCGTTCTGGAACTGGGCCTCGCGGCCGCCGTTGAAGAAGAAGGTCACGTGGGCGTATTTCTCGGTCTCGGCAATGCGCAGCTGGCGTTTTCCGGCGGCCGCGACGGTCTCGCCCAGGGTCTGGTCCACCAGTTCCTTGTCGAACAGGATGTGGACGCCTTTGAAGGAAGCGTCATACGGGGTCAGGCAGCAGTAGTACAGCGGAATCGTGTGCATTCCCTCCTCGGGCATATCCTGCTGGGTAAGGGCGGCGGTGATTTCGCGGGCACGGTCGTTGCGGAAATTGTAGAAGATGACGGCATCGCCTTCTTCAATCTTGGCAAGGGGCTCGCCGGCGGCATCGGTAATGACGCAGGGTTTTACGAATTCATCGGTCACGTCGGCATCGTACGAAGCCTGGATGGCATCGATGGCGGACGTATATTTGGCACCCACTCCGCTCACCAGCATGTCGTAGGCTTCTTTGACGCGGTTCCAGCGTTTGTCGCGGTCCATCGCATAGAAACGGCCGCACACCGTGGCAATCTTACCGGTGGTTTCGGCCATCTTGCCTTCCAGCTCCTCCAGGAAGCCGCGGCCGCTGCGCGGATCGGTATCACGACCGTCCATGAACGCGTGGACATAGACCTTGTCCAGGCCTTCCTGCGCCGCTACGGCCAGGAATTCATACACATGCTCCAGGGAGCTGTGGACACCGCCATGGGACGTAAGGCCCATCAGGTGGAGCTTCTTTCCGGAGGTCTTCACATACTCATAGACCGCCTTGATTTCCGGATTGTCCAGCAGTTTGTGGCCCCGGCAGGCCATGTTGATCTTGACCAGGTCCTGATAGACCACGCGGCCGGCACCGAGATTCATGTGACCCACCTCGGAGTTGCCCATCTGCCCGTCCGGCAGACCCACATATTCGCCGCAGGCCTGCAGCGAGCTGTGCGGATATTTTGCGCGCAGGGAATCGATCACGGGCGTTCCCTGGGTCCAAATGGCATTGGAATAATCGTGGCGGCCTTCACCCCAGCCGTCCAGAATCATCAGGAGTACTTTTCTGTTCATATCTCTTTTGTTATTTTATTTTCGTACCTTTGCGGGTGCAAAGATAATCATTTAATCTCATTATTATGTACGCAAAAAGACGTAAAAGCAGTGATCGGGTAAACGAAAATTTCAAAAAAGACAAAAAACAGAAAAAATCCATTCCGGAATACGAAGGAAAGGTGCAGATGACGCGTGAAGGCGCCCTCTATATCATCGTTGAAGGATTGGAAGGAGATATTCATGTCAAGGCCGGTAAAACGCAGGGCGCGCTGAATGGCGATATCGTCCGCGTGGCCGTCACCAAGGCCACTTCCGGACCGCGCCCCTTGCGCGAAGGAACGGTAAAAGAGATTGTCCAGCGCAGCGGAAAGCCCTTTGTAGGCGTGCTGCACATCGTGGGCCCGCAGGCCTGGGTGCTCATGCAGAGCCGCAACATGCCGTACGACATTTCAGTCGATATCGTCAATGAAGAAGGCCTCCCGCTGGTGCGCCGCCGTTCCACCCTCCAGACCTCGGCCCGCCGCAACTTCGCCGGCGCCCTGACGCGCCACGAGGATGGTTCCTATACCGTAAATGGTGTCCACGATGCCGATGGTGACCTGAAAGCCGTGAGCGGCATGAAGGTAGCCGTGGTGGTGGACAGCTGGCCGCGCGAGGAACCCACCCCGCACGGCTATCTGACCGATGTGCTCGGCGCCCCCGGCGACAACAACACCGAGATGCACGCCATCCTGGCCGAATACGGCCTCCCCTATCGGTTCGAAAAAGAAGTGGAAAACGCCGCCGATTCCATTCCGGACGCCATTACGGCCGCCGATATCAAGAACCGCCGCGACCTGCGGGATACCCTCACCTTCACCATCGACCCGGCCGATGCAAAAGACTTTGACGACGCCCTCTCCTACCAGAAACTCCCGAACGGGAATTTTGAAGTGGGTGTGCACATTGCCGATGTTTCGTGGTACGTGCGCCCGGGTTCGGTTGTGGATAAGGAGGCCCGCGAACGCGGCACATCGGTCTACCTGGTGGACCGGACGGTGCCGATGCTGCCGGAAAAACTGTCCAACAAACTGTGCTCCCTGCGCCCGAACGAGGAAAAACTGACCTTCAGTGCCATTTTTGAAATCACCCCGCAGGGGCAGGTCATCAACCAATGGATGGGCCGCACCGTCATTCGTTCCGACTGGCGATATGCCTATGAAGAGGCCCAGGAGGTGCTGGAAGGCCGTCCCGATGCGAATCTTCCCCAGGAGCAGGTGGACGCCCTGCTGGAACTGAACCGGCTGGCCCTGATTTTCCGCCGCAAGCGTTTCGCCGCCGGCGCCATCAGCTTCGAGCGGCCGGAAATGAAGGTGGAAGTGGACGAGAACGGCAAACCGATCCGCATCTACGAGAAGATTACGAAAGAAGCCAACTGGCTCATCGAGGAATTCATGCTGCTGGCCAACCGCACCGTGGCCGAGTTCGTGGCCACCGGCGGCAAGATGAACGGCAAGGCCGAAAAGAATCCCAAGACCTTCGTCTATCGTATCCACGACGAGCCGAACGAAATGAAAATCGACTCCCTGCGTAGTTTTGCGGGGCATTTCGGCTACAAGATGGAGAAGGCCGAGAGCGGCCGGGGCGTAGCCAAATCGCTGAACAGCCTGCTGGACGCCGCCAAGGGGACCCCGGAGGCGGACGCCTTCCAGATGATTGCCCTTCGCGCCATGGCCAAGGCCTGCTACAGCACGGACAACATCGGCCATTACGGACTGGCCTTCCCCTTCTACACCCACTTCACCTCCCCGATCCGCCGGTATCCTGACCTGATGGTCCACCGCCTGCTGGCCACCTACCTCAAGGGTGGCGAATCCGCCAAAAAAGACTACTACGAACTGGAATGCCAGCATGCTTCCGAGCGGGAGGTCATTGCGGCCAACGCCGAGCGGGACAGCATCAAATACAAACTGGTAGAATACATGATGGACAAGGTGGGCGGCGAGTTCGACGGCCATATCTCCGGTCTCACCGACTGGGGCATGTATGTAGAAATCGAACCCAGCAAGGTGGAAGGCATGGTGGCGCTGCGCGAAATCAAATCCGATTTCTACGAATTCGACGAGGATAACTACCTGATTCGCGGCAAACGCACCGGCCACGTTTTCCATCTGGGCGATGCCGTCCGCATTCGCGTTAAAAACGCCAACCTGGAGCAGCGGATCATTGATTACGAGCTCCTTGAAGAGCATCTCCCGAAAACGGAAAAGCCGAGAACGGCCAAACCCGCACAATCAACGAGAAAGCCCGCACGATCAACGAGAAAAAAATAACGATATGAAACGGTTCCTTACGGCAGCGCTCTGCCTCTTTGTCTGCACCCTGGCCCTTCAGGCCGCGAAACACAAGGTCAAATACGGGCCCTGGGTCCCCGTCGTCGACGAGACCTCCTTTACCGTAAACTGGGTTACGGAAGTACCCACCCAGGCCTGGGTGGAGGTGGCACCGGACGACGGCACCAATTTCTACAAAATGGAGCGCCCGCGTTTCTATGAGACCCTCGGCGGACGCACGGTAACCCGGACCAGCCACAGCGTTACCGTGACCGGCCTCAAGCCGGGCACACGCTACCGCTACAAGGTCTGCGGACGCGAGCTCATTGACGGAACCAATTCCTACAGCGTCGTTTTCGGTCAGCCCGCCTGCTCTTACACCCCCACGACCGTAAAGACCCTGGATGCATCGGCCCCCACCTGCAAGTTTACGGTGGTGAACGATATCCACGCCCGGGACGCGGTGTACAAGCAGCTGCTCGCCGGCAAGAAGGGAACCGATATGGATTTCCTGGTGATGAACGGAGACATGGTGTCGCATAACATTCATATCGACACCACCTTCAAGCACGTGTTCCAGCCTGTTCAGGAGCTGCTGAACCACACGGCGGCCATTTACGTCCGGGGCAACCACGAGAGCCGCGGCGAGGAATTCGACCGCTTCCCCGAGGCCTTCCCCATGCACAACGGAGGCTGGTATTTCACCTTCCGTCAGGGTCCGGCCGCCTTTGTGGTGCTGGACGGCGGAGAAGATAAGCCCGATTCGGATGTAGAATACAACGGCACGGCCGCTTTCGACCAGTACCGGGCCGCCGAACTGGAATGGCTCAAGACCGCCGTGAAAGACCCGGCCTTCCAGGCTGCTCCGGTAAAGATCTGCCTCATCCACATTCCCATGAGCTGGTATGAGGACATCTGGTACGCCCAGCGCCGCCTGTACGAAGATTTCCTGCCGGTGCTGAACGCCGCCGGAATCAACCTGATGATCAGCGGCCACCTGCACAAATACGTGGTCTCTGAAAAAGGCGAAGGCAACAATTCCTTCCCGATTGTCGTCAACAGCAACAACGAACGGATGGACGTGACCATCGAGGGCAAAAAGATCACCCTCCGCTTCTACGACACCGCCGGGAAACTCCTCCGGACGCTTAACTATTAATTAGCGGGCCAGCCGGTAGATGGCCGCCATGTCCGCACGGGCAAGCGGTTCCAACGTGCCGATGGTAAAGGTTCCGCCCCGGCTGCAGCGTTCAGCCAGGTCGTCGATCTCAGCCTCCGTCACCTCGCGGCCCAGCAACTCGTGCAAATTCACGGGCATGCCGATTTCGCGCAGGAAGCGCTCGAACGCGCGGATCCCTTCCGCGGCGGTCACCGCAGGGTCCGATGCATCCGGCTGCACACCCATCACATTCACGGCAAACTGTGCGAAACGGCCGATGTGCTTCGCATACACGTACCGCGCCCAGGCGGGCCAGATGGCAGCCAGGCCGGCTCCGTGCGTCACGTCAAAGACCCCGCTCAGTTCGTGTTCCAGTTTGTGGCAGGACCAGTCACGCACCAGGCCGCATTCCGTGAGGCCGTTGTGTGAGAGGCTTCCGCCCCACATAATCTGTGCCCGGGACCGGTAGTCCTGCGGATCCGCCAGCACCTTGAACACATTTTCCTTCATGGACCGCAGCAGGGCCTCCGCGATGCCGTCGGTCAGGTCCATGTCGTCCTCGCGTGAGAAATACCGTTCCATCGTGTGCATCATGATATCCGTCACGCCAGCCGCCGTCTGGTAAGGCGTCAAAGTATAGGACAGTTCGGGATTCAGGGTGGCAAACCGCGCCCGGCCGAAGGGGCTGGAAACGCCCCGCTTGTCCAGGTTCGCCTCATCAGTAATCACACAGGAGTCGCTCATTTCGCTGCCCGAGGCCGGGAAGGTAAGGACGCATCCCACGGGCAGGGCCGCCTGCGGTTTCGCGCGGCCCAGGAAGAAATCCCACACGTCTCCGGCATACGGGACGCCATAGGCGATGGCTTTGCACATATCGATCACGCTGCCGCCGCCCACCGCCAGCAGGAAATCGATTCCTTCTTTCCGGCAAAGGTCGATACCCTCCCGCGCCATACCCAGGCGCGGATTGGGGACCACACCGCCAAACGGCAGATAATCAATTCCTTCCTGCGCCAGCTGGCCGCAAACCCTGTCCAGCAGGCCCGACCGGCGCACACTGCCACCGCCGAACACGACCAGTACCTTGTGGCCGCCATATTTCTTCAGCAGGGGGGCCACCTGCTCCTCCGCATTCCGACCGAAAACCACCTCGGTCGGCGTGTAATACGTAAATCCTTTCATTATAAATCTTGTAATAATATGAATGGAATTTCATTATTTGGCAAGTTATTGATAATTTATGGATCACCTGCAAAGTCCCGTGGGCGTTTACCCGAAGATCTTGCATAGGCGATACATAAAGAACGTCAGGTCGGTGACTCCCCCGGAGTTGCGCCCGGAAGGGGGCTTTATTGGGCCGGCCTCAGCGTCCAGGTATCGTTAGCACTACTCGTTCTGGAAATGCCTATGCGCAATCCGCCGTATGTGCCGCCATCGGTAGGCGTTGTTGTCCAGATCGTGCCATTGTACATGGTCTGGTCACCAAAATTCACCGTGCCGCAGGTGCTTCCAGCACCATTGCCGATACTATAGTTTGTTTCGCCCAAACCCTTTTTGGCTTCTACTCTGGTCACAGTGTTAGCGATGGTGATGTTACCGCAACTTGAGCCATTATCGCCAGAGCCGATGCCCGCACCACCGTGAGAGGCAGTAGCCTTGATATTGCCGCCAGAGATGGTGATGTCACCGCAAGTTCCTCTAACGCCAGAGCCGATGCCCGCGCCTTTGTCGTAGTCACAACGAGCCGTGATAGTGCCGCCAGTGATAGTGATGTTACCGCAACTTGCGCCTTCATCACCACCAGAGCCGATACCCGCGCCAACGTATTCGCTGTTAGCCGTGATATTGCCGCCATTGATGGTGATGTCGCCACAAGTTCCTCCATAGCCAGAGCCGATGCCCGCGCTGGACGATTTGCCAGTAGCCGTGATATTGCCACCATTGATGATGATATTACCACAATTTTTAACAGCAGCAGCCTCTCCCGAGCCAATACCTGCCCCCTCACCATTGGATGATGCATTGAGCGAGCCTGTACCCTCGATGGTTAGCGTCTTACCCGCAGCAATATAGATGCCAGGAAAAAATCTGTAGAATCCCTTCACCGTGTTCGTCGTGCCCTCCTTCAGGATGATAGTGGCGTCGCCCAAGCAGGTAAGGCCGGCAAAAGGATACTCGTAAGAGTTATAACCATTAATTGTCACGTTATCGAGCGTCACCGTAGCACCGGCGGCAATGGAAATCTTCACTTTGTTGGCCAGTGTACCAGTGAGGGTGTAGCCATCCTGAACGGTCTTGTTCGCCGTCAGAGTAGAGAGGTCTATGGTTTTCTGATTCGTCAGTTTCGCCGTAATCTCGTAGTACTTGCCGTTCTCGAAGGTGACGCCCGACTTCTCCAATTTGTAGGTTTCGCCATCAGCGGCGGTGACGGTAATGGTGTAGGTGTCGGCACCGGCGTTCTCGTTGCGTAGGGCTACGGTGAGCTCGCTGGCAGCAGAGGCAGGCGTTACAACAACAGGGCCGTAATCGTTAACTTCCGTTTGTTCAGTAGCATCGGTGAACAGTTTCATTTCCGAGAGCTGCATAATATCGTCGCTCTTTACGGCAGAGATTTCCAGACGGAAATACTGGTATGTGCCAGAAGCAATCTCTTCAAAATCACGCTCGGTAAAATTAGTTTCGGGCATATTGTCATAGTTGCTCTTTGAGTCAATTGTGCTCCATTCGACATTGCTACTCGCCTTGTAGCATATATCCGTCCACCTTGATGGGGCTGGCGGTGTTGAACTCGATGTACCAAGGAGAACTGGCACACCACTTGGTGCTTAAATCTCCATCAACAAGATTATTTTGGTCATCACCATCAATGCCGCCACTGCCACTGGTGACCATGTAGCCAGAATGATAAATCCTATCGCCGGCGTTTGCCAATGTCTTTCTCGTGAGCAACTTGTTGCTGGCTGCCGAGATGGTCAGCTTTTTGGCATTGATGGCGTTATTGTTATCCTTATCCTTCAGTATGAACTTCACGATGGCCTGCTGGTTGGTGAAGTGGGCATCCGTCGTCTTTATCTCGTTGCCGTCAATCGATTCCACCGTCACGTCAGCCAGAGCATAGTCGTATTTCTTCTCAATCGAGTTCCCGTCACTGAGCAGGATGCCCTTCTGGCCAGAGTAGTCCCATTCGCCACGAGGGAAGAGCAGGCTCAGGTTGTCGCCTACATTCACCGTCCCCGTCAGGTCGCCCGACAACGTGGTGGTACCCGTCTCGCTGGCAGTAGCGGTCAGCGTGCCAAGTAGTCTGGTGTTAGT
>CADCCI010000005.1:42613-49078 GCA_902799895.1 uncultured Bacteroidia bacterium | reverse complement strand
CCTTTGGTGGCGTCAACGGTGAGGGTATAGGTCTTTGCCGACGGCTGCTCGGGGGTGGCAGCAGGAGTCATTTCTTTCTGGCAGGAAACAAGGGCCAGGGCTGCGATACCGGCAGCGCTCAGGCAAGAAATCTTCAACATGCTTTTCATGATGCTTTCCTCCATGGTTTACCAGTTCCAAATACCACCATCAAGTTGTGAAGGATCCACTCCTTCATTGGCAGTTCCATACCCATCGCGCAATGCGCTCTGGCAGATGGCGCCTTTCTGTTTTACCGCTACGACAATCATCGAAGGAGTGTCATAAAGTTCTTTGTTTTTCTTGGTGCCCATAAGTTTATGATTTGTTATTAATTCGTCTGAACCATTCGTATCTGCGAAAACTATTATAAATAAAGTCCGTAACTGTGTTTGATTTCGTCCATGACAAAGGAGGACTGAATGCTGCCGATGGCGTCTATGGTACCCAGGACATTGATAATAAAGTCATTGTAGTCCTTCATGTTCCGCGCCCGGATCTTCAGGAGATAGTCATACTCCCCCGAAATATTGTAGCACTCGGCCACCTGGGGAATATCCCGGATCACGCGGGTGAACTCCCGCGCCACGTCCCGCGTCATCTGCTTCAGCTTCACCGAACAGAACACCTCGAAGCCCAGGTCCAGCTTCTCGGCATCCAGCACCGCCACATATTTCTTGATGAAGCCCTCCCGTTCCAGGCGCTTCAGGCGATCGAACACCGGCGTGGTGGACAGGTTCACCCGCCCCGCCAGTTCCTTGGTGGTAAGCCGCGCATCTTCCTGCAGCAAACGCAGGATCTTCAAATCTATGGCATCCAGTGTTGTTGTCATATCCGTTCTATAATTTGAGTGCAATTTAGAAAATTTTTCTATATTCTCAAAATAATCTGGCATAAACAGAAATATTTTCCTTTTTTCATCAGACCCTTGCCTAATTCCCCGCATCCCCGTATCTTTGCATCCGTTTTATTAATAAAAGTTATGAGCAAGAAGCAAGGAATTGGAACAAGGTGTGTCCAGGCAGGTTACAATCCCGGGAAGGGGGAACCGCGCCATATACCCATTTATCAGAGCACGACTTTTAAATACGAGACGTCCGACCAGATGGGCCGTCTCTTCGACCTGGAAGACAGCGGTTATTTCTACACCCGGCTGCAGAACCCCACCAACGACATCGTAGCCACCCAGCTGGCCAACCTCGAAGGCGGCGTAGCCGGCATGCTCACTTCCTCCGGCCAGGCGGCCAACCTCTTCGCCTGCTTGAACCTGTGCTCCGCGGGCGACCACATCGTCAGCGCCGGCAACATCTACGGCGGCACCTTCAACCTGCTGGGCACCACCCTGCCCAAGATGGGCATCGAGGTGACCTTCATCAACCCGGACGATGACGAGCAGACCATCAACGCAGCCTTCCGGCCCAATACCAAGCTGCTCTTCGGCGAATCCCTTTCCAACCCGGGCGTCGAGGTGCTGGATATCGAAAAATTCGCCCGCATCGCCCACTCCCACGGGGTTCCGCTGGTGGTCGATAACACCTTCCCCACCCCGGTCAACCTGCGTCCCATCGAATGGGGAGCCGATATCGTTACGCACTCCACCACCAAATACCTGGACGGTCACGGCGTAGCGGTGGGCGGCGCGCTCATCGACAGCGGCAACTTCGACTGGGAAGCCCACACCGATAAGTTCCCCGGCCTCACGACTCCCGACGAATCTTATCACGGACTCATTTATACCAAGGCGTTTGGCAAACTGGCCTTCATCACCAAGGCTACCAGCCAGCTGATGCGCGACCTGGGCTCCATCCAGAGCCCCCAGAACGCCTTCTACCTGCACCTGGGCATCCAGAGCCTGCACGTGCGTATGCAGCGTCACTGCCAGAGCGCCCAGCAGGTGGCCGAATTCCTGGTGAACCACCCCGACGTAGCCTGGGTGAAGTTCCCCGGCCTGCCGGGCGACAGCCAGTATGACAAGGCGAAGAAATACCTCCCCAACGGCTCCAGCGGCGTTCTTTGCCTGGGCCTGAAGGGCGGCCGCGATTTCGACAACCACTTCATGGATTCGCTGCGGCTCGTGACCATCGAAACCCATGTGGCCGATTGCCACACCTGCATCCTGCACCCGGCCTCCCATACGCATCGCCAGCTTTCCGACGCGCAGCTTCGCGCAGCCGGCATCGATCCGGGCCTGATGCGCTTGAGTATCGGTCTGGAAGACCCGGAAGATATTATCGATGACCTCCGTCAAGCCCTTGAAGCCGCCCACGTATGATCCGACAAGTCCTGCATACCGGACCTTTCTGCTTTGAAGCGGGCGGCCAGCTCGACAGCATCCCGGTCGTGTACCACACCTCCGGGAAGCGCGACGGCCAGGTTATCTGGATCTGCCACGCCCTCACGGCCAATAGCGACCCGGAAGACTGGTGGCCGGAGATGGTGGGTCCCGGAAAACTGATCGACACGGAGAAGTATTTCGTGGTTTGCGTGAATATGCTGGGCTCATCCTATGGCTCAGCCGGGCCGGCCACGACGGATCCCCTTACCGGAAAGCCCTATCTCTTCGACTTCCCCGCCATCACCATCCGCGACATGATCCAGGCCACCGAATGCGTCCGAGCACACCTGGGTATTGAAAAGGTAGACCTGCTCATTGGCAGTTCCATTGGCGGATTCCAGGCGTTGGAATGGGCGGTGAGCAACCCGGGGCTCTTCGAAAAAGCCCTCTTCATTGCCACCGCTCCGCGGATTTCCCCCTGGCTGGCCGCCTCGGCCGAAGCCCAGCGGATGGCCTTGGACGCCGACCCCACCTTCCGGGCCGCGCAAAGCCTGCAAGGCGGAACCGAAGGTTTGAAATGCGCCCGCGCGCAGGCCATTATCTCCTACCGCTGCTTTGAAGGGTTCCAACATACCCAATTCGAACAGGACGAGGACTGCCTTTTCTCCGGACGCGCCGCCTCCTACGAACGCTACCAAGGTGAAAAACTGGTCCGCAGGGGCTTTGACGCCTATTCGTACTGGTATCTCTGCCAGGCCCTGCACAGCCACAACCTGGGTCGCGGACGCGGCGGCGTAGCCAAGGCCCTGGGCAGCATCCAGGCCGCCTCTACGGTTGTTACCATCGATACCGACAACATCTTTCCGCCCCAGGAAATGGGCAACTGGGCTCCGCTGATCCCGGGTGTCGATTATCACCAAATTCCTTCCCTATTCGGCCACGACGGCTTCCTGCTGGAAACAGCCGCCCTGACAGCCATTATCGAACCTCTTCTATGCAAGTAATGAAATTCGGAGGCACCTCGGTCGCCTCTCCCGAAAAACTGATCGATATTGTCCGCAAAGCCGTGGAACGCGACCGCACCATCCTGGTGTGTTCCGCCATCAGCAAATGCACCGACACCCTTATCCGACTGGGAAAATTGGCATCGGAACGCGACGAGAAATACCTCGCCGAACTGGCCGCCCTGCAGGACCGCCACCACGCCATGATTGCCTCCATCCTTCCCGCCGACCGGCAAAAAGCCGTTCAGGAGACGGTGGACGGCCTCTTCGATTCGCTCAAAGGCATCCTGCACGGAGTCTTCCTCCTGGGTGAGTTGAGCCCCACCAGCCTGGATGCCGTCCAGAGCTTCGGCGAGCTGTTCTCCACCAAGATCCTGGCCGCCAAGTTCTCCTCGCTGGGACTGTCCTGCCAGTGGATTGACGCCCGCGACATCATCAAAACCGTGAGCGGCAGCGTGGACACGGCCAAGACCAACGCCAACATTGCCAAAACCTTCGCACAATACCCCCACACGGCTCTTTTCATCGTACCGGGCTTCATTGCATCGGACGAGCTGGGACGCACCACCACCCTGGGCCGCGGCGGCTCGGACTACACCGCATCGCTGCTGGCGGCGGGCATCAAAGCCCGTCTGGTGGAAATCTGGACCGATGTGCCGGGCATCATGACCACCAACCCGAAGACCGTCCCCACCGCGCGCCCCATCCGGAACATCTCCTACCGGGCCGCCCAGGAACTTTCCCACTTCGGCGCCAAGGTCATCTTCCCGCCCACCATCCAACCGGTTGTGCACGAGGGAATTCCGATTTATGTGAAAAACACCTTCGATCCGGACGATCCCGGCACGCTGGTGGAAAAGAACCCGCCGCGGCGGGAGGAAGCCCTGCTGGGTATCTCCAATTCGGACGATATCGCCCTGATTTCCCTGGAAGGCAGCGGAATGGTGGGCATTCCGGGATTCTCGTCCCGGCTGTTCGATGCCCTGAGCCGCAACGGCATCAACATCATCCTGATTACACAAGCCTCTTCGGTGCACACCATGTGTATCGCCATTGCTGCGAAAGACGCGCCCAAGGCCAAGAAAGCGGCCGATGACTGCTTCGCATACGAGATTTCGCTGGGAAAACTGAACCCGCTGAAGGTAGAAAAGGGCTATTCCATTGTCTGCCTGGTGGGCGATGATATCCTGGGACACAGCGGTGCTACGGGCCGGATGCTGGCCGCCCTGGGCGGACGGGGTATTCCGGTGCGGGCCACGGCCCAGGGTTCTTCGGAACGGAACATCTCGGTCATTGTCTCGTCCGACAAGGCCGACGACGCCATCCGCGCCATCCACAACGAGTTCTTCGACAAGAGCTCCGTAAAAACCGTCAACCTGTTCATTGCCGGTTACGGCACGGTGGGCAAGGCCCTGGTCCAGATGATCCTGGACAATGCCAACGCCATTGCCGCCCGCACGGGTAAACAATTGAAAATCTGCGGTCTGGCCAATAGCCGCCGCTATCTGCTGAATCCTGCCGGGATTGAATCGAATGCCCAGCCGGAGGCCACGGAAGGCGTTTTTGCCGCCGCTTTGGCCGCAGGTGTCCCGGGCAATTTCTTCGACGCCCTGGCCGACCTTTCCCTGGAGCATTCCATTTTTGTGGACTGCACGGCCAGCAGCGAAACAGGCCTGCGCTACCCGCAGCTGTTCAAGGCGGGATACAGCGTCGTGGCTTGCAATAAGATTCCGTTCGCCGGCCCGTATGAGTCCTATGCCGCCGCGAAGAAAGCGGCTGTCCAGGCCGGTGTAAAACTGCTCCATGAGACCACGGTAGGCGCCGCCCTCCCCATCCTGGAGTCCCTGAACCGGCTGGTGGTTTCCGGCGACAAGTTGGAAGGCGTGGAAGCCCTGCTGTCCGGCACCCTGGGCTGGCTGTGCAGCCATTATGAGGGCCACGATTTCGAGGCCTTGGTAGAAGAAGCGCGCCAGAAAGGTTATACCGAGCCCAATCCAGCCCTGGACCTGAGCGGCGAAGACGTCCGGCGCAAGCTGGTCATCCTCTCCCGCGAGGCCGGCATCCAGCTGGAAGGTTCCCAGGTGGATCTGGAGCCCTTCCCGGCCGGCGAAGTGCTGGAAAAGGCCTATGCCGATGCGACCGCCGCGGGCAAGCGCCTGCGCTACGTGGCCCGGCTTTACCGGGAGGGCACCAGCGGCTGGAAGGCCAGCGCCCGCCTGGAGGCCGTCGGGCCCGACAGTCCCCTCTTCGGCCTGAGCGGCACGGTGAACTGCTGCGCCATTACCTCGGCCGATTACCCTTCACCCCTGGTGATCCAGGGCGGCGGCGCCGGGGCCCGTCAGACCGCCGGCGGCGTCCTCAACGACATTTTGTCGGTTTAGCCAATAATTGAAATATAAAAACGAACGATATGAAAGTTGCTGTAGTGGGCGCCACCGGACTGGTGGGCACAAAAATGATGCAAGTCCTGGAAGAACGGAACTTCCCGGTGAGTGAATTGATCCCGGTCGCCTCGGAACGCTCGGCCGGCAAAACGGTCTATTTCCGTGGGAAACCCCTTACGGTGGTTACGGCCGCCGAAGCCATCGCCCGGAAACCCAAACTGGCCATTTTCTCCGCCGGTGCGGGGGCTTCGCGGGAACTGGCTCCGCAATTTGCGGCCATCGGCTGCCGCGTGGTGGACAATTCTTCCTGCTGGCGGATGGATCCCGACAAGAAACTCGTCGTCCCGGAAATCAACGCCGACGTCTTGACAAAGGACGATTTCATCATCGCCAACCCCAACTGCTCCACCATCCAGATGCTGCTCCCGCTGGCTCCGCTGCATGCCGCTTTCACCATCAAACGCATCGTTGTTTCCACCTACCAGAGCATCACCGGTACCGGCCAGAAAGCCGTTGTCCAGATGGATGCCGAGCGCTCCGGCGCCGCCTGGGGAACCTATCCGGCCATCTATCCCTACCCGATCGACCGGAACATCCTCCCGCACATCGATTCTTTCCTGGAGAACGGCTACACCAAGGAGGAAATGAAGATGGTCAACGAAACGCACAAGATCCTGCGCGACGACAGCATCGGCGTAAGCGCCACCACCGTCCGCGTTCCCGTGCGCGGCGGCCACAGCGAATCGGTGAACCTGGAATTCGTCCGGCCTTTCACCCTGGAAAA
>CADCCI010000005.1:0-42556 GCA_902799895.1 uncultured Bacteroidia bacterium | reverse complement strand
CTATCCGATGCCCCTGTATGCCGAGGGCCGCGACGAGGTCTTCGTGGGCCGCATCCGCCGGGACACCTCCGTGGAAAGCGGCCTGAACCTCTGGTGTGTGTCCGACAACCTCCGCAAAGGGGCCGCCACCAACGCCGTCCAGATTGCAGAAGTGCTCCTGAAACAAGGTTTTCTCGCCGAATAATCGTATTTTTGCACCATGTATCCACTGCTGTTTGAACCCTTCCTTCGTACCATGGTCTGGGGCGGCGAAAAAATCGCGCCCTTCAAAGGTATCACCACCAACATTCCCAAGATTGGCGAGAGCTGGGAGATTTCCGGCTACCGCGAGCACCAGACGCCCGTAGCGAACGGGGAATTCAGCGGGATGCTCCTGAACGACCTGGTGGCCTTAAAAAAAGGGGAACTGGTGGGCGAAAAGGTTTACCGCGAATACGGCGATGAATTCCCCCTGCTCATCAAGTTTATCGATGCCCGCGCCGACCTGTCCATCCAGGTGCATCCGGACGATGCGCTCGCGCGCGAGCTCCATGGCGAAAACGCCCGGGGCAAGACCGAAATGTGGTACGTGGTAGGAGCGGATCCGGGGGCTTACCTGTTAAGCGGCCTGGCCCAGCCCATGACCCCGGAAAGCTATGTGGAACATATTGAAAGCCAAACTATTACCGATGTGCTGGCCCGCCACCAGATTGCGCCGGGCGATGTATTCTTCCTCCCCGCAGGACGCATCCACGCCATTGGTGCCGGTTCGTTCATCGCCGAGATCCAGCAGACCTCGGACCTGACCTATCGCATCTACGATTACGGCCGCCTGGGCCTGGACGGCATGCCGCGCCAGCTGCACACCGACAAGGCGAAACGAGCCATCGATTACACTGTATATCCCTCATACAAAACGGATTACAAAGCCGTCAAAAACGGAGAGACCCCGCTGGTAAACTGTCCCTTCTTTACCACGAGCCTGTTTGAGCTGGACGAAGCCGATGCCGTGACAAGGAAGGACCTCCGGACGCTGGACTCCTTCGTAACCCTCATCTGTGTGGAAGGGACCGGAACGCTCACCGACCATGAGCCGGAAGGCGACTTCCGCCTGCCCCTGCGCCGCGGCCAGTCCGTCCTCATCCCGGCCACATCCCAGGGCATTTCCTTCGCCTGCGAGCCGATTCCCGCCGCCTCCTCGCTCAAGGTTCTTGCCAGCTGGATTGCCTAGCCTGTAAGATTCTCTTCGACAGGGCCACCGGGTCGCCGGGGGCGGTATAATCGATGGGAGTCCGGGCCGGCTCGGTCCAGTTGATCTCGTGATAGCGCAGCCGCGCGTCGAAATTCTTTTCGCTGGCCAGCCGGCCGTCTTCGATTCCGGCGATGATATCGTCACAGAACATCATCCAACGGGGTTTGTAGTAGCTTTTCACCAGACCGGCCCACTGCCGATTCGCATAATCGACCAAGTTGGTGCTGTTGCCCCAGATGGTCAGGATGGTGCGGGCGCATTTCTCGTAATAGTCCTTTTCCGCAGGCGTCTTGCCCCAGCGGCGCGCCGCCTCGTTCCAAGACTGCAGGTTCATCTCCGGCACGCAGGCAAGCAGGGCGTCCATGTCATCGAAAACCTGGCTCATCTCGGCCTTGATGGCACGGGCGCGAACGGCATCCTGTGCATTCCACGCCAGTTCCAGGCTATCCTTCAGCATATCGAAATAATCTCCCAACGCCTGCCGCCCCAGGTTGACAAGGTCATACCGGTATTCGTAGCGGGTGGAAGGAATCTCCAGCATCTGCCGCCACGCATGATCCATGATGGGCGTACGTCCCTTGATATCGGGATACTTCACCGTCCAGTTCCAGTTCGCCCCGAATTTGGGATGAGCGTTAGCCGATACACCCGTGCCGGTATATCGGGGGGCGATATCGAATACAAGCTCCTGCCAGAGGCGGCGGGCCGTGGAATCCACCCTGCCGATGTGCCGGTCCGCAAGACCGTCCACCCACTCGCGGGGCGTTTGCGGATAGTTCCACGCCTGGCTCATCACAAATTCGTAATAATAAGGATTGGTGCCGAAGCCTTCCAGCGTGGAGCCTACGCCGCGCAAGTTCTTGCCACCATCGCGGAAGGTCTCCTCATAGAACGGAATCAAGGTGGGGAAATTGCCGTTGAACAAGGTGTTGCCGCCAAAATTCAGCAGCGCACAGGCAATGTAGTCATGGCCATAGAACCGTTCTGTCAGTTTCCAGCCCAGGATCCAGTCGCAATGGTAGTCGAGCAGAATCATCCTGCCGCGCGGAACGCTACCCAGGAAGGCTTCCATCCGTTCCGGCGTCCAATGGTCGCGGTCATTGATCAGGAACCATCCCATTTGGAGCCAAATAGCATCCGGGTCGGCGGCAGCCAGAGAGGCGTAGAAGTCACGGCCCATACCGGCAAGCACTTCGGGATCCCAGGACGGAGGGTCCACCTCGTTGAACGGATCCAGCCCATAGATGTGTCCGGTTCCGAACAAAGCGGTCTGTTCCTCGATAAAGGCTTTCTGGATGGCAGGATAGAGACTGTCCGACGGGGCGAGGAACCAGCACCGGTACGGATCACCGAATCCGCCCCAATTGGAGACCCTGGTAATCTGTGCATCGGGATGCATCTCCTTGAAGACAGCCGGCACGCTGCCGCCGAAAGCCGGCAGCACAGGCGTCATGGACAGTTCCCGTTCGCGGGAGAGAATCTGTTTCTGCAGGTCGGCCTGGGCATCGATCCAGTCCTGCGGCAGCGGGCCCTGGAAGGAGTTGATGTTGCACATCCGGTGCCAGGCCAGATGGGCCGGTCCCGTAAAATGGGCGCAAATCTGCTCGACGGTCATGCCGAAACGGCGCCAGACGCGCTGCCAGACGGCCTCTTCGCCCGTGGTAGCCAGCGGCATGTTCACGCCGTTCAGGGCCATCCAGTCGATGAAGCGCTCCCATTCCTTCCAGCTCCACCAGGGCATGGCGTAACCAAAGGTACAGTAATTCAAGTAAAACCGCCAGGGCACTTTTGCGCTTACCGTCACGGCTTCCCCGACGGGAGGCAACTGGGCAGGCATCTCCACAGGGTGTGCGGCATATTGCGACACCGTCGTGTGGCAGTACCAGTTCAGGTAATAGTTCAAACCCACGGCCATGGTCCCGGCATTGTTGGCGGCGATGACAATCCTGCCGTTTTCACTTGAGAGCGTAAACGTATCGGCCTCTCCCTTCGCCGGAACTTCCCGGAATTCAAACCTGCGGGCATATTCGGGAATGAGCCGCGCTACCAGCGCTTCGGCGCTGCGAACGCTCTGCGGACGGTTATCCGCCGGCGTACAGCCCAAAAGGCCGGCCAGAGCCGCTATCAAAAAAAGAATACGATGATTCATGGTGTCGCTACTCCATCAGCCCACGGGCGCGGAGGAGGGCGTTGGGGTCGGGATCGCCGCCGCGGAATTCGCGGTACAGGGTCATGGGCTCTTCGCTGCCGCCTTTCTCTAACAGGATCCGGCGGAAGGCATTTGCCACGGCCGGGTTGTACAGGCCTTCCTGCTGGAAATGCTCGAAGGCGTCCTTGTCCAGGACCTCGGCCCACAGGTAGCTGTAATAGCCGGCGCTATAACCGCTGTTGAAGATGTGATTGAAATACGTGGTGCGGTAACGCGGTATAATCTCATCGATCAGGCCCATCTCTGCGCAAGCCTTCTTCTCAAAGGCTTCCACGTCCACATCGGCCAGCTGGGCAGCCGTCAGCTCATGCCACTTCATATCCAGGATGGATGCGGCACACAGTTCGGTGGTCATGAAGCCCTGGTTGAATTTGAGGGCGTTGTTGATTTTGGCTACCAACGAGTCGGGAATCATCTCTCCCGTCTGATAATGCTTGGCGTACAGGGCCAGGATTTCCGGCTGGAAAGCCCAGTTCTCGTTGAACTGCGAGAAGGTCTCCACAAAGTCGCGGGCCACGGCCGTGCCGCTTACGCTGGGATAGGAGCACTTGGTCAGCAGACCGTGCAGGGCATGGCCGAACTCGTGATAGAGGGTCTGTACCTCGTCGATGGTGATGAGGGAAGGCTTGTCCTCCGTGGGAGGGGTCATGTTGCACACATTCACGATGATGGGACGCACATCGAAACCTTTCGCATCGATATACTGGTCGCGGAAGTTGTTCATCCAGGCACCGCCCCGCTTCGAGGAACGCGGCAGGTAATCGGTGAGGAAGATGCCCAGCAGGGAGCCGTCGGCATCGGACACCTTGAAGACCTCGACCTCGGGATGGTATACCTTAATCCCTTTCATAGGTTCTATCTGGATGCCATATACCTTCCAGGCCGTTTTGAAAACACCTTCGCGGACATTGTCCAGTTTGAAATACGGGGCGGTCTGGCTCTCGTCCAGGGCGTATTTCGCCGCACGGACTTTCTCGGCATAGTAGAACCAGTCCCAAGGCTGGATACGGGAACCGGCGGGCAAGAGGCCGGCGGCCACATCGGCATCCATCACCTGCTGCATATCATACACCTCCCGTTTGGCCTTCTCCACCGCCGGACCCATGATCTTGGCCAGGAAGGTATCCACCGTAACGGGATCCTTGGCCATCTTGTTGTCCAGCTGGTAGGCCGCGAAGTTCGGGAATCCCAGCATTTCGGCCTTGCGGGCACGCAGGCGCAGGATTTCCAGGCAAAGGGCATTGTTGTCCAGCTCGCCGCCATTGTTTCCGCGCGAAGAATAGGCGCGGAACATGGCCTCGCGGCGGTCGCGGTCGGCGCACGTGGTCATCTCGGTCGTATAGGAAGAGATGGGAATGCCGAACTTATCCTTGAAGGCATTGTTCTCTGCCAGGAGGTTGTTGCCGAATTTCTGCTGGGCGGCCGCGAGCTTCAGGTTGATTTCCTTCATCTCTTCCTGCTCGGCTGCGGGCAGACCGATACCGCTGCGGGTAAAGCCCTCATAATGCTTTTTCAGCACCATCTGCTGTTCGCGCGTGAGACCGCTCTGGTCCGCATCGAACACGGCTTTCACCTTGGCGTACAGGTCCGGATTCATGCTCAGGGAGTTGTCGTGCTCAGTGAGCAGGGTCATAGCCTCGTCCATGACGGCTTCCATCTCGGGACTGTTGTCGGTTTCGGACAGGTTGAACAGGACACCCACCACCTTCGAGAGAATCTCGCCGCTATATTCGTAGGCGCCAATCACGTTGTCGAACGTGGGCGTCTCCGAATTCGATAGGATGGCCTCCACTTCGGCATTCTGCTGCTCGATGCCGGCCTTCAAGGCAGGAATATAATCGGAAATTTCAATTTTATCGAACGGAGGAATGCCGTACGGGGTATCCCACTCCTGCAGGAAAGGATTTTCGCNGATTTTCGCGGGAACAAGAAGCAAGCGCTGTTGCCAAAGCCATCATGGAAAGGAATTTTTTCATAAAAGATTATTTATTACTTACAACTATATAGGTAGGATAGTGGTCGCTATATCCGCCGATAAACGCCCCGCCCGAAAAAGTACGGAACGGCGTTCCAGCATAGGGCCCATCCTGCTGTGTCAGGAACGGAGGATTGAAGATGCGGCCGTAGTATTTCTTCTTCACGATCGGTTGGATCTTCAAGCCTTTTCCCCGGCACAGATTGGCATTCACTACAATGATATCGTAAATGTTCCACTCTCCCCGGTAGGACAGCGAACCGTAGCCCGCCTTCAGCATGGACACGAAGGGCGAGAAGAAATCCTCATTCTCCACGTCGTTAATGTTTTCCTTTCCATGCATGTACACTGCCATGGAAGGATCGGTAGGATTGTCGTTCATATCGCCCATAGCCACAATTTTGATGTTGGGATACTTCGCCATCAGCCGCATGGACTCCTGGTACATGATTTCTCCGCCGCGGCTGCGCAGGTCGTTGCCTTTGCCGCCGATACGGGAAGGAAGGTGCGCCACGAAAATGGCGAACATCTCATTACCTAACATGCCGCGTACCATCAGGATGTCGCGGGTGCGGAATTGAGTTTTTTCTTCCTCATTCAGCGAGAATGTTATGTTGGAGTTGAAATCGAAGGGAATGGACTTGCTTTCCAGCACCTTGAACTGGTTGGGCCGATAGAGCAGGGCCACATCCACACCGCGGCGGTCGGAGCCTTCGTAGTGGACGAACCGGTAATTCGCATCGGCAATTTCCGGCTGGGAAACCAAGTCTTCCAGGACATGGCGGTTCTCGATTTCGCTTACGCCTAACACCGCATGCCAAATTTTGTTTTCTTCCTTCATCGCCCGAATGACAGAGGCCATGTTGTGGAGTTTCTTGGCATACTTTGCCTCGGTCCACTGGTTGGCGCCGTCGGGGAGGAATTCGTTGTCGTTCTTTCCCTTGTCATGGATGGTATCAAAAAGGTTCTCCAGGTTATAGAACCCTATCACATAACTCTTTTTCCCCTGGCCGCAAGATGTCAAGGGCGCAATGAGCAAGAAGAAAAGAACAAAATAATAGACTCTCCTCATCATAAATATGATTATTATTTGACAAGCAGCGGCGCCACGCGGGAGAAGTCTCCGTCGGTAGGGGCCGGAACAATGTGCAGCAAATGCGCCAGAAGCGGGTAAACATCCACGTTGACAAATTTATCCGGGTCGATAAATCCCTGTTTGAAATCCGGTCCGCTGGCGCGGAAAATCACCTGCATGTCAGGCTCTTCCGGGTCGAATCCGTGTGCACCCAGCATGCCGCGGGGGGTCCGGGAGAACTGCCACCCCAGGTCCGGGGCTACGATGATATCGCCCAGGCGCGGGCTGGTCCCGTAATTCAGGTGCTCCGGCACCTTTCCGTGCTCCCAAACCTGCATGTGTTCCACCTTCGAAAGTTGTTCCAGGATGGCGTCCCGGCAGCCAGGTTTGGAGAAAATGACGGTGGGGTTCGAGCCGATGATCCGCTCGCACAAGGATTCATCCAGGACCTCGGGGATGCGGATGAAACGCTCGTCGGAGATATCCGTCATGCCGTGGTCGGCCGTGATGATCAGGTTGATGTCCTGTCCGTCCGGGAGGGCGCGCAGTCCGGTGTAGAGTACGCCCATCAGGCTGTCCAGGTAGGCTATCATCTGGCCGGTTCCCTCGCCTGTGGGGCCGAAGTGGTGGGCCGCCCAGTCGGGGTCATCGAAATAGGTCATGATAAGCGAGGGACGCTCCCCTTCCGGCAAGGCGGCCAGACGGAGGGTCTCCTGTACGCGGCCGTCATAATCCAGGCGGGGTTCATCGTACCAGTATTTGTAATACGTGGGCAGGATGCCGCCTATCGGGATGTCGCTTCCCACCCAATAGACGCAGGCGGTGGTTACCCCCTGCTTTTCTGCCGTAGACCAGATTGGCTCGCCGGCATAATAGTACGGGCGGTTGCGGGTTGCGGAATCGCCCATGGCATACATTACCCCGCGTTCGCTGTCCCAGAACGAGCTGTTCACGATGCCGTGATGGTCGGGGACCAGTCCGGTCGCAATGGTGTAATGGTTCGGGAAAGTGGAGGACGGATAGGAGGGTTTCATTACGGCCTGCACCCCGGCGCGGCCGATGCTGTCCAGCCACGGGGCGTCATGGATTTGTGTAAAATCCCAGCGGAATGCATCCAGGGAAACCACCACGGTGAGGTGGCGTTGGACAGGGGTCTGCCTGCAGGCGGATAAAGAAGCCGCCAACAGGATGACGGCCCAGAGTATCTTTCTCATAATCTATCGATTTTATCTCTTACAAAGATACACGCGCGAAGGCAAAAAAGCAAAAAAAAGAAGCGGCCCGGAGGGGTCGCTTCTTATCGTGTAGAAATACGGTTCGATTAGAAGGTGTAGCGGACACCGAGCTGCAGTTTCCAACGGGAATAGTAGTCGGCATAGCTGAACATATCGTAGTCGCCTTCATGCAGGAACTGGAGGTTACCAGTCTTGGCGTCAACCGTGACGGGGTTGTAGTAGCTGTTGATACCCATACCATAGCTGCGGCCCCACTTCGGGTTGAGCATGTTGGTGAAGTTGATGATATCAGCAACGAGCTCGATACCGTGGGTCTGACGGCCCACCTTGAAGCTGAACTTCTGGCCGATGTGAACGTCAACATGGTTCTCGAAAGGCATGTTGGCAGCATAACGGTCGAAGTATTCGCCGCGGTGATCCTTCAGGAAGTCGGTATTGCCCAACCACTGCTTCATGTTAGCACGCTGAACCTCAGCCGTGTACTTGGCGTTGCTGCCGGTACCGGGGGTAAAGATAGCAGCATCCAGCTGGGCTTCCGTAGGGATGAACATCAAGTCGTTGCCATTGGAACCATCGTTGTTGAGGTCACCATTGTAGTACATGGAATAGGCAGCACCGGACGTTCCGATATAAACAGCACCCACCGTCGTGGTCCAATGATCGCGGCCATAGGTCTTGTGATAGTTGGCAGCCACCTTGACCTGGTGAGGAATGTTGTAAGCAGACCAGCTCAGCTCAGGATCGTTAACATCGGAGTGATGGTAGTTGTAGTTGAAGTTGGACTGGGCCACGGAGGAAGTACCGTTGAACACGCTCTTGGACTGGGTGAAGGTGTAAGAGGCGTTGATATCGAGACCAAAGTTGAAGTGCTTGTTGGCCGATACCATCACGTTGTAAGCATAACCCTGGTTGGTGTTCGTCAGGTTGTAGATGTAACCAACCTTGCCGGCATCCGGAATCTTGGTATACCGAGGACGGGTATCGTACGACAGGCTCGGGAAGTCCTGACCAACCGTCTTGCCAGTCTTCTGGAGCAGCGGGTTGGTGTACATGATATCGTTGAGGTTCTTGGTGAAGATACCCTCGACGGTCCAGTCGACACCCAGGGCGCGGAAATCGAAGCCGAGGTCGAACTTCAAAGTCTGGGTGAGGTTGAAGTTAGGATCCACGGTATTCACCACCTGGCTGCCGCCGGCGGCCATCTTAGGCTCGTTCTGGCTCTGCTTGCTGGGATCGTAGATAATGTCCACACGCGGGCTTCTGACATCGTAGGTCGTCAGCTGGACACCGGACCACATGGGCACCACCGCGGAGAACATACTTGCGGTTACCGGCAATGTCCCAACGGAAGCCCAGACGGGGTGAGAACAGCGGAGCGCCCTTGATGGTCTTGGCCGTATTCAGACCCCAGCCATACTTGTTGGACAGGTTCGTCAGGTCAGGGTTCTCGGTGGGCTCGTCCAGGAAGAGCGGCACATCCACGCGCAGACCGAGGGTCAGGTCGAAGTTCGGCGTGATGGTCATCTTGTCCTGGGCATAGAAACCAAGCTGTGCGGCTTTGAAGGTAGGCTCCCAGCTCTCCGTCACACCAGGAAGGTCGGTGTTCGGGTGGGCATAGCGGTAGCGGTTGATCTTACCGGCATACAGGTCTTCAGGCGTATTGAAATAATAGGTACCGTAGATATCCTGCAGGAACAGGTTGGAGAAACGGTAGAGCTCATTGTGCGTACCGAAGGTCACCGTGTGGATACCCATCGTCTTGGTCAGGTTGTCGGTCAGGGAGTAGATGTCCTGATAGAGGTGGTTGGCCTCGGAGGAACGCTCGTTACCGATGCAGACGGTACCGTCGCCCACGCCGCCAATCTGGAACATAGGGAACTTGGCACCGAGCGGTTCGCGCTGGTCGCGGACACGCACATAGGAGATACGGAGCTCGTTGTTCAGGTCATTGGCCAGACGGCTCTGGAGTTCACCCACGAAGGTGTTGGTCTTGGATACGAAGTCGTAGCTATAGTCGGTAGCGTCCAGATAGGAAGCGGTGCTCACGGAATTGAGCTGCTTGGCGCTCACCAGGCTGTAACGGAAGGAAGCGTGATGCTTGTCGTTGATGTTCCAGTCGAGTTTGGCCGTCACCTTGTCGGACTTGGTATAGACCTGCAGGTCGGACGGGAGGGAACCCGTGTACTCGTAACCCTGGGCCTTGGACTCGCGTACGATATAATCGTATACTTCCTTGGCAGTTTCAGCCTTCACTTTGGAAGCGCCGGAACCCAGACCGTAGGTATTCGGATATTCCTTGTTAGCGCGCTCGTAGCTGGCGAAGAAGAAGAGTTTGTTCTTGATAATGGGACCGCTGATGGTCACACCGGCCTGATAGGTCTTCTCATCAGTATATTTATCACTCTTGTCGCCATTGGCCTTGGTGTAGCGGCCTACGAGGTCCTCGGTATAGCCATAACCATAGACGCTGCCATGGAACTGATTGGTACCGGACTTGGTGATAGCGTTGATGGAGCCACCGGTGAAACCGCTCTGACGCACATCGAAGGGAGCGATGCTCACCTGGACCTGTTCGATGGTTTCCATGGAAACCGGCTCAGTACCGGCCTGTCCACCGTTGGCACCGTTGTTCGTCAGACCGAACACGTCATTGTTCATGGCACCATCGATCTGGAAGCTGTTGTACTTGTTGGAAGCACCGGCGAAGGACATACCACCGTTCTGGTCCGTACGGACGAACGGATTGATACGGGTCACATCGGAGATACCACGGGAGATGGAAGGCATCTCTTCGATGGTACGACGGGAAATCGCTTGGGCAGCGCCTGTTTTGGAAGCATCAAATGCACCCTCGGCCACAACCACAGCCTCTTCGAGAGCCAACGTAGCCTCTTTCAGAACGGGAGCCACATCGGCCGTCTCACCCAGATTAAGGGCGATGTCGGAAACCTGGGCGTCTTCATAGCCCATCAGGCTCACGGTAACCACATAGGGGCCACCGGGACGCATACCTTGGATAGCATAGCGGCCCTCACCACCGGTAACGGCGTGATAGGTGGTTCCCGAAGGAACATGAACCGCGATGACAACAGCACCGGGAACAACCTCGCCCTTGGTGTCGGTAATCTTACCGGCAATGGCAGAAGTCGTAACCTGCGCATACGCAGCAACACCCGCGAACAAAGCGATAATCGCAAGTGCAACAATCTTGAAGGAATGTTTCATAAAATTAATAATATGGATTAAAAATAACTTTCCTTTTTATTATTCAAGGCGCGAAGATACAATGTTTTTACGAACTATAAAAATAAAAAATCGATTTATGTATTTTTTTTCATTCAGATGCGACAAATCTACAAAATTATAACTACCTTTGTACCCCTTAAGATTATTGACAATACGACGAGGACAGATTTGCTCGCTTGCAACCTCGTTAAAAAAATGCTAAAAAAGATGAAGAATTATCTCTTTACCTCGGAATCCGTTTCCGAAGGGCATCCTGACAAGGTTGCCGACCAGATTTCAGACGCCATCCTGGATGAATTCCTCCGGCAGGACCCGGAGGCGAAAGTCGCGTGCGAAACCTTCTGCACCACCGGCCTGGTGGTCGTGGGCGGCGAGGTCACGTCCGAGCATGCCTATGTCGATATCCCCGCTACAGTCCGCCGCGTAATCGACCGCATCGGCTATAACAAAGCCGAATACCGGTTCGATGCCGCCTCCTGCGGGATTCTCTCCGCCCTGCACGAGCAGAGCCCGGACATCAACCGGGGTGTGGAACGCGGTGGCTGGGAGAACCAGGGAGCCGGCGACCAGGGCATGATGTTCGGCTATGCCTGCCGGGACACCGAAGACTACATGCCGCTGCCGCTGTACCTGTCGCACCTGACCCTGCAGGTCCTCTCCGACCTGCGCCACAACAGCCCCCAGGTAATGCCTTACCTGCGACCGGATGCCAAATGCCAGTACACCATTGAATATGACGGACAGACCGGCCGGCCGGTCCGCATCCATACCATCGTCCTGTCCACCCAGCACGACGAGTTCGCCTCGGACGAGGATATGCTCGCACGGATTCGGGCCGATGTGAAAGATATCGTCCTCACGCGGGTGCAGGCCCTGCTGCCCGACGAAACGGCCGCCCTGTTCGACGGTCAATTCACCCTCCACGTGAACCCTACCGGGAAATTTGTCATCGGCGGTCGAGCCTTCAGCGGGAAGGACCCTTCCAAGGTGGACCGCAGCGCCGCCTACATGGCCCGCTACATTGCCAAGAACCTGGTGGCCGCCGGCGTGGCCGATGAAATCCTGGTCCAGCTGGCCTATGCCATTGGCGTGGCCCGTCCGGTAAGCGTGTTCGTCAACACCTACGGGACCGGTGTGAAAGGCCATTCCGACGGGGAAATCGCCGAAAAGATCCAGGAGGTTTTCGACCTGCGTCCCGGCGCCATCATCGCCCGTTTCGGCCTGAAGAATCCCATTTATGAGCCCACGGCCGCCTATGGCCACATGGGCCGCAAACCCTACGTCCAGGACGGCATCCAGTTCTTCGGCTGGGAGAAGCTCGACGCCGTGGATACCCTCCGGACGGCTTTCAGCCTGTAAGCCATGCCCAAGAAAGCCAACCCCAGCATCCAGATCAAGAACCGGCGGGCCTCGTTCGACTATGAGTTCCTCGAGACCTACACCGCGGGCATCGTCCTGTCCGGCACGGAGATCAAATCGATCCGCGCCGGAAAGTGCTCGTTGTCAGACGCTTACTGCTACTTTGACCTGCGGGGTCAGCTCTATGTGCGGGGCATGAACGTGGCCCAGTATTTCTGGGGTTCCTGGGGCCAGCACGAGCCCCTGCGGGACCGCAAGCTCCTGCTCCAGAAACGGGAACTGCGCCACCTGAACCAGGCCGTCAAGCAGAAGGGCCTTACCATCGTCGCCGTCCGGCTCTTCATTGCCGACAACGGCTACGCCAAACTTCTCATCGCCCTGGCCCGGGGCAAGCACGAATACGACAAACGCGAGTCCATCAAACAAAAAGACCTCCGCCGCGAAATGGACAGAGGTCTGTAAAGTTTGCGTCCCGAATCTTAGAACGGAAGGTCGTCGGAGTCAACTTCGGCGGGCATGTCGTCGAATGACGGCGGCGGGGCCACGGGTGCGGGGCCGGCGGAATAGCCGACGGCAGGAGCGGCTGCAGGAGCGGCTGCAGGAGCGCCGGGGGCGGAAATCCGCCACAAGCGCAGGTCGTTGTACCAACGGCCGTTGAATTCCCGGGCACGCACGTTAAAGCTCACCTTCACCGCATCGCCCACCTGGAAACGCTCCAGGTCGCGGACCTTCTCCTCGCCGAAAGCCGTGATGCACGCATCGGCCGGATAATTCCCGTCCTGATACTCCACCACGAAGTCCTGACTGGTCCAACCGCCCCGGGCGGAGGAACCGCTCCGGGGGGTCAGTTTCGTCTTGATTTTGCCTTCTATTTCCAGAGCGGCCATCTTACTTGGTCTCCTCTTTCTCTACGAACGGGTGAACTTCCACCACTTCCACGTCGAAGAGGAGGGTGGAGTTGGGCTCGATACCCTGCTGTCCACGCTCGCCATAAGCCAATTCGGCCGGGATGAAGAGTTTGATCTTGCCACCCTCGCCCACGAGCTGGATACCCTCGGTCCAACCGGGGATGACACGGTTCAGCATCAGCTGGACCGGCTCGCCCTTGGTCTCATCGAACACGGTACCATCGAGCAGGGTGCCCTTGTAGTTCACTTTCACAGTATCCTTCGGACCGGGTTTCACTTCGCTGCCGGCTTCCTCGATGATGTACTGCAGACCGCTGGGGGTCACCACCACGCCTTCTTTCTTGGCGTTCTCGGCCAGGAATTTCTCACCCTTCTCCTTGTTCACGGCCAGGGTGTATTTCTGACGCTTCTCCAGGAAGGAGTTGAACAGATCGTTCATCGTGTTGGGGTCAATCTTGAACTGCTTGCCGAATTCCGGATCACGGAAGTCGCCCTTGGCCTTGATGAAGTCTTCGATACCCTTCTTCAGCTGGGAATAGTTCACATCGCCGAAGTTGTAGTTCTTGATGAAGCTGCCGAAGTTGACACCGATGAGGTAGCTCACGGAATCCACTTCCGCCTTGGAAGGAAGGAGGCTCTTGACATCTACTTGAGCGCTCTTGGCAACAGCGGTGCTGTCATTGTCGCCCTGGGCATTGCCGCCCTTGGGAGAGTTGCAAGCCGCAACGATACCGGCGGCGAGGACAACTGCAAAAATCTTTTTCATAAACGTACTAGTTTTTATTTTTTATACTCATTTTTTACCAAAACAGACGCAAATATCGCAAAATTTCTCCAATTATGTGCCAAAAGGATGGGAAAAAGTTTGAAAATTCAGATATTCTTTGTAAATTAGAGCGGAAACATAAAAGTGTCTGTCATGCCGTCGAAGGATTTACACCGTTTTCTGAAAGATTTTTTCGGATACGATCGCTTTAAGGACGAACAGGAAGAAATCATCCGCACCCTCATTTCGGGTAAGAATGTTTTCGTCCTGATGCCGACCGGAGGCGGTAAATCCCTGTGCTACCAGCTGCCTGCCATGGTCATGGAAGGGACGGCAATCGTCATCTCCCCGCTCATTGCCCTGATGAAGAACCAGGTGGATGCCATCCGGGGTTTCGTGGCCGGCGACGAGGGGGTCGCGCACTTCCTGAATTCCTCCCTGAGCCGCGCCCAGATAGCCGAGGTCCGGGCAGACCTGCTTTCCGGCACCACCAAGTTGCTGTATGTGGCGCCCGAGTCCCTTACCAAGGAAGAAAACATCCAGCTGCTCAAGGAAATCAAGATTTCGTTCTATGCGGTGGACGAAGCCCACTGTATCTCGGAATGGGGACACGATTTCCGCCCGGAATACCGGCGGATCCGCAGTCTCATCAACGAAATCGGCAACGCACCCGTCATCGCCCTCACCGCCACGGCCACCCCGAAGGTGCAGAGCGATATCATGAAAAACCTCGCCATCACCGATGCGCGGGTATTTAAGGCCTCTTTCAACCGGCCCAACCTGCATTACGAGGTGCGCGACAAGATAGAACCCGAAAAGGACATCATCCGGTATATCAAACAGAATCCGGGGCGGTCCGGCATCATTTACTGCCTGAGTCGGAAAAAGGTGGAGGAGATGGCTACCTTGTTGGAAATCAACGGAATCAAGGCGCTCCCCTATCACGCGGGACTGGATGCCAAGACCCGATCCGACAACCAGGACAAGTTCCTCTCCGAGGAGGTGGACGTGATTGTGGCCACCATCGCCTTCGGTATGGGTATCGACAAACCGGACGTGCGCTTTGTCATCCACTACGACATCCCCAAGAGTATCGAAGGATATTACCAGGAGACCGGACGCGCCGGCCGTGACGGCGGCGAGGGTGTGTGCATCACCTATTACAGTTACAAGGACATCCGCAAACTGGAGAAATTCATGCAGGGAAAGCCCGTGGCCGAACAGGAAATCGGGCGCCAGCTGCTTATGGAAACCGTGGCCTACGCGGAATCCAACCAGTGCCGCAGGAAGCTGCTGCTCAATTACTTCGGTGAAAGCTACGACAAAGACAACTGCGGCTGCTGCGACAACTGCCTGCATCCCAAGCCCACCTTCGACGGACGCAAGGAAATGCAGCAGGTTATCCGGCTCATCCAGGCCCTGCCCGAGCAGTTCAAGATTGAACACCTGGCCAACATCCTGTCCGGCAAGGTAAACGCCCTGGTCAAGTCCTACAACCACGACAAATTGCCGCTCTTCGGCATCGGAAAAGAGCATTCGGAGAAGTTCTGGTGCGCCGTCATCCACCAGGGAATCATCCTGGGACTCCTGATGAAAGAGATTGAGTCTTACGGACTTATCCATGTCACGGACAAAGGAGCCGCCTTCGAGAAAGAGCCGTACGAAATCCGCTTGGTGGAAGACCGCATCTTTACCAGCGAGGGCTACGAAGTAGAAGAGGACGAGGATGAGGCGCAGGCCCGGGCGGCGGCAAAAGCCGCCTTGCGCGGCGGCGGGGCAGACCCGATGCTGCTGTCTATGCTCAAGGAACTGCGCAAAGACCTTGCACGTCACCTGAAACTCCAGCCCTGGGTCCTCTTCTCGGACGCCTCGCTGGAAGACATGTCCATCCTCTATCCCCTTACCTTCGACGAACTCAAGAACTGCCAGGGTGTGGGCGAAGGCAAGGCCAAGAAATACGGCAAGGATTTCATCGAACTCATCAAGATGTATGTAGAGGAGAACGAGATTATCCGTCCGGACGATTTCGTGGTCAAGTCGGTGCCCAAATCCACCAACAAAATCTACATCATCCAAAGCATCGACCGCCAGATGGCCCTCGAGGACATTGCCGAGGCCAAGGGAATGGATATGGAAGAGCTGATGAAGGAAATCGAAACCATCGTGGCTACCGGCACCCGGCTCAACCTGGACTACTATATCGCCCAGATGGTCGATGACGATGTGGTGGACGAGCTGTACGCCTATTTCCGCGACGAGGCCAAATCGGATTCGGTCGAGGATGCCATCCGCGAATTGGGCGCCGATTACGAAGAGATAGAAATCCGTCTGGTCCGCATCAAATTCCTCTGCGAAATCGCCAATTAACCGCCGATTTTTCCTATCTTTGCAGCCTATATGGCAATGAATGATGATAACTCCCCGTTGGATTTCATCATGCGCGTAGGCGCGATGATTCTCCTGGGCGTCCTGCTGGTGTCTTTCGCCGGATTTATCCTTCCGGTGCTGGGCCTGTTGCTGCTGGGCGTCTGCATTTACGGGTATTTTTACTGGCGCCGCATCCGCCGGGCCCTGGAAAAAGCGCAGGCACCGGCCGAACCGCAGCCCGAAGAGCGCCGCGAGGCGCCGCGCAAGCCGTCGGACGAAGCCACCTACAAACTGGACACCTCCGGTATCGGCGACGCCAAAGAAGTGGAATTTACGAAAGAGTAAACGATGATCCCGCAGGAAACGGTCAACAAGATCCTCGACACAGCCCAGATTGTCGATGTGATCAGCGATTTCGTGACGCTCAAGCGCCACGGGAAAGAGTATGCCGCCTGCTGCCCGTTCCACAATGAGAAAACGCCCTCCTTCTACGTGAATCCGGCCAAGGAGATGTACTATTGCTTTGGCTGCCACAAAGGCGGCTCGGCCATCGGTTTCGTGATGGAATATGAGCACCTGACCTATGCGGAAGCCCTGCGTTACCTGGCCAAGAAGTACCACATCGAGGTGGTGGAAGAGGAAGAGACGCCTGAACAACTGGCGGCCAAACAGCACACCGAGAGCCTGATGGTGGTGTCCGAATTTGCCCAGCAGTTCTTTACCGAGTCTCTCCAGACCGAAGAGGGCAAGACCTTTGGCCTGCAGTATTTCCACGCCCGCGGCCTGGAAGATGCCACCATCGCCAAGTACGGCCTGGGCTGGGCGCCCTCCAGCCGCCATGCCCTGCTGGACGCCGCCCGCGCCAAAGGCTACAAAGACGAATACCTGGAAGAAGTGGGCCTGTGTACCACCTACCAGGACGAAAACGGAGGAAATCCCACCACCCGCGACAGCTTTTTCGAACGGGTGACCTTCCCCATCCATTCGGTGGGCGGCCGGGTCATCGCCTTTGGCGCCCGCACCCTGAAGACGGAAAAGACCATCGCCAAATACAAGAACTCCAAGGAATCCCCCATCTATGTCAAGAACAAGTCCCTCTACGGCATCTGGTTCGCCAAAAACGAGATTGCCAAACAGGGAAAATGCTTCCTGGTAGAGGGTTACCTGGACGTGCTGAGCATGCACCAACTGGGCATCACCAACGTGGTGGCGTCCAGCGGAACCTCCCTCACCGAGGGGCAGATCCGCCTCATCAAACGCTTCGCCGAGAATGTCACCATTATGTACGATGGCGACTCCGCGGGTATCCACGCCGCCCTGCGCGGTATCGGCATGTTCCTGCGCGAGGGGATGAACGTGAAGGTGGTGCTCCTCCCCGACGGGGACGATCCGGACTCCTACGCCCGCAAGCATACCCTCGAGGAGGTGCAGGATTTCATCGCCCAGAACGAGCAGGACTTCATTTCCTTCAAATCGGACCTGCTGATGGAGGGGGCCGGAAACGATCCGCTCAAACGCGCGGAGGTCATCAACGACATTGCCGATACCATCGCCGATATTCCCGATGCCGTGAAACGGTCGGTTTATGCCGATGCGTGCGCGCGCAAGTTCGGAATCGATGTGCAGGTGCTGTTCGGCCGCATCCACACCACCCGCGAGAAGCAGATGGAGGAAGAGCGCAAGGAGCGCGAACGCGAACGGGCCCGCCGCGATGCGGGACTGGACCCCGCGGGACCCGATGCCGCCGAAGCGGCCGCCGCCCAACCGGCCGGCCGTCCCGACGCCCCCCAGGCGCCCCGTACGCTGGAGAGCCTGGAGAACAACCCCGTCCTGGGCAAGGCCGAACGGGACCTGATCAGCTTCATCCTCACCGACGGTACCAGCCCGATGTGCTTCGAAAGCGATTCCGAATTCTACACCGGCGATGACGACGAGCAGCGGCAGACGGTGTTCGATTTCATCAGCGCCGCCATGGGAGACACGCCCTTCGCCAACACCCTGTACCAGAAGGTGTACGAGTCCTATAGCGAGCCCTATCTGGACGGCTACCAGCAGCACCAGATTGTGAAACACCTGCTGGACAGCCCCGACCGGGACCTGGCTTTCGCGGTGACCCAGCTTTCTGAGCAGCGCTACGAACTCACGGTGAGCAATTTCGAGAATGCGATGATGTCGCGTTCCTCCTGGCTGGTGAAGTTTGTTCCGCGCGCCATCCTGGTTTTCCAGAAATGCCGCGTGGAAGAGCGCCTGAACCACCTGCACGAGCAGCTGGCCCAGGCCGCGCCGGAAGAGCAGCTGAACCTGCTGAAGGCGATGATTCCCCTGCAGAATACCCTGAAAAGCATCAAATCAAAACTCGGAAGAGAATAAAAAAGCATACCATATATGAGCAAGAACTACAAACGGACCCTTGTGACCTGTGCGCTCCCCTACGCCAACGGTCCCGTCCATATCGGCCATCTCGCCGGCGCCTACATCCCGGGCGACATCTACGTCCGCTACCTCCGCCTGAAGGGCGAGGACGTGGTCTTCATCTGCGGATCCGATGAGCACGGCGTGCCCATTACCATCAAGGCACGCGCCCAGGGCATCACCCCGCAGGACATCGTGGACAAATACCACCGCATCATGAAGGATGCGTTCACCGGGCTGGGCATCAACTTTGACATCTATTCCCGCACCACCTCCAAGGTGCACGAAAAGAATGCTTCCGAGTTCTTCCGCAAGCTCTATGACGATGATAAATTCATCACCAAGGAGACCGAGCAGTACTATGACGAGCAGGCCGGCACCTTCCTGGCCGACCGCTACATCACCGGTACCTGCCCCAAGTGCGGCAATCCCAACGCATACGGCGACCAGTGCGAGAAATGCGGCTCCACGCTGAGCCCGGAAGAGCTGATTGATCCCAAATCGGCCCTGTCCGGCGCCACCCCTAAGAAGGTGAAGACCAAACACTGGTACCTGCCGCTGGACCGTTACGAGCCCTGGCTGCGCGAATGGATCCTGGAGCAGCATAAGGAATGGAAGACCAATGTCTACGGCCAGTGCAAGAGCTGGCTCGACGGCGGCCTGCAGCCGCGTGCCGTGAGCCGCGACCTCGACTGGGGCGTTCCCGTTCCTGTGAACGGAGCGGAAGGAAAGGTGCTCTACGTGTGGTTCGACGCCCCCATCGGCTACATTTCCAATACGCAGGAGCTCCTCCCGCAGAGTTGGGAAAAATGGTGGAAGAGCGAGGATACCCGCCTGGTCCATTTCATTGGCAAGGACAACATTGTCTTCCACTGCCTTGTCTTCCCGTCCATGCTGAAGGCTTACGGAGACTACATCCTGCCCGATAACGTGCCCGCCAACGAGTTCCTGAACCTGGAAGGCGACAAGATTTCCACTTCGCGTGGCTGGGCCGTCTGGGTGAATGAGTTCGAAGAGCAGTTCCCCGGTCAGGAAGACGTGCTGCGCTACACCCTCACGGCCAATGCGCCCGAGACGAAAGACAACGACTTCTCCTGGAAAGACTTCCAGGCCCGCAACAACAGCGAACTCGTAGCCATCTTCGGCAATTTCGTGAACCGCGCCGCGGTGCTCACGCAGAAATACTTCGGCGGCCGCGTACCGGGCAATCCCAAGAGCGAGCCCATCGACGCCGAAACCCTCGCCCAGATTCCCGTCTGCCGCAAGGCGCTGGAGGAATATCTGGACGGTTTCCACTTCCGCGAGGCCTTGAAAGAAGCCATGAACATTGCCCGCATCGGCAACAAATACATCTCCGACACCGAGCCGTGGAAGGTTGCCAAGACCGACCTCGACCGCACGGCCTCCATCCTGCACACCTGCCTGCAGATCTGTGCCGACCTGGCCATCGCCTTCGAGCCCTTCCTGCCCTTCAGCGCCGAGAAGCTGCGCAGCATCCTGCGCGTGGGAATCGACGCGGGTACCGACTATCGCAACGGCGAAGGTACGCCCACCGAGAACTTCTACCGCGACGGCGAGGCCAAAGCGCTCCACACCGTGCCGGCGGAAGCCTGCCCGGTCCCGGCGAGCATTCCCGCAGCGGAGCGGACTGGGGCCGCGCAGCGAGGACGCGTTTCTGCGAGCCGGCGGCCGGGCGAGGCTTCCGACGGTATCGTCCTGAACTGGGAGATGCTGGGTCAGGCCGAGCTGCTGCCCGAAGGACATGAACTGGGCGAAGCCACGCTGCTGTTCCAGAAGATTGAGGACGAGGTCATCAACGCACAGATTGCCCGCCTGGAAGCCATCCGCAAAGCCCACGAAGAGGCCGCCGCCGCGAAAGCCGCCGAAGAAGCGGCCAAAAAGGTGGAGCCGCAGAAGGAAGAGATTACCTTCGACGATTTCAGCCGGATGGATATCCGCACCGCTACCGTACTCGAGGCCGAACGCGTTCCCAAGACCGATAAGTTGCTGAAACTCACCATCGATACGGGAATCGACCAACGAACCATTGTGTCGGGTATCGCCGAATTCTATAGCCCCGAGGATATGCTCGGCAAGCAGATCTGCATCCTGGCGAACCTGGCTCCGCGCACGATCCGCGGCATTGAATCCAAGGGAATGATCCTGATGGCCCGCCAGGGCGACGGGAAGATGCGATTCATCACCCCGCAGGAAGTCCTTGCCAACGGCGCCACCATTGGCTAAAAGCTACCGCCGAAGTGTTTTAGGATAAGGAAGCGAGGTTCTGCTCGTTCAGCAATTGCTTGCCTTCGGGCGTGTAGGCGTAGGCTATGCGGTCTGCATAGTGCTCTTCCACCTTGCCGCGAACCATCTTCATGGTAGAATTCAGCATCCGGTTGGCAATGGTGAACGGCTCGTCGCAGATGACCACGGCCGCCGGCAGCCAGCGCTCCGGGAACAGGCCTTCGTGGGCGCCGCCCTTCTTATAGGAATCTATTTCCGCCTGGATCTTCTTGAGCATGGCCTCCTTGCCTTCGCGCGAGGTCGGGTCCAGGCCCAGGGACTTGGCATAGTCGGCAAGGGCTTCTTTCTCGGGCACCACCAGCACAATGGTATACGGGCTCTGGTTGTTGTGGAGCACGGCCGAAGCTACGAAACGGGAAACTTCGGGCAGGCTGTCCTCGAAGCCCTCCGGGGAGTATTTCTCGCCGTCGGAGGAGATGAGCAGGCTCTTAAAACGGCCCACGACGTAGAGGAAGTCCTTGTCGAAGGGGCAGATGTAACCCATATCGCCGGTATGGAGCCAGCCGTCGATGACGGTATCGGCCGTAGCCGTGGGATTCTTCCAGTAACCGGCCATGACATTCTCGCCGCGGATGACAATTTCACCCTTCGTTCCGATGGGCACTTCCTTGCCTTCTTCGTCGCAGATGATGCAATCCATCGGACGGACGATGCGTCCCGAGGAGCCAAAGATGGCGTGACCGGCGGAATTGGCGCAGATGATGGGCGTCGCTTCCGTAAGGCCGTAACCCTGGAACATGGGCATGCCTACGGCGCAGAAGAAGCGCTGGAGCTCGATGTCGAGCAGGGCGCCGCCGCCTACGAAGAACTTCATCCGCCCGCCGAAACTCTCGCGAACGGCCTTGAAGAGGATCTTGTCGAAGAGGGCCATAAGCGGCTTGCGCCAGCACACCGCGAGCCCGCCCCGGTTGTAGTATTCCTTGTTGTAGGCAATGGCATTGCGCACCGCAAAGTTGAACAGTTTCTCCACCATCGGGCCCTTGGCCTTGATGCCGGCCTCGATATTCTTTTTAAAGTTACGCGCAAGCGCGGGCACGGACAGCATCACATGCGGGCGGGTTTCGCGAATGGCCGTGGGGATGTTCTTGAGGGTGGCGAGGGCGTTCTTGCCGATGGGGACGAACGCGATGCTGCCGCCGTAATACATCAACGTATACATACCGGCCACGTGGGCGAAGCAATGGTCCAGCGGGAGGATGATGAGCATTACCTCCCCTTCCTCGATGGAAATGACCGAATTACCCTGGGCCACGTTGGCGGTGTAGTTGCGGTGGGTGAGCATAATGCCCTTGGGGTCGGCCGTGGTGCCGGAGGTGTAGCTGATGTTGGCCACATCGTCCGGACCGATTGAGGAGTAGCGCTCCACGAAGGCCGCCCGGTTTTCCTTCAGGAAGGCCTCGCCGGCGGCGATGACCTCGGAAATACGGATTTCCTTCTCTTCCAGTTCCTTGATATCGAAGGCCGTATCGTCAAAGACGATGACCTTGCGGACAGCGGGGCAGGAGGGCAGAATGGCGCGGATCTTCGGCAGCTGGTTGGCCGATGCGAAAATCCACTGGGAATCGGAGTGGTTGATGCGGAAAATCAGGTCCGCTCCCTCGCCCAGGTTGACGGACAGGGGTACGTCAATGGCACCGGCATAAAGGGCGCCCAGCTCGGCCAGGATCCACATGGCGCGGCTCTCGGACAGAAGGGCGATCTTGTCCCCCTTCTCCAGGCCGAGGGCCATCAAACCGGCTCCGATGCGGTAGGCCTGCTCGCGGGTCTGCTCCTGGGTAATGACGCTCCATTTCCCGTCCACTTTCTCGCGCAGGTAGGGATGATGGGCATATTGACGGGTGTATTTCTCGACAAAGTCGATGATGGTGGGTCTGGAATTTGCCATGGCAGAAGGATTTAGAAGAGGCCGAAGAGTTCCGCGTCAATCTTGTCGGTCACCTCCTGGAAGTCTTCCGGGCGGTTCTCGAACTTGATCCGGTCTACATCGATGATGAGCAGGCGGCCGTCATACTCCTTCACCCAATTCTCGTACCGCTCGTTCAGGCCGGTAAGGTAGTCGATGCGGATAGACCGTTCGTACTCGCGGCCGCGCTTCTGGATCTGGGCTACCAGGTTGGGGATGCTGGAACGCAGGTAGATCATCAGGTCGGGCTTGGAAACCAGCGACATCATCAGGTCGAAAAGGTCGGAATAGCTTTCGAAATCGCGGGTGGACATAAGCCCCATCCCATGGAGGTTGGGGGCGAAGATGCGGGCATCCTCATAGATGGTGCGGTCCTGGATAATCACATCGTCGGTCCGGGAAATCTCTACCACATCCTTGAACCGCTTGTTCAAGAAATAAATCTGCAGGTTGAAGGACCAGCGTTCCATATCCTCGTAAAAATCGGCCAGGTAGGGATTGAAATCGACCGATTCGAATTTGGGCGTCCATCCATAGTGGGCGGCCAGCATCTTGGTAAGCGTTGTCTTCCCGCTTCCGATATTTCCAGCAATTGCAATGTGCATAATCTATCTATTTTATTTTGATTTCAGGGAAAAGACCGAACAATTCTGCGTCTATCTTGTCGGTAATGAGGGAGAAATCTTCCGGGCGGTTTTCAAAGTCCAGGTCGTCTCCCTCGACAACCAGCACCTTGCCCTTGTAGTCTTCGTTGATGAATTTTTCGTAGCGGTCGTTCAGGCCCTTGAGGTAATCCAGGCTGATGCTCTGCTCGTAGTCCCGCCCGCGTTTCTGGATCTGTGAAACCAGGTGCGGAATGCTGGAACGGAGGTAGATCATCAGATCGGGCGCCTTGACAATGGACATCATCGCGTGGAACAATTCCATATAGGTATCGAAATCCCGCTTGGAGAGGTTGCCCATCGCATAGTTATTGGCCACGAAAATGTACACGCCTTCAAAGATGGTCCGGTCCTGGATGATGGTTTCCTTGGACGAGGAGATTTCCACCACATCCTTGAACCGCTGGGCCAGGAAGTAGGTTTCCAGGTTGTACGACCACCGGGGAATATCCTTGTAATAATCCTCCAGATAAGGGTTGTACGTGACCGCCTCATATTTGGGCGTCCATCCGTAATGGGCGGCGAGCATCCGCGTAAGCGTCGTCTTTCCGCTGCCGATATTACCTGCTATGCCGATATGCATATCTTCCGTTTTGTCAAAGTTAACAAATTATTAAAAACCATCCTCCACCTCGGGCTCGGGCTCTTCCTCGGGTTCCGGGGTGCCGGGCCGGACCACCAGGATGGCCAGCTCGTACAGCAGGAAGAGCGGGATGAAGACCACCGCCAGGGTGAACGGGTCGCCCGACGGGGTGATGACCGCCGCCAGGATGAGCAGCACCACCACAGCGTGTTTGCGGTACTCCCGCAGGAAGGGCCGGGAAATCAGGCCCAGCTGGGACAAGACCCAGGCCAGCAGCGGAATCTCGAACACCACGCCCATGATGAAAATAATCACCAGGAAGTTGCTCATATAGGAATTGAGGCTGATCTGATTGGTAATCTCAGCGCTCAGTTCGTAGGTGGTGAGGAAACGGAAAGTAAAGGGGAAAACCACCGAATACCCCACCGCGCAACCCAGGTAGAACATACCCGCACCAAAGAAAAACGCGGTGCCGACATTCTTTTTTTCCTTGGGATACAGGGCCGGGCGGATGAAAGTCCACAGCTCGTACAACACATAGGGGAAAGCCAGCAGGAGGGCCAGCCAGAAAGCGGTGGTCATATGCACCATGAACTGACTGGCTACATGGACCCAGGATAAAGGGATCGAAAATATACTGGAGGGCGATGAAGGCGCCCACCATGCACACGACCAGGGCAATCACGATATGGAACAGTGACGTCCTGAGCACATCGAGATGTCCCCAGAACGTCAGTTCCTGTTCATGATTCGCCTTATCTGGCATAGGATGCCCGGACAAAAGAGGCGTTCAGCAGGTAGTCTGCACTGACACGGCTCACCGTATTCCAGTCGCTGCCTTTGAATCGCTCGATCTCCACAATGTAGTATTCCAATCCGGCCAGGTCCGCGTTGGAGAAGATGGCATCGAAGCCCACCATGCCGCTCTGGCCGATTTCCTGACGGTCCTTGATGTGCAGCATATGGAAACGGCCGGGGTATTTCTGGAAATATTCCACCGGAGCCGCCTGCCCCATAACCGCCCAGTAGACGTCCATCTGGAAGAAGACCTTTTCCGGATCGGTATGGGTAATCATATAATCCTCAATTACTTCGCCTTCAATCTCCTGGAACTCGCGGGAGTGGTTGTGATAGCCGAAGGACAGGCCTGCCTGCCGGCATTTTTCGCCCACGGCGTTGAAATAGTCACACCAGGTCTGCAGGTCTTTCAAGGTCTCGGGAATCTTGAACGACGGGGCCACGATGTAGCGCATGCCGGCCGCCAGGTGGTCGGCGATGGCATCGTCCCACCAAGCCAGCGATTCGGAGAAATCGCCGCTGGCGAGTTCCGACTCGGACAGGTTGCGCGTCGTGTGGGAAGAGACGGGCTGCAAGCCGGCCGCTTCCAGATCGGCCTTGAACTGCTCGGGAGAAACGCCGTAGAACGTGCGGTCTTTGTACCACGCGGCTTCCACACCGGTATATCCCATCCCGGAAAGGGCCTGGAATACCTCGACGTGGTTTTGGGCATAGTCCTCGGGTGTCCCGATGAGTTTGCGGTAGTTATACAGCTGGACCCCGATTTCTTTCTTGACCGGGACCGGCTGGGAACAACTGACCGCCGCCATAAACAGGGCGGCGGCCAAAAGAAGAAGCTTGCGCATCTTACATCAACTTGATCCGGATGTTGCGGTACCAGACATCGTCTCCGTGGTCCTGGAAGCCGATGTAGCCTTCGTGGTTCTCGCCGCCGAGGTTGTTCAGCAGTTCGAACGCGAGGGGCCATTTCTCCTGGCTGAACTTGCAGCCCTGGAGCATCTCGGTCCATTCCGGCGTCCACAGGTGATACTCGAGCACGTTCTTGTCGTTCTGGCCGTGGACCACGGTACCCTGATAGACCAGGATGCTGGCGGTGTTCCACTCCCCTGCCGGGTTCGCATTCTGCGGCTTGGCCGGGATCATGTCATACAGAGAGGCGCTCTGGCGGTTGCCGTCTACACCCAGCATGGCATCCGGATGGTTGGCGTTATCCAGAATCTGGTATTCCGGCGAGGAAATGTAGATATGCTCGGGTTTCACGGTGCCGTCCGGCTTGGTGGTGACAATTTCACGAGCCAGGTAGAACACACCGGAGTTGCCGCCCTTGGAGATCTTCCAGTCGAACTTGAGCTGGAAATTCTGGAACTTGTGGGCGAAGATGATATCGCCGCCGTCCCCGCTCTGGGCCTCTCCGCCACCCTTTCCGGTGAAGTGCAGGCTGCCATCTTCATCGATGGACCAGCGGGCCGTGACCGTGTCGCGCATATAGCCGCGCCAGCCGGCCAGGGAGGAACCGTCAAAAATCACGATATAGCCTTCCTCGTCCACCGGGAATGCCGCCAGGTCGACCTGCGGTTTCACCACCTCGGTGAATTTGATGGTATCGCCGTCCACCTTGAGGGCAAAGCCGTCCACGGTGGTTTCTTCGCCGATGAAGGTAGCCTCAACGGCCGTTTTCTGGGGCTGGTTGCCGCAGGCCGCAAAGGCCAGGGCAGCTGTGAGGATCAATGCTGTTTTTTTCATAATGCGTTACGTTTTGAATTATCTGGGCATGTCGGGAAGCGACCATCCCTCACGATAGGTATGCTTGATGAGTTCTGCTGCGTAGGCATTTGCATCCACCGGATCGGTCCAGGTCTTGTTGAAGGTAGGATGACCGTCCTTGATGGAGAAGCCGTCTTTGACCACCGTGCGGATGGTGGCATCCTTCGGGATGTTGGTGAAGCACATGTTCTCGCCATCCCATTCCAGGATGCGGTTCAGGTTCTGCAGGCGGACAGCCAGCACACCCATGACCACCATTTCGTTGAGCGGACCGGCCACGCTGAAGTCGGACGCGGTCTTTACGCGATACTCCGGATCCTCCTTGCAGGCGCGGGCCCAGTCGGCCTGGTGACCATTGTCGCGGCCGGCGGGAACTTCGCGGAGCACCTTCGGGGCGTTCGGTACGCGGCCGGACACCAGGTACGGGTCACGACCATAGCAGCCGCAGATGAGGATATCCTTGGTTCCGTAGAAAATCAGGGCGCCGCCGCCATTGTTCAGGTTCTTACCGGGCTCCAGACCGGCGGGACGCTCCGGCATCAGGCCGCCGTCGTACCAGTTGATTTCCACCTCCGGCATACCCACCTTGGGCATGTTGTCGCGGGCGGGGAAGACATACTTGATATATTCGGCGTTCGGGGCGCAGTCCGTGAGCAGCAAGGTGGAGCTGCCCTGAACCTTGATGGGATACAGCAGGTTGAGGGCCTGGAAGGCAGGCTGCAGGATGTGGCAGGCCATGTCGCCCAGGGCGCCGGTACCGAAGTCCCACCAGCCGCGGAAGTTCCACGGGGTATAAATGGGGTTGTACGGACGCATGGGAGCCGGGCCGATGAAGCAATCCCAGTTCATCGTGGACGGGACGGCAACCTCCTCCTCGGGACGAGGCAGACCCTGGGGCCAGATGGGACGGTCGGTGAAGGCATCCACGCGGGTCACCTCGCCGATCTCGCCGTTCCAAATCCACTCGCAAAGCGTGCGGACACCGGGGCCGGAAGCGCCCTGGTTACCCATCTGGGTGGCCACTTTGTGCTTGGCGGCCAGTTTGGTAAGCAGACGGGATTCATAGACCGTGTGGGTCAGCGGCTTCTCCACATAGACGTGCTTACCGGCTTCGATGGCCTGGGCGGCGATGCAGGCATGGGTATGGTCGGCCGTAGCCACCACCACCGCATCCGCGCTCTTCAGCATCTTGTCATACATCTTCCGGTAGTCGCTGAACTTCTTGGCCTTCGGATACGCGTCAAACACCCGTTTGGCGTAGTTCCAGTCCGTGTCGCAGAGACCGATGATGTTCTCGGTGTCCTTAAGGCCGTTCAGGTCGGAATTACCCCGGCCGCCGACACCGACTGCCAGGATGTTGAGTTTGTCGCTCGGAGCAGCCGTATGGCCATAATTCTTTCCGAGAATGGTGCTCGGGGCCACGCTCAGCCCCAACGCGGCGATCGAACCCGTTTTCAGGAACGAACGGCGGGAAATTTCTTTCTGCATATCGGTTATCAGTTTATCGTTAATTATTTCTTTTCCTCGTTGGTAGCATCGTTGATATCTTTTTCGATATCGCTCATGCCATCTTTGAAGCTCTTGACCCCCTTGCCGATACCCTTCATCAGCTCGGGAATCTTTTTACCGCCGAACAGCAGGAGGACCACCAGGGCGATGATGATGATTTCGCCGGCTCCTAAATTCAGAAATAACAAGGTATTCATAATGTGCGCACATTTAATGGATTGTCTACAAATATACAGAATCATGCGTGAAAAAACAAATGCAATTTCGGGAAAAAACACTATCTTTGCACCCGCTTGCCTATAAGCATGGTTCCGTAGCTCAGCTGGATAGAGCAACAGCCTTCTAAGCTGTGGGTCTCGGGTTCGAATCCCGACGGAATCACAGAAAACAAAAACGCCACGGTCGGAGACCCTGGCGTTTTTCGTTATAACAGATGCCGTTTATTCTTCCGCAGGCAGCTCCGGCTGGGGAAGATTCATCTGGAACTTCTCCACGGGGAGTGGGGACGGCTCGTGATTGGCCTCGATAATCTCCCACATACGTTTGACGATATCGGGGTGCTCCGCCGCCACATCCTTGTCTTCACGCGGATCATCCTCCAGGTTATACAGTTCCATCTTTCCGTTGCCCTTGATCACGCGCTTCACCAGGCCCTTCCAGGGACCTACCCGGACGGCCAGCCAACCCTTGGCAGAAGGATATTCCCAATACAGGAATTCGTGCTCCTGCTGCTTTTCAGGCTTGCCAAGCAGGATGGGAGCAAAGGAAACGCCATCGTTCTGAGGGGCCTTCACACCTGCGAGGTCGGCAAAGGTGGGCATGAGGTCGGTAAACTGGGCAACGTGTGCCGTCTTGGACGGCGTCAGGCGGCTGCCCCAGGTAACGATGAACGGCATGCGGATACCGCCCTCGTGGAGGGAGCTCTTGCCCCAGCCCTGACGGCAGCGGAACGGACCGCCGCTCTGGAAAAATTCCATGGGCGAATTGCCGTTGCATGCCGGACCGTTGTCGGACGTAACGATGAAAATGGTATTCTCCCAAATGCCGAGTTCTTTCAGTTTGGCCACCAGGCGGCCTACCTGGGTGTCGATATGCGTCACCATCGCGGCATAGGTAGCCAGCGGGTAGCGGTTCGGCAGGTACATCCCGCCGTCGGTGCACGGCTTCTCATCGCCCAGTTTCTCTACATAATGCATCACCTCGTCCAGCGGGGCCTGTACGGCGCTGTGCGGGACGGTGGTGGTCCACATGGCCATAAAAGGACGGCCGGCATTTTCAACGACGAAGTTCTCCAGTTTATCGTACATCAGGTCCGGGCTGTAGAACTTACCGGTATAGCGCTCATAGCTGGCGATATCCATCGGGTCCAGACCCTCCGGAAGCGGCTCGCCCTGCATGATGGTCTCGTTGCCGGTGGCAATCTTGGTGTCGTTCTCCCACAGGTGCGTAGGATAGTAGGCGTGCGCCAGCGACTGGCAGTTGAAGCCGTAGAAATAATCGATACCCATCTTGCCCGGCGTGGACTCGCTGCCCGGATATCCCAGGCCCCACTTGCCAACCATGGCGGTCTTGTAACCGGCCTCCTGCATCATCTTGGCAAGGGTGGGCGTGTCTGCGAGCATCGGCTGCTGGCCTTCCAGCGTATCGTCCAGGAAGATGGCGTTCCAGCCAAGGCTCTCGGGCGGAACCAGGCGCTCGTAATTGGCGCGGATCTGGCTGTGTCCCATATGCTGGCCCGTCATGATGCAGCAACGCGAAGGGGCCGACAGAGGGGCGGCCGAATACATGTCGGTAAACAGGATACCTTGCGACGCCAGGGCGTCGATATTGGGGGTTTCAATCTTTTCCTGGCCATAGCAGCCCAGGTCGCCATAGCCCAGGTCGTCGAACATCAGGTAGATGATGTTGGGCTTTTCGGGGGTCTTCCCGCAAGCGGTTCCGGCGCAGGCCGCGGCCGCAGCGAGGAAAAGAAGTTTATCGGTTTTCATATCGAATAGAATTATTTTACCAGGGAGATGGCGCCGAAGACACCGTACGATGCCACCAGCATGATAACGCCGGCCAGGAAGATTCCCAGCATCACAAAGATGACGCTCTTCTTGAAATCCATGTTCAGGAAACTGGCGGCCAGGGTACCGGACCAGGCGCCCGTACCCGGAATCGGAATCCCCACGAAGAGCATCAGGGCTATGTACAGGCCGTTTTTCGCCTTCGACTCCAATTGTTTGCTCGCCGTTACGCCCTTTTCCAGACACCAGGTGCAGAACTTTCCAATCATCGCCCGGTCTTTTCCCCAGGCCAGGAACCTGCGCCCGAAGAGGAAGATCAGCGGAACCGGAATCATGTTTCCCACCACGGCCAGGGCATAGGAAGGGACCAGCGGCAGGCCGTATCCCAGCGCAACCGGAATGGCACCACGCAACTCGATGAGCGGAATCATCGAGACCAGAAAAACAACCAAGTATTGATAGAACATAGACTTACTGCTTAACCGGCAACACCACGCGGCGCACGTTGCAGCCCACATAGTTGCCTACGACAATCATCGGATAATACCACAGGATGGCGGGAGACCACTCCCCTGCCGCAACCAGGTAGACCACATCGGCAATGGAGTGATAGAAACCGCAAACAATGAACAGGGGCACACCCAGCAGCACCGGCAGCATGGAACCCTTGGTTTTGGACATAAAGACCGTACAGTCGATAATCAGCCCGCAACCCAAGGCGCGCAGGAACACGTCGAAGGGATCCTTGGCGAGGCGTGCATGCACGCAATCCACCGCCCGCGCCGCACCGTCACCGCCCAGGTAGAGGGCCAGCAGGCCCAGCAGGACGCAGCCCAGCGCGTTGAAGAACCAAACCTTGGTGAGGAACCAGAGGTCCTTCGTCACCCCCGCCTGTCCGGTATAGAGCGGCACCCCGAAGTAGATGACCGACATAAGTCCGAAGGAGAAGATGACCGCGCCCGGCAAGCCGCCGAGGGCAAGGTATCCTACGGCCCCAAGGCCAATCAAGATACCGGCAAATAGTGATTCCCTATTCATCGTCAAAAATTAGAAGCGATAACGCAAACCCACCAAGAAGACGCCCTGCTCGCCAAAACCGGCTTCGCAGAAACCGCGTAAGGAACGACCGAACTCCACACCGAGGGCCGACACCTGGAAGTTGAACAGAACGCTGCACTTCGTATTGTCAATGGCCTCGCTGGAAGGCGTAGCATCCGTCTTTTCCTTGGACACGAGCAGCGAAGCGCCGGCGCCCAGTTTGGAATACATGCCCCAGCTGTTTTTCCGCAGCCAGCTGAACTTAATTGCCGGCAGGAGCGTAATGAAACTGCGGTTATTCGAACCGATGGTCTTCCCGTCTTTCTGTAGGTCTCGGTTGTGGATGTTGTAAACACCTATCGCACCCAGCGAAACCACCGGACTTACGTGATGGAAATACTCGGCCGAGATGGTTCCGAAATCGGCCACATCGTCCCACTTGGTTCCCTTGTTGACAATGGACTCGAACGCCGCCGAGAACACGTCCATGAAGGTATTCAGGACCTGGCTGTTGGAGAGGCCTCCCCAAGCTACGGAGAATTCATTTTTCGGCTCGTCCGTCTGGGCAAAAGCAACGGTGGTGCCCATCATCAGGGCAACCGCAATAATCCAAATCTTTTTCATCTTAATTCACAAAACTCGCAAAATAGCCCGGGAACAGGACACAGGTCATCAGGTAACCCACCACGGTGGATACGATGACGCTGATGAGTCCCGGCATCATAAAACTATGGTTCAACAAATATTTTCCAATGACAGTGGTTCCGGAACGGTCGAAGTTCACCGTGGCGATATCGGACGGGTAGTTCGGGATGAAGAAGTACCCGTACACGCTCGGCAGCACACCCAGCAGCACCGGACCGGCAATCCCAAGCTGGTAGGCCAGCGGGAGGAAGGCCACCACCACAGCGCCCTGCGAATTGATGAGCACGCTCACCAGGAAGAACACGAAGGCGATGCTCCAGGGATAGTTGGTCACCAGGTCGGTGAGCATCAGTTTCATCTGGTCCATGTAGTTGCCGAAATAGGTATCGGCCAGCCATGCGATACCGTAAATGGCCACCACGGCCACCATACCGGACTGCCACACGGCGCCGCCGACCGCCTTCTTGGGCATGGCCTTGCAGAACATGATGTTGCAGGCCGCAGCGGTAAGCATAATGATCTGGATGATGATGTTCATCTTCGGAATGCCCAGGACCTTGGCCAGGGCAACGGACTCGCCGTTCTGGTCTACATGGATCATCTGGCAGAACGCAAAGCCCACAATTACCAACAGGGAGGCCAGGAATACGAACACCGAAGCCTTCGCCTCGCGGCTGATTTCCTTGTCCAGGGTGGTGGCAGAGGAACCATACATATAATTATATAGTTCCGGATCGGCCTTTCTCTTGAGGAATTCCGGATCCTTGTCCAGGTCCTTGCCCCGCTTGAACGAAGCGGCAGAGGCACACATCAGGCCAATCAGGCAGGCCGGAATGGTAACCAGCAGGACCTGCGGGATGGAAACCATATAGCCGTTGGCGTTGGAGATGGTCACGAAGGCCACCACGGCGGCAGCAATGGGCGAGCAGGTAATACCCACCTGCGAGGCCACGGAAGCCACACCGCAGGGGCGCTCGGGCCGGATTCCTTTCTTCAGGGCGATGTCGCAGATAATCGGCATGATGGTATACACCACGTGGCCGGTACCCACCAGCACGGTCAGGAAGAAGGTCACCAGCGGACCCAGGAAGGTAATGTGGTCGGGATGTTTGCGCAGCATCCGCTCCGCAACCTGGATCATCCAGTCCATACCGCCCGATGCCTGCAGCGTACCCGCGCAGGTAACGGCGGCGATAATGATATAAATCACATCGGTAGGAGGCGTACCGGGTTTCAGGCCGAAACCGAAAACGAGGATAGCAAGGCCGATACCGGAAATAGCGCCAAGCGCCAGGGATCCGTACCGGGAACCGACATACAGGGCTGCCAGGACAATGAGCAGCTGGATAATCATCAGAGGTGTCATATAGTGTTATTAATCAATTGGTTATCAGAATTGGTAAAGATTCAGGCCGGTTTCTTCGTCGAAACGGCGACCCGGAGTGCAGGAAAGCCGGGTGACGAAAACCTCGCCGGCGCCGTTGATACGGGCGCAGAGCAGATGACCGGCAATCGACGTGTAGTCGCGGCGGCCGAAGGTGGCGTGCAGGTGCATATAGACCTTTCCGTCCTTCTGGGAAACGTTGCCCACCAGGGCGGCGATTTCCATCTGCTCGTCAAAGGTACCGTCTACATATTTCTTGGTGGCCGGATCCAGGAAACGGAGGGTGGCGCTGCTTACCGCACCGATACCGTCGATGCGGGCCGCAAGGATACCCTGGTCCGTACAGAACTGGGCAAGGGCCGCCACAAGTTCTTCGTGGTTATTGATACTGACGACATAGGTGTCGCCCGACTGCGTAAACTTATACATATCCAGTAAATAGTATTTTACAAAAATAAGAAATATTATCCGAAATACAAAGTGCGTGCGGCTATCGCAGCGGATTCCGGAGCAATTCTTTCCGAAGGGCACGGTGGCCGGGGCACACCTGTTCCAACAGGGCATGGAATCCGGGACCGTGGTTGGGATGACGCAAGTGACAGAGTTCGTGGAGGATAACATAGTCGCGAAGCCGCGGTTCCACCGCCACCAGCCGCAGGTTCAGGTTGATATTTCCCTTGGCCGAACAGCTGCCCCAGTTGGATGCATTATTTTTGATAAAGACCTTGTTGTAGGTAAAGCCGTGCAGGGCGGCCAGTTCCGCCAGCCGGGGCGGCAGTTCGCGTTTCGCTTGCGCACGCATCGCCTCGATTTCCCCTTCCGACAGGCCTGTCCGGGGAACCCCCTGCGAGCGCTGGCGCTCCAGGACGGCCAGCACCCAATCGCGCCGTGACCGGAAGAACACCATGCCGGCCGCGAACGGCAAAAACCGCGGAACGGTTACGCTCACCCCTTTGATCGGGTGAACCCGCACGCTGATGCGCCGGGCCCGGGCGCTTTTGCACAGCCGCACCGGCCCGATTTGCTCATCCTGAAAGATTTTTTCAACGTTTTTCGACATGGAGCTATATATCAACTGCAAAATTAATTATCTTTGTAAGAAAGAGCAAATTACCATGATGAGAAGAATCCTGATCCTCCTGCTGCTCTCCTGCAGCGTCCTCTCCGTTGGAGCCCAGGGATATGTTCCCACAGAAAGCAACCTTGCGGCCCGTAAGGAATTCACACAGAAGCGCCTGGGCATCTTCATCCACTGGGGCCTCTACGCCTCCTACGCCCAGGGCGAATGGTACCTCCACCTGGGCGAACTGAACAAGGACGAATACGCCAAGGCCGCGGCATCCTTCAACCCCGTCAACTTCAACGCAGACGAGTGGGTGGCCGCTTTCAAGGACGCCGGTGCAGGCTACATGACCTTCACTTCGCGGCACCACGACGGCTTTTCCATGTTCAAGACCGCCACATCCACCTATAACGTTGTGGACGGAACGCCTTTCGGCCGCGATATCGTGGGCGAGCTGGAGAAGGCCTGCAAAGAGGGCGGCATCCGCCTGCACCTGTATTATTCGGTGCTGGACTGGATCAGAGAGGATTATCCCATCGGCGAATCGGGCAAAAAAACCGGCCGCAAGGGCGGACAGGAAAACTACGACAGCTATTTCCGGTTTATGGAAACCCAGGTCAAGGAGCTGCTCACCCAGTATCCGTACACGGGCGGACTGTGGTTCGACGGCATCTGGGACCACAAACGGGACCAGATTCCCTTCGACTGGCGGATGCCGGAGTTCTACCGCTACATCCACGCCATCAAACCGGACTGCCTGATTGGCAACAACCACCACATCACCCCCTTCGAGGGTGAAGATTTCCAGATGTTCGAGCGCGACCTGCCCGGCCAGAACACCGCCGGCTACAGTGAGGGCCAGGAAATGAGCACGGTGATGCCCGTGGAGATGTGCCAGACCATGAACAAATCCTGGGGATATACCGTCAAGGACCTCAATTACAAGTCGACGGCCGACCTGGTCCGCCTGCTGGTCAAGGCGGCATCCAAGGGCTGCAACCTCCTGCTGAACATCGGTCCGCAGGCCGACGGCAGCATTCCCTGGCAGAGCGCGGAACGCCTGAAAGGCATCGGCGCCTGGATGCGCACCCACGCTCGCAGCGTGGACGGCACCGGCATTTCGGGCCTGCCGGAACAGGGCTGGGGCGTTACCACGGCTAACGCGGAAAGCCTGTTCCTGCACGTCATTGCCCCGGAAGCCCTCCCGACCAACGGCAAAGAGGCCATCCTCACCATGGGATGGGACGGCCCGAAGGTAAAGACCGTCAAGGTGGTCAGCACCAGTGTCCTCCTCCCCTGCACTGTCTCGAAAGACGGCTTCCTCACCGTCCGCATCCCGCAGGAGATGGTGGAAGAAATCGATACCGTTTTGGAAGTAACCCGATAACCTCCCAACCAAATGAAAAAACTAATATGGATTCTCGCCGGCATTGGGGCCTGTCTGACCCTGGTGGCCGCCCGTCCGGACAAATCCTGCCTGCGCCTGCTGTACTGGAATATCCAGAACGGCATGTGGGACGGCCAGACGGATCATTACACCCGTTTCACCAAGTGGGTCAAGGAGCAGCATCCCGATATCTGCGTTTTCTGTGAAGCCTCTTCCATCTTCCAGACCGGGACGGACAAGAGCCTGCCCAAGGAAGACCGCTTCCTTCCGGGCCACTGGAGCGAACTGGCCAGCCGCTATGGCCACTCTTACGTGTACCTGGGCGGATGGCGGGACAATTATCCGCAGGTCATCACCTCCCGCTACCCCATCGAGAATATAAAAAAGATTATCGGTAACGGGACCGATTCGGTTGTGACGCACGGTGCCGGATGGGCACGGATCCACCTGAAGGAAATGACGCTGAATATCGTCACCCTGCACACCTGGCCGCAGCGGTACGCCTTCGGGGTTCCGCCGGAGAAACGGGAGGAGAGCGCCGCCGTGCGCGAGGGGGATGCATATCGCCGTATGGAGGTGGAATACATCTGCAAGCACACCATCCAATCCGTTCCGTCCGCCGCCAAGGAATACTGGATGATGATGGGCGATTTCAACGCCCGCACGCGCCGCGACAACTGGGTGTATCACTATCCGGAAGATGATTCCCGCTTCCTCACCCACGACTACATCCTGGAAAATACGCCCTACGTAGACCTGATTTCCGAGCGCTACCCGGACAACTTCTATTCCACCACCGGCGGAAAGGCGCGTATCGACTTTGTATACCTGACTCCGCCTCTGTATCAACTGGTTAGCGAAGCCGCCGTGGTGACGGACGACTATACCCGGCCGGTGCGGAATCCGCAGAAGATTTCCAACTTCTGGCATCCTTCCGACCATCGTCCCATCATCGTGGATTTCAAAATCGGGAAATAATTTGGTATCTCGGAATTTTATCCTTACCTTTGCAGCCCAAATTAAGTTTTTAACATTTTAAAGTTTTTTGCAAATGGCTGCTGAGTATTTACAGGCTGACAAAAAGCAAGAGATTTTCGAGAAGTACGGAAAGTCTAATAAGGACACCGGCTCGCCTGAGAGTCAAGTTGCTTTATTTTCCTACCGTATCGCTCACCTTACCGAGCATGTGAAGCAGAACAAGAAAGACATGGTTACCCGTCGTTCCCTGCTTCGTCTGGTTGGTAAGCGCCGTCAGCTTCTGGACTACCTCCAGAAGATCGACATCGAGAGATACAGGGCTATCGTGAAGGAGTTGGGTCTCCGCCGATAAGCATAACCATAGGAAAGAGAAAAGGGATCGGCCCTGGTAGGGTCATCCCTTTTTTGATGAATAAAAAGAAGACGTAAAGACGTAAACGAAATGAACATTATCAAGAAAACAATCGAACTGCCCGACGGTCGGGTGATCGAGATTGAGACCGGAAAACTGGCCAAGCAGGCCGACGGTTCCGCTGTTGTCCGTATGGGCGGCACCATGTTGCTCGCCACGGTCACCTGCGCAAAAGAAGTGACGGAAGGAACGGATTTCCTCCCCCTGCAGGTGGACTACAAAGAAAAATTCTACGCCGCCGGACGTTTCCCGGGCGGTTTCATGAAACGTGAAGGCAAGGCCTCTGATTATGAGATTTTGATTGCCCGCCTGGTGGACCGCGCCCTGCGTCCCCTCTTCCCGGACGATTTCCACCTTGCCGTATTCGTGAACATCTGGCTCATCTCGGCCGAGAAGGATATCCAGCCCGACGCCCTCGCCGGCCTGGCCGCCTCTGCCGCCCTCGCCGCCAGCGACCTTCCCTTCCTGGGACCGATCTCTGAAGTGCGCGTGAGCCGTATCGATGGCAAGTTTGTCATCAACCCGAACTTCTCCGAAATGGAGAAAGCAGACCTGGAACTGATGGTCGCCGCTACCGAAGAGAACATCATGATGGTGGAAGGCGAGATGAACGAGGTCACCGAGGATGTGATGCTCGAGGCCATCAAGTTCGCCCATGAGGAAATCAAGAAGCACTGCCGCGTCCAGAAAGAGCTGAACGCCGACTGTGGCAAGACTGTCAAGCGTGACTACCCGCACGACGAGGAGGACGAAGACCTGCGCAAGGCCGTCCACGAGTTCTGCTATGACAAGTGCTACGCCGTGGCCAAGTCCGCCCTGCCCAAGCAGGAGCGTACCGCCGCTTTCGAGCAGATCCAGGCCGACTTCCTGGCCACCCTGTCCGAAGAAGACCAGGAGGCCAAAGCCGCTATGGTGGCCCGCTACTATGCCAACGAGGAGAAAGAGGCCATGCGCAACATGATCCTGGACGAGGGCGTCCGCCTGGACGGCCGCGACTGCACGACCGTGCGTCCTATCTGGTGCGAGGTCGATTGCCTGCCGTGCGCCCACGGCAGCGCCATCTTTACCCGTGGCGAGACCCAGTCGCTGGCTTCCGTCACCCTGGGTACCAAACTGGATATGAAAGAGATGGACGAGGTGCTGGTCCAGGGTGAGCAGCAGTTTGTCCTGCACTATAACTTCCCGCCGTTCTCGACCGGTGACGCCCGTGCTTCGCGCGGTGTCGGCCGCCGTGAAATCGGCCACGGAAACCTGGCCTGGCGCGCCCTCAAGGCCGTTATGCCCAAGGCTCCGGAATTCCCGTACGCCGTGCGTGTGGTTTCCGATATCCTGGAATCCAACGGTTCCTCTTCGCAGGCTTCCATCTGCGGTGGCTGCCTGGCCCTTATGGATGCGGGTGTGAAGATCAGCAAGCCGGTTGCCGGTGTGGCTATGGGTCTGATTACCGATGCCGAGCGTCCGAACGACCGCTATGCCATCCTGACCGATATCCTGGGCGATGAGGATCACCTGGGTGACATGGACTTCAAGGTGGCCGGTACCAAGGATGGTATCACCGCTACCCAGATGGATATCAAGGTGGACGGCCTGAGCTACGAAGTGCTGGAGAAAGCCCTTGAGCAGGCCCGTCAGGGTCGCCTGCACATCATGGGCGAAATGATGAAGACCATCAGCGAACCGCGTGAGGACTACAAGCCCTTCGTGCCGCGCATGGTGCAGATCGAAGTGGCTTCCGAGTTTATCGGTGCCATTATCGGCAAGGGTGGCGAGACCATCCAGGGTCTCCAGAAAGAAACCGGTACCACCATTACCATCGAGGAAGTTCCTCGTACGGACGGTGTGGAAGGTACCAAGGGTGTCGTGGATATCTTTGGCGTGGATAAGACGGCCATGGATACCGCCCTGCAGCGTATCAAGGATATTTGCGCCGTTCCCGAAGCAGGCCAGGTTTACCACGGTAAGGTGGTGAGCATCCTGGAGTTCGGTGCCTTCATCGAGATCCTCCCGGGTAAGGAAGGTCTCCTGCACGTGAGCGAGATTGCTTGGGAGAAGACCGAGAAGGTCGAGGATGTCCTGAAGGTGGGCGACGAGGTGGATGTGAAACTCCTTGAGATCGATGCCAAGACCGGTAAGATGCGTCTGTCGATGCGTGCCCTGACCGAGAAGCCGGAAGGCTATGTGGAGCCGGAGCGCGGTGGACGTGGCGGACGTGACCGGGGTCCGCGCCGCGATGGTGACCGTCGCGAGCGTCGTGACGGGGATCGTCGTGACCGGGGTGAGCGCCGTGAGCGTCGCGATGGCGACCGCCGCGAGCGTCGCGAAGGCGGTGAGCGTCGTGAAGGCGGCGAGCGCAAGCAGTTTGGCCAGCGCTTCAACAAAACCGCCGAGAATAGCGAAGAGAACCCCAGCCACAACAACACCGAAGAGTTCTTCTAGCAGATAACGCTTCTACGATACGAAGAGACTGACCTTCCCGTCAGTCTCTTTTTTTGTTTTGAAGGGAGATACCTGTGGTGTTATTCACTACAGAATAATAAGATTCTTTTCGTATATTTGCGCTATTAGAGCCACATATCATGAAAAGATTCTTTTTTATTCTTATCGGTATTACCCTTTCCGTCAATCTCTTAGCCCAGGCCGGTCTGAGTCAGGGACAAGCTGTCAAGCAGACAACCGCCAACCCCCAATCCACGAAAAAGACCTGCCCTTACTGTGGGATAGAGATGGGCAATATTACGTACGCCTGGCAGCACGAAACCTGGTGCCCGTATTATAAGAGCCGCAGTTCGTCCGGAAGCAGTTCTTCCAGCGTGGGTGCAGACCAGGCCGTCACCGCCGTAGCGGCTGCAACCGTAGGGGCAGCTCTTGGAAACGCCTTGTCTAATTGGCTGAACTCCGAGCCGAAGGGAGACTACAAACGCTATTCCAGTAATGTTCCGGGACATACGTTTGATTATCGGTACGATGAACGGTCCGGAGGAAAGAAGGTTCCCAAATATGTGGTATTACGGGATCGCGAAAAAGGAACACTCGGTGTCTGGGAAAATGCGTGGACCTTTACCTCCAGCTTGAACGGGGAAGTAACGGACTATCCCGGGGAATGGAAGATCAAGCCCAAGTTTGACTTCATCAATTTGCGTTTTTCCGGCGTGGATACCCATTCACTTGACAATGTCGTTGCCATTGTGGGCCTCAAATCCGGTAAAGGAGAGGATGCGCCCATGCAGTACGGCCTTGTGGAAGCAAACATAGGATGGGGCTATGGACATGAACTCATGCCCGTCAAGTATAGCGGTTTCGTAACCACCAATCCGGAAAAGGTCGGCAATCCCCTGCTCATTATTGTAGGCAATCCGGGCAAGGACAAGCGAATGACCTGGGGCGTCTGGAAACTGGGGCCCAAGCGAAAGCCGAACAAGTTTGATAAGTTAGAAGCCTTTCAAGTGCTCCCCGAACAGTTTGAGGCGGTCACGATCTATCAAGAGCGCAATATTGTTGCCAGTAAAAACGGAAAATACGGCCTCTATGACAATGAAGGGCATAGCCTGATTCCGCATGAATACAGTTCTCTGGCGGTTTCTCCTGCAGGACTGGTCAAAGCGCAGAAAGTGGAAGGGGGCAAATATGGTGTTGTTGATTTGAACGGGCAATCCGTGCTTCCGTTTGAATATGAAGACGTTGTCCTGTGCAATGGAGGAACGGTGATTTATGGTAATAACGGCCTCTATGCTGCGCGCCTCCCCAGCGGCGTGAATACGTCCATGGATTATACCCGGATACAGGAATCCTTCTGGACAAAAAAGGACGGAGAAAAAGTCATTAGCCTGTTTGTCGAAAAAGACGGCATCTGCTGCTACCTTTCGGGCGGCCGGCTGATTCCCGTCCAGGCTCCCGTTGATTTTGCCGCAAAAAGCTGTTATTACGACAAACTCGTCCAAAAAGGTTGCTCTTTCTCTGCCTGGTACGACAATAAGACGGCCAAGCTGAAGGAAGAGTTCATGAAGAAGGGTGAATTTGAAAGAGAAGCCGACTACCAGGCAAGGATTGCCAATCCGAGTAATCTGGGGAAATACCTCACTTCAAACATTCCGGCTCCGGTAGATGAGTACCTGAAATCGGATTATTTGAAGAAGGATATTGTGCTGGACACATACGATACGGAAAATGAGTGCTTCCCGGTTCATCTGCAGGATTCTCCCTGGGATGTAATCCGAATTCCAGTGCCCTTTGAAGCCGCTCCCGAATTCAAAGAAAGGGCGTACATACGTACAAGCTCTTGTATAGTGGAACTCCGGAACGATTTCCCGGCCATCAAATCCATGTCCACGGAAATCAAAAGGATTAACTGGTACGACAAGCCCGAATTCATTACCGTCATTGCCAGTTTCTAACAGCTAAAAAAGACTGACCTTCCCGTCAGTCTTTTTAATTTTCAGAGGCAGCGGAAGGGATACCCTCCCGGGGGACTCCGTTCGGCCGCCTTCGGCGTCCTGCACTCCGGCCCCTCCCAACGGTGTAGACATAGCCCTCCCTCAGCAGGACAAATGCCCTGCATTCTCAACTACCCATGACTCAGCGACTTTCTGCGATACACCCGACTATCAAGCACCTACAACTGTACCTTCGAATGTTCTTTGGAGCTTCACCGGCAACGGCCGGGCGAGGAGGAGAACCTTTTGGGTTGAGTTCCCCGCATCCCGGCCGAGCCGTAACCGCCGCTCCTGGCCGCCCGGCGGCGGTGGTGCCGAACTTCTTTTGGTCGCAGGACGGGGTGGCACCGGCGACCCCCGCCTGCCCTTCCGGCACATGGCCGCCCCTTCGCAGGCACCCCCTAGCCGGGGGTGGCATGTCGCCTTGCACCACCCCGCCCCGCTCCAAACGTTGACCAGCCGGATAGAAACCCCTGTGCCCGGAAAGTCAGACGCAAATAGAAAGGTCGGTAAACAAAACAAGCCCTTTTTGTTTACCGACGTAAAAAAATCGAAGGCCCGTAAACAAAACCGGCCTATATTGTTTACAGACGGTGGTCTGAGTGATAGTAGTCTCCCCTTTTTGACCGAGACTACTATCAAAAATGCCCGATTTTGTACGTAGTCTCCCTTTTTTGACTGAGACTACTGACACTTTTCAGGTTAGGGTCAGGGGGAAACAGAGTTAATTCCGGCAGGGCAGGGGGCGCCGCCGCAGAACCCGCCAACTGCGGCGGCTGGTGGAAGCTGCGGGCGGCTCTGGGAAAAGGCCGTCCTCGCTTCCACCTCCTCCCCAACGCGCTCCTCCACAACCACGGCCACCGCTCTCTCACACGCAAGGCACCCTCCACTCCTCTCCTTCACG
>CADCCI010000004.1 GCA_902799895.1 uncultured Bacteroidia bacterium | reverse complement strand
GTGGAGGGAACCATCATCAACACCAAAGTAGACAACGAGGCCTTCGAGGCCTTCGAGCCCATTGTCAGCGTGGTGAGCGGCAACCGCGAGGCGTCGCAGCGCTGCATGCTGATAGCCTTTATAGACAACGCCGGCCAGCGCTACCTCCAGGAAGGAATGGTGGCCCAGGTTTGGCCGGAAAATGAGAAGAGAGACGAGATTGGCTATGTCAAAGGCCGCGTGGTGCGGATAGACCGCTATCCCGTGTCGGCCAACGAGGTTCGCCAGACCCTCAAAAATGAGGAACTGGCCGCCCGCGTGCTTTCCTCCGGGGGAATGATGTACCAGGTTCATATCGAACTGCTTCCTTCCCCAACCCATCCTTCTGAATATTATTGGTCTTTCGGCCAGCCGGAAGATGTGAATATGAATGTGGGAACCTACTGCTCGGTGCTCAGTGAGGTCAAGCGCCGCAGTCTGTTCCGATACCTGTTCGAGGAAACCCGGACGCGCTTCCGGGCCGCTAAACTCCGTGCGGAATGAGTAAGAAAAAGGGGAACAAGTCCACGGTGGCGCTCATCCGTCACTTTATGCGGGGGTGCATGGCCTTCTTCTGGGTCACGTTCCTGCTGTATTTTGTGGATATTGTGGCCTACCTGGTAACCCCTTTCATCCAGCAAATCTACACAGACAACGTCATCACCCGTAAGAATCCCGAGTGGTTCGCACCCCTGATGACGTGTTACATCCTGCTGTTCGTACTGGAGCTGGGGGTGTGGCTGTCCATGAACCTCCTGCGTCGAAGACACTTCGTCAAGATGGGCGTGGTGAGTTCGTCCCGCCTGGTCCTGAGCATCCTGGAATTGCCCATGCTGTTGATGGACCGCTTCTCTTCCGGCGAACTGGTGGCCCGCTATTCCAGCATCACCAGCATTACACGGACGATGGATCAGTTTTCCATCGGCCTTATTTTCATCGTGCAATCCCTCATCAGCGCCGCATTGCTAATGGTTTACAGTTGGAAGCTGGGACTGGTTGTCATCCTGTCCATGTCCCTGCTGGTCTTGGTGATGCAGGTAACGGCCAATAGCATGAAAAAGAAGGCCAAGGGAACGGAAGTGACCGATGCCCGCCTGCAAGGCATTACCATGACGGGCATCAAAAATATCGAGACCATCAAATCCATGGGCGGAGAACGTGCCTTCTATGGCCAGTGGGAGGAATCCTTTGTCCAGGCCCTTAACGTGCGGGTCCGTTCCACCATGAGCATTATGGGAACGGGTTCCATTCCGCTGCTGGTGCTGCATTTGAGCAATGCCCTTATCCTGGTCCTGGGTGCCTGGTATATCCTGAAGGGAGAGCTTACCCCGGGTATGCTGCTGGCTTCGCAGGTCCTGGCCGCCAGTATCATCTACCCCATCAACTCCACCGTGAAGGCCACCCAGGCTGTCTACCGCAGCCAGGCCGCCATGGAACGCCTGGAAGAGGTGGAAGACGCCTGTGAGGGGTATCATAACCTGGAACTCCCCAATATGGAAGAGCTGCCGGAGCTGCCCAAACTGAAGGGAGAAATAGAATTGAGAAACGTAACCTTTGGTTATGACCGCAACCTGCCGCCAGTCCTGAAAAACCTTTCGCTGAAGGTAAAGGCGGGCGAGCGGATTGCTTTTGTAGGTTTCTCCGGCTGCGGTAAAAGCACCATTGCCAAGCTGATTTCCGGCCTCTACGAGCCCTGGGAGGGAGAGGTCCTGCTGGACGGCATTCCTGTACAGAAGGTGAATCGTGCCGTCAAAATCAACTCCCTGTCGGTGGTGAACCAGGATATCACTCTCTTCGAGGGCTCCATCGAAGACAATATCAAGATGTGGGACGAGTCCATTGAGGATTTCTCCATGGTGATGGCCGCCCACGACGCCCAGATCCACAACGAGATTGCCGAACGGCCCGGTGCCTATCAGGGTTATATGGCGGAAAACGGCAAGAATTTCAGCGGCGGCCAGCGCCAGCGCATTGAGATTGCCACCGCCCTGGCCAAGGACCCGTCCATCCTGGTTATGGACGAGGGAACATCGGCCCTGGACCCCAAAACCGAAGCCAAGGTGATGCAGCATATCAGCAACCTGGGAATTACCCTGGTGCTTATCGCGCATCGGCTGAGCACCATCCGGGACAGCGACTGCATCTATGTGATGGAAAAGGGCAGGATCCTGCAGCAAGGCACCCATCGGGAGCTTATGCAGCAGGAAGGTCTATATCATGAACTGATGAAATACGCCTGAGCCATGAACAACCTGTTTTTCGAGCAATTGGTCCAGCGTATTGAAGGAGACCGCAAGGCGATGAACCGGGCGGCCGATATCTTCCGTGGGATGATAGACCGCCGGCTGTGGAAAAAGCTTATGCAGCGGCGGGAAATCCCGGAAGATCTCGACCAGCTGGAAGATATCTTCTATCGGCAGCAAATCTTTTTCCGCCAGGTTCAGCTGGAGGGGGAATGGTGGTCCCTCTGCACGGGTAAGCTGCTGGCTTTTTCGGCCGATGCCGATACCCCGGTGATCCTTACCCCGGGCTTTTCGGACTACACCTTTATCCATCCCCGGACGGGGGCGCGCTGCTACGCCCGCAAGCATATGGACCTCCTCAAAAAGGAAGCCTTTACCCTTTGCTATCCCCTGCCACAGGAGAAACTCACCATCGACTCCTTCGTCCGGCATGCCCTGCGGCAGTTAAACGTCTACGACGCCCTCTGCGCCCTGATGGCCTGCCTGGGCGTGGTGCTCTTTACCATGTTCACCCCGTATGCGTGCAAGTTGCTGTTCGACGAAGTCATCCCTTCCGGAGACGCATCCCAGCTTGCCCCCATCGCCGTTTTGCTGTTCAGTGCGGCCGCCGGGTTGGTGATGGTTCAGATTTCCCGCAACTTCCTGGTGGTGAGAATGAAAGACAAGCTCGAGTACACTATGCAGACGTCACTTATGACCCGTCTGCTCTCGCTGCCTACCGGCTTCTATAAGAAGTATTCCCCCGGCGAGCTGTCCAACCGCGTCCTGTCCGTGGTGCGCTTTTCCACCCAGCTCACGGAAGATATGCTGTCCACCATCCTGACCCTGCTCTTCACGGTGATGCTGTTCATCCAGTTCTTTACCTACGGCGGGCCGCTGCTGTACACGGGGATCGTGGTGATGGCCTTGTATATGGTCACCATCTACGTCCAGTATGCTTTCCGCAAGAAAGTGCAGGACCAGGCCAATGTGGCCGCCTCCAAACTGACCGGCCTTGTTTACAACCTGGCCGCCGGCGGACAGAAAATCCGCACCAACGGGGCCGAGATCCGGGCCTTCCGCCATTGGGCCGAAGCTTATGAACCGTCAGACCCCGACGGCAGCCGCTACCCGGCTTGGTTCAATTACAGCAACTCCATCAGCTATAACTTCCGGATGGTCCCTCTGATTGTGACTATGCTCGCCGCCTGGCACTACGGGCTGGGTTTATCGGACTACATTGCCTACTGCAGCGTGCTTGCCATTGCCACCGAAGCCATCCAGCAGTTCCAGCGCATCACCAAAACCCTTGCCCAACTGGCGCCGGAAATCAAACTGTGCCAGCCGCTTCTGGATGCCGAATCGGAAACGGAGGAAGGCACGGAATTCATCAAGGATATCAGCGGCAACATAGACATTCGCGGTCTTAAATTCCGCTACGACGCGGGCATGCCCTACCTGTTCAGCAACCTCAACCTCACCATCAAAGCGGGCGATTATGTGGCGCTGGTGGGACCTTCCGGCTGCGGAAAAACCACCCTCGTGCGGCTGATGCTGGGATTCGAGCACCCCGACAGCGGCTCCATCTTCTACGACGAGCATAACCTGGCCGATATCAACAAACCCAGCCTGCGTCGCTACTGTATCAGTATCTGCCTGCAGGACGGCCAGCTGGTGGAAGGAACCATCCGGGACAACATCCTCTATGGCAACGACTTCTATTCGGACGAGGAAGTTTGGGAAGCTGCCCGCAATGCCGCCTTGGAAAAGGATATCCAGGGTATGCCTAAGGGGTTGGATACCCGCATTTCGGCCGATGGGCAGGGGGTCTCCGGCGGGCAGCGCCAGCGCATCCTTATTGCCCGCGCGCTCATCCGCAAGCCGCGGATTGTCTTCCTGGACGAGGCGACATCGGCCCTGGACAACATCAGCCAGCATATTATTTCGGAAAACCTGGCCAGGATGAACTGCACCCGCATTACCATCGCGCACCGCATGAGCACCATCCGCCAATGTAACCACATTGTTGTCCTGGCGGGCGGCCAGGTGGCCGAGGACGGTACCTACGACGAGCTCGTGGCCCGGGGCGGATACTTTACGGATATCATTAAACGGCAGACGGTATGAGAAAGTTATTGATCGGTTTCCTCTGCAGTTTCCCGCTGCTCTGCCAGGCCCAGAGCCTGGAGCAGGTGATTCAATTGGCCCAGGACAGCACCATCGCCGCCTTCCGGAGCCGCTACGAATACGAGTACCACATCCAGCATTTTGCCCGGTTCGAGGCCTTGAGAAAGCCCCAGCTGGAGCTCAAACTCACGCCCAACTACTACAAGATAGTTACGGATCCTACCCGGGACTACGTGTATATCCGCAACTTCAACCGTTTCTCCACATCGGCCCAACTACTGCTCTCGCAGAAGGTACTGGGACTGGGCGGAGATGCCTATGTGGGCAGCCAGGCACTCTGGAGCGAGTATTTTATGAACGACCAGCGAGACCTGCCGCGTGAGTTTGTGACCATGCCGGTGGTGGTGGGCTATCAACAATCCTTGCTGGGATACAATCCGTACCGATGGGAAAAGGCGGTGGAGGATGCCCGGCTGGAAGCCGCCCGCAAGCAGCTCAATTACCAGCTGCACCTGATTGCCGAGGAAGCCACCCGTCGCTTTTTCCGCCTGGCCTGCGCGCAGGGAATGCTGGATATGTGCGAGCGCAATAAGCAAACGGCCGATACGCTGTACGCCATTGCCAAGGAGAAGGCAGGGATTGCCAGGGTGACCCTGGCCGAGCTCCGTTCGCTGGAACTGCAGCGGCTCAACGCCGTCAATGCCCTTCACGGCGCCCGCAACGAGGAACAACTGGCGCGCGAATCGCTGGCCTCCTACCTCCGCACGGAGGACTTCCCGGAAGGCAGCCGCCTGACCGTTCCCACCCTCATCCGCCAGCTTCCTTTCTCCGAAGAGGATATCCTGGCGATGGCCCGCGCCAACAGCCCCGCCATCCAGGAGCAGCAAATGGCCCTTACCGAGGCCCGTCAGGAGGAGGAAAAAGCCCGTATGGAGCGGGGCGCCAAGGTGGGCGTAGACCTGAACATCGGCATGCAGCAACTCAATTCCAATCTGTTCGGCACGCTCAAGAACCCCTCGCTTTTTATGATTGGCGCCGTTGCCTTGAGCATTCCGCTGATGGATCACGGTGCGGCCCGGAAGAGCCACGCCGCCGCGACGGCCAAGAAAGAGATGCAGACGCAGGCGCTTCGGGAGATTGAACGTTCCCTGGAAGAGGATGTCCGCATTACGGTGGACAACCTGCGTTCGCATCAGCAGCTTCTCTTGCATACCGAGGAGGCGGTTTCCCTAGCCGACGATGTTTTTGCCCTCACGGCCGAGAATTACGCCAACGGCCTCTGCGATATCAACACCTACTCCCTGGCGCAGAACCGCAGGGATGATGCTTATAATCAGTACCTTTCGGCCCTGGCCGGTTACTGGACCACTTACTATCACCTCCTAACCCTTACGCAGTATGAATAGGTCTCTTCTTCTCATAGCCCTTGCAGCCGTCCTTACCGCCTGCCAATCCCGCTCTTCGGTCCCTGCAGCCCCGGTTTCTGAGGTTTCCCCGGTTTCCGAAGGCTCCCCCGTTTCCGGCCAAGAAGAGCCGGTGGCCGCGGCGCAGAACCTGCAGCAGACCATCGAGACCGAAGGTTTCTCCAGCAAGGGAACCATCCAGGCCATTATGGAAGTCCCCGTGTATAGCAGGATTGCCGAGCAGATTGTCAGTTTTGACCTGGTGCTGGGCCAGCGGGTGCGGAAAGGAGAGGTGGTGGTCCGCTTGAACCAGGATGTGTTGCTGGACAAAATCAACCGCAACAAGGCCGAACTGGAAAAGGCCGATTATGAAGCCCAGGCCATCCTGATGGGTCAGGGCTACAAACGGGGCAATCTGGATTCGGCCCCCGAAGAACTTCAGCGCCAAGCCCGCGTGAACAGTGGCTACAACACGGCCAAGGCGTCGCTCCAGCAACTGGAACGCGAGCTCACCTTCTGCACCATTACGGCCCCCCTCACGGGTGCCGTGAGCCGGATCGATGCAACACTTTACAGCGCCGCCACCCCGGGCGTGCCGCTGTTCTATATCGTTGATACCGAGCACCTGAAGGTCTGCTTCGATGTCTTGGAAAACGAGCTGCAGAAGTTTAAACCGGGCACCCTCATCCGAGTGTATAGTGTGGCGTATCCCGCCGAAGCGCACGAAGCCCGGATTACCTCCATCAGCCCCGTGGTGGAGAAAAACGGAATGGTGCGGCTGGAGGCTAACCTCCAACCGCATCCGCACCTCATGCCCGGCATGACGGCTATCGTCACCAAGGCTCAGTAGCCCTACTGGCCGGCGGCAGCGCCGGTGAGCAGGAAGTAAGCCCGGAAGCCTTTGATTCCTTCATCGTTGAGCGGGAAGGACAGTTTTCCGTCTCCGGTAATGAAGAGGATCTTCATGTCGCGCGCAGAAAAGTTCGTCGGATTGATGGCCGGAGTAAAGGTGGCCACGTCCGTTACCGTAGGCGTGGAGCCGTCCACGATGGTTACGCCCCCGAAGACAGGATTCACCACGTCTGCATCTTTGGAAGGCTTGATAAGGTAAGGTTTGCCGGCCTCGATGATGATCGTCCCTGCCAACGACACCTCAATATTCTCAAAAGTAAGGGAAAGTGCCCCATCCGTAAATGCAGAACTGCCCAATCGTTTCAGCTGAGTAGTGGACCCAAATACCTGACTGACAATAAAGGCAGGAGCATTGAACGGCAAACAGATGCTGTTCCACTCACCGTGGACGAACGTACGGCCAATCGTCACGTTTTTTACTTGTCCGGCCATCTCCGTTATGGCGGCACTGTTGTCCACATCATCCCGCAGGACCACGGTACCGGACGCGCTGATCACGGTATTTGCATCCGCCATGCTGAGTTCATAGTGATCATTGGTACAGGTCTGTTCAGAGCCGTAAAGAGTGCCCCGGTTGGCAACGTAGGCGTAGAAGGTTTCCTTATCGCCCCCATAGCTCAGGAGAAGATACAAATAGAAGCCGTCTCCACCACAGATCTCATTGCCGTAAACGAAGCCTCGACGATCAGCATCACCGTTCTTATAGGGGGTGATTCCGCTGACGTCGTGTTCCGTCGGCGTTCCATCTATGGCCACGGTAATATAATCTCCGCCCCGAACCGTATGGAAAAGATCACCCTGTAAGGAAGTGACCAACGGCTTATTGCCGGTCGGAGACCGATAATTGCGCGCCAGTGAATTATAGCAACTGTTATTGGGACTCAGCCCAGGACCAAACATGTAAAACTTCCCATCGCTGTCATTGATCTCTTCGATGTTAAGGGAGGACGGGGTAAACAGACAGGATTGTACGGAGGCGCCTCCTGTTAGATTCTTATTGTCTCCAATATAACCGCCTCCGCATTTTCCGGCACTCAGGTCAATGCTTCCCAGGAAAGAACAAGCTTTCATGATGAGAACCGTATAGCTCCCAGAGGACCTGGCTTCAATGCGCCCCACATAGGAGCCGGCGTAAACAGTACCGGAAGAGGCGGAATGGATGGCCGCCGAGTTTTCGCAGTTTACAATCGTACTGGCCCGCTGCGTGCCATTGCTGTTGACAAAGGCTGCCACGGCCGCGGGAAGTAGATCGGACGTGACGTCTCCTGTCAAGTGAAGGTTCTTGATGGTCGCACCGTCCAGACAGCCAAAGAGTGCGGCATAATTGGTTCCGGTAAGGTCCAGGGTGAGAACATGCCCGTTTCCGTCAAATATGCCGGAGAAGGGCTTCGTTTCAAGTCCCGCCATTTTGCTGATGGTAAGATCTGCCATTAGTTGGAAGTAAGCGCCGTCGTACTTTAATCCGTTCTCCAACTGCGATCCAAGGTAAAGCCAATGGGCCGGTTCTTCAATGAGATACGGCTCTGCCTGCGTTCCGTAACCCGAAAATGGCTTAATGTCTTCGGATTTGGTAAACTTGGGCACCGCGCTGCCGAGTGACACCTCCCAGTTGGCGCCGAGGAGGGAAACCAGCTCTTCAGCAGACTTTCCCCTGCCATCCCAGCCCTGCGCATTATTCAGCAGGTACGTATAGTAACTCTTTTTGTCCTCGTAGAAGTGAATGTCATCAGAATCACTTCTTCGGGCATACGTATAGCAGCCGTCCGTGTCAACCCCCACGGAGGAAGGATTGAACAGGCAATGATAGAAATGGCTGTCCGGCCCGTTCTCGTTCCAGCCCACGAAGCCGCCCCATTTCTCGGTCTTCGCACCGGAAAAGATGCCGTCGAAAAGGCAATCTTCAAAATAAACGTCCGTGTATCCCTTCACCACTTCTCCCACCAGGCCACCGTGGCTTCCGTCGCCATCGATGCTGCTCATGATGATAACACTGCTCCGGCAGGAGGTAATATGGTTGATATTCTGGGCATAGCCGGCAATACCTGCGGCATACTTGGCCGTGGCATTAATTGTTCCTGCGGTCTGCAGGTTCTTGATGGTGGCGCCGTGGATGTACCGGAACGGAGCGCAATACTCCTGCCAGGAGGTATAGTTGAAGGTAAGCGTATTCCCGCCACCGTCAAAGGTCCCGCCAAAGTACTTGCTGTTGCTCACGCCCACCATGGTATTCACCTCAATGTCCGTAACCAGTTTGAAGAATTTACCGCTGTAAGTGTTGCCCGTCCTCACCTTTTCGGCCAGATAGTTCCAGTTGCCCGCAGACGAGATGAGATAGGGGTCCGACGCTGAGCTGCCGCCCCCATAGAACGGGTTCACAACAATCGTGGCCGGAACCACCTTGCCTCCGGAGATTTGCCAGTTGCTGCCCAGTCTTCCCAACAACTCGTTGTCGCTCATCCCGCTGGCGTTCGTTCCCTGGGCCTCGCCAAAGGTCTGGGTATAGTAGCAGTTGCTGAAAACCAGATTCTTGGTGTCGTTGTAGCGAGCCAGTGTTTTGCAGTGGGTGGTGGTCTCGATGTCAATGCTGGAAGGGTTAAAAAGGCAATTGATCAGAAAGAGCTTTCCGTTTTTATAACCGACCAGGCCGCCGCAATAGTCGCTGTAGTTGCCGCCGCCCGTTTCGAATATACCGTCAAAGAGACAGTCCGTAATGGTTGTAACGGACCCGCTGCACGTGTGGGCAACGATTCCGCCATTGGTGGCGTCAGCGTCCCGGGGGCCAAATTCATCCAGTTTCATACTGATCCAGCAGTTGCTGATGGCCACTGTGGCATCCTCCTTCACCTCACTCACCAGACCGGCATTGTATTTTTGATAGGACTCTATAAGGCCTTTGACGTGCAGATTCTTGATAACGGCGCCATCCCCCAGGAAACGGAAGGGAGCCCTATAACTATACACCGTCCCCTGTTTCGGGATTCTGTACTGGTACGTGACCGTATGGCCGTTTCCGTCAAAAATGCCCCGGAACGGTAAATCGGCGCCCAACATATATTCCCCAACGCTGATATCGGCCGTAAGTTTGATATATTTGCCCGTGAGGTTTACATCGCTGTCTCCCGCTCCGTCCCCGGTCTGAAAGAGTGACATGATCTGCCAGTCAGCAGCCGAATTGATAAGATAGGGGTCTTCAAGCGTACCGCTGCCTTTGATACCGCGGTCATTGATGGTATATGCCTGGCCAACCTGTGCTCCCACCATAAAGAGCAATACAGCAAGAATGGATTGTATCTTTTTCATCTTCCGTTCATTCAAAGTTTTACATTTTAACGCGCTTCTGTCTGAAGGGCTCCGCCATAGTAATACGCGGGGGCCGCCGAATCCAGTCCGCTGATGGAGATGCTGTTCAGGACACGCGGAATCATCTTGACCGTCACACGATAGAATTTTCCGTTCTCAAACGTAACGGTTGCCACCGTCCTGTCATAGTACGCGCTGCCGGCTTGGGCCGATAAGGTGACGGTTTGCTCGGAGAAACCCTCAAGGGCTACATAGAGCACGCTGGGGGTTGCGGGCGGGGCCGGCGTAACGGTATAGGTGGAGGTTCCCGCGTAAACCATCAATTCGGTCGCGTTCAATGCTTCGGTGCCGGATTGCAGCGTAAACTTGACGATGGCCTGCTGGCCCTCGAAATGGGCCGGTGTCGTGGTAATGGATTTGTCAATGACATCCGTTACGGTAACCTCGGCCGTCGCGTAGTCGCAGTGGGTGGCAATATACTCCAGCGTTCCTTCCTGGCTGGCATAGCTGTCCGAGCGGAATTTAAGGGTCAGGACATCGTCCACTTCCGGGGCGGAGTCCAGTTCGCCCGACAAGGTAGTGGAGGAGGTGCTGCTGACCGTCGGGGTCAGCGTTCCCAGGAGATCGCCATCGGCATTGTACACGTTTACGTTATCCCCGTCGGCCCAGGAGGATTTGATGACATGGTTCACCTCATCCTCGGTCAGCGCTTTGGTGGCCGTTCCCTTCATGGCTTCCACCGTCAGGGTATATACGGTTGGTTCTTCCTGTACCGGAATCTCCAGGGGTTGCTGTTCTTCCTTGATTTGGCTGCATGAAAAAGTAGCGCCAACCGCTAATGCGGCGGCAAGTATAATTAAGAGATTATTCTTTTTCATCTTGATTTCCTCCCTATGCAGGGTCACCCCAGGTATAATCTCCACCGTCAGTATAATCTTCCTTGCTGGTGATGATCTCCAGCAAGGATCGTCCCATCTTGATCTCCACCGCAATCAGCTGCGGAGACACGTAATTCCGTTTGATTTTCTGATTTTTGTTCATGTGTAATGATGTGGTTATTTCGCCAAAGATAGAAGTTCTTTTGCTTATTTCCAAATAATTAGGGTTATATACGAATAACGGCAACCTTCAGGAAGGCTCCCGAAAGTTGCCGATAAGGCTAAACAATTGTAGTAGTTTAATCCACGATGGGTTTTACGAGTTTAACGACTCTGTATCGTTAAAATGCCAGGCAGGCGCCAGGAGCCTCCGCTAATCGGCCTTGCTGGCGATGTTGGCAGCAGCCTCATCGGCATAAATATGACCATTGGAAGCAATGATCTTACCAAGGTCATTGGCCTCTACCATGGCCAGATTATTCTTTTCCTGCCAAGTCAACTGGCTTTCTCCATAGTAGTATTTCCCGTTCTGGAAACGCCATAATACACGGAGTTCTACATACGTTATTTAATCGCAAGTTCGCGTTGAAGGCAAAGATGTATCTGGCACCCCGAAACGGGCTATTGTTGTTGAAATGAATTGAAAATTATATATTTTTTTTATTTTTAACGAAGGATTGATTATCTTTACTGCATATATCTGATTATGAGAAAGATAATATTGGTTTTGTTGCTTTCCCTTCCGTCGTCCCTATGGGCACAGGGAACGCTTGGCCTTCGGTTTGAGGGAGGCCTGTCATGGATGTGGGGCGGTGGCTTGGAAGGAGCCGGCCCCAAAACGGAAACGGCCATCCAGCCCCAGGTCTGTGCCGGCCTTTTCTATAGTTGCAACCCCGCTTTCCGTTTGGGTGTCGAGTACAGTTATACCCGGATGCTGCGGGAACAGACCCAGCCCAACCTGCTGTCCCTGCCCGACGGGGGTGTCAAGGGCGATGTCTATCGCGACCTCAAAACCAACTTCCATACCCTTGGGGTGACCGTAGAGGCGAATCTGCTGGGACACAGAAGCGGGAAGACGCCTCTTTCGCTTTATGCGGGAACCGGAATCGGCTGCCTGTTTGCCTTTGGGAATACCTATACCCTTGGCGTGAGCAATTCCTTTAAACCGGACGGCTCCGGCAATACGGTCCATGTGACGGGCCAAAACGAACTGCACAATTATTTCGTTCCCTGTATCCCGGCCACGCTGTCGCTGGAATACCTCCTTTTCCCGCAGGTGGCGCTGCGGATCAGCAGCGGCTACCGTTTCGTCCTGGCGGGTGATCAGGAACTTGCGCCGAAAGGACAGGTCGTTGCTACCGTGGGACTTTGCTTCCAACTGGAGTAAAATAAATGAAATCTATGAAAAAGATACTGGTAATGATGCTCCTGTTGCCCCTGGCGTTCTCCTCGTGCGAGAGCCTGCATCCGGAGATGGATATCACGATGGAGACAGATTTCAGCGACATCATCGCCGCCATCAACAGTTCCAACAAGTCGCTGGCCGAAAAGCTGGCGCTGATTGAAGCGGCGCTGCAAAAGGGGCTGGCCGACAACCAGACCGCTATGGCGCAAATCCGGCAGGCCGTGGCCTCGTTGAGCGGCACCGCGGAGGAGAAACTTGCCGCCATCGAGGCGGCCGTAAAAGCCCAGACCACCAGTCTGGAGGCGAAACTGGCGCTGATCGAGGCTGCGGTGGGCAGCGGTTTTGCCGACAGCGCCGCCGCACAGGCGTTGATGCAGCAGGCAATCGCCGCGCTGGGCGGCACCCTCGAAGAGAAACTGGCGGCCCTCCAAACCGCCATCGGCAACCAGACAAGTTCCCTGTCGACCCGGATGGCCTTGATCGAAACGGCCGTGAAGGACGGGTTTGCGGACGCGATGTCGCAGCGGGACCTGATCAAGACGGCGCTGACGTCCCTCAGCGGTACGCTGGAGGAGAAACTGGCCGCGATCAAGTTGGCCCTGGACGGTCAGGGCACGAGCCTGGGGACGAAACTGGCGTTGATTGAGGGTGCGGTGACGACAATCGGAGGGATCGGACTCGAAGCGCAGGTGCAATTGATCCAGCAGGCCCTTTCTTCCCTGAGCGGATCGGTGGAGCAGAAACTGGGGGCCATCCAAACGGTCCTGGAGAGCCAGGGCACAAGCCTGACCTCGAAAATCGGCCTTATCGAAACGGCTGTAACCAACGGTTTTGCCGACGGGAAAACCGCCATCGGCCTGCTGCAGACCGCACTGGGCGCGCTGAAGACGCAGGTGGGCGGGACGGACGAGTCGCTCTCGAAAAAGATAGACGAGGTGCTGGCCGATCTGGGCACCCTCTCCACATCCCTCACCACGGGACAGATTGCCCAGGCCCTGGCACAGATCCTTGCCGCCGTGCAAGGCCAGACCGATTACAGCCAGACCCTGGCGGATATCAAGAAAGCCCTCGAAGAGCTGAAAAACCAGGCCAGCATGATGCCCATGGCGGATAAAGGGCTGGATGATAGCACGCTGAATCTGACCGACTAGCCCCATGAAACACATTCGAATCAGATGGTTCTTCGTCTGGGCGGTATCCCTGATGCTGGTGGCCTGCAAGGAGGACGTTCCGCCGATCGACATTGCGCTGCAGCCAAACTACCAGGGTATTCTCGAGGCCATCACCCAGTCGAACAAGACGCTGGCCGAGAAGGTGGCGTTGATCGAGGCGGCCCAGCGTGACGGACTGGCCGACGACCAGGCGGCCATCGGGATGATCCGGCAGGCCGTGGCACTGCTGAGCGGCTCCCTTGAGGAGAAACTCGCTGCCATCGAGGCGGCCGTGAAAGCCCAGGCAACCAGCCTGGAGGCGAAACTGACGCTGATTGAAGCGGCGGTCGGCAACGGCTTTTCAAATAACGCTTCCGCACAGGCGTTGATGCAGCAGGCGATTGCTGCGCTGGGCGGCACCCTGGAAGAGAAAGTAGCGGCCATCAAAACCGCCATCGGCAACCAGGAGACGGCCCTGTCGGCCCGGATGGCGCTGATTGAAGCAGCCGTCAAAGGGGGTTTTGTGGCGGCGTCGGAGCAGCAAAGCCTGATCCAGTCGATGCTGGCATCGCTGGACGGTTCGGCCAAAGAGAAACTGGCCGCCGTTGAATCGGCCGTTACCAGCCAGACGACGAGCCTGGTCGCAAAGCTGGCCCTCATCGAGACCGCATTGGAGACGCTGGATGGACAGATGGAGAATCTGGGGCTGGACCTCATCCTGAAGGCGGTTTCCTCGCTGGGCGGTACCCTGGAAGAGAAGCTGGCGGCCATGGAAACGGCGGTGACCAGCCAGACCACAAGCCTTGCTTCCAAACTGGCCCTGATTCAGACCGCCGTTACCAACGGCTTCGCCGGGGACAAGACGGCCCTGGGCCTTGTGCAGACGGCGCTCGAAACGCTGAAAACACAGCTGGGCGGGATGGATGACGGCCTTTCCAAGTCCATTGACAAGCTTTCGACGGGCCTCGGCGCCCTGTTGACAAATGTCAATGTGGACATGGCGACGGTCCTGGCAAACATCCTCTCTGCCATTCAGGGACAGCCCGATTACAACGCAATGGTGGCCGCTATCCAGCAGATCGTTACCGAACTGGAGCAGGCCATTGTCCCCTTCCGGCTGAAGTATGTGGGGGAACCGACGCTTACGACGGCGAACGGCGGTGCATGGAAGGCCGTCATTCAGGTCAAACCGGCGAATACGGTCCTCGACGAGAAGAAGCTGAAGCTGAACATCCTTTCGCATAAGCGGTTTTACCCGACCTGGGGAAGCAATCCGCAGGGGGATGTCTCAACAGACTCCTATTCCTTCTCTTTGGCGGCCGATCCCTCCGTGGAAGGACAGTATATCGTCACCATATCCTGCCGATCCCCTTATGTCTCCTGGACGGAATATTCCGTGGCACTTTCGGCGACCTACGGGAGTCCGGAGGATCCGAAAGAGGTCTCGACGGAACCGTTTAACGTCGTGATGATGCCGAAACCCCTGCAGGGCCTTAAATACTGGACCTATCCCGCAGCCTCGTTTACGTTCAAAAGAAACGGCAGTATCAACAATATCTATTATGCGCTCGACACCGGGCTCTTCGAGACGCAAGACGAGTCGGAATCCCGTTCCTATACGGCCGATAACCTCGAATCGCTCCAACTCCTTCCGCAGAATGACTCCATCGCACCTGTTTTCATCAATTTAGACAAGAATAAAAGGATGGCTGTTTTCATACCCGATACGGCGGGCGTTACCTATAGTAGCGTTTTCTGGCCGGACAAGGTTCCGGAAGACCGCGGCGGCTGGAGAGTCTGGCGTAGTTTCAAGGATTCCTCCAGGGTCGATAATGAGGCTGTTTTGGGCAAGCTGATCCTGAAGGATCGCTGGGATGTGAAGGATACGATTCCCCAGTTCCGGATCGCGTGGTACAATTCAGTCTGGTTCCCCGAGAGCGCCATTGTTCCGGTTAACGATATCCAGAACGACAATACCGCGGTTGTCGATCTCAGAAGCCTGTTTTCTAAATTGGGTTTGGTGAGATCCTGGCTGGATGGCCGTTTTATTTTGCAGGAACAATACGGGAGTCTTGACGGTCCCTATTTTAAGATGTCGGCCCAGCTGCTGCCGGAGACGCTGAAATTGGCGGTGCAGTTCCAGGGAGAGCCTGTGCCCGGAGCAAAATTTGGCATGACAGCCCATTACGACCTGTGGATCTTCCCTACAGAGACCGACCCCCAATTTAAGGTATTGGCGTTATCCTTCTCGTATAGTTTGGTAGTAACAATCGTGAATTAGCATTCCTATGAAAGATATGAAAAAGACAGGTATTTCCGTCCTTTTGCTTACCGTCCTAGCCCTGCTGGTCGCGGGTTCCTGTGACAGGGGGCAAGAAGATCTTCGCATAAAGCTGGAACCGGATTACAGCGACGTTGTATCGAGGATTGAACAGTCCAGCCGCCTGCTGGCCGAGCAGATGGCGCGCATTGAGTCGCTGATGCGGCAGGGTTTTGCCGACAACCAGGCGGCGATTGAGCTGGCGCGTCAGGCCGTGGCCGCATTGGGCGGGACGCTGGACGAAAAACTGGCGGCAGTCAAGGAGGCCATAAAGGCCGAGTCTTCCGGTTTGGAAGCGAAACTGTGTCTGATCGATGCTGCCGTGTCGGGCGGTTTTGCCGACAACCAGGCGCGACAGTTGCTGTTGCAGCAGGCACTTGCATCGTTACGCGGGACCCTGGACGAGCGGCTGGCGGCCATTGAGACCGTCATGTCCAGCCAGGTGACGGCCCTGTCCACGAAGCTCGCGTTGGTGGAATCCGCCGTGTCGGGCGGTTTTGCCAATCACCAGCAGCAGTTGGCGCTGCTGCGCCAGGCCGTTGCTTCGCTGAAGGGTTCGTTGGAACAGAAGCTGGAAGCCGTTCGGTCGGCCGTTGCCGACCAGGCCATGGGACTGGAATCGAGGCTGGCGCTCATTTCGGTGGCGTTGCAGGACATTGGCACGGCCGGGAACCGCGTGAAAGAAGAAATGGCGCTGATCCAGCAGGCGATTGCCACCCTGGGAGGTACGCTGGAGGAGAAGTTATCGGCCATCGAAACGGCCGTAAAGGGTCTCGGAACCAGTTTGGAAACCAAGCTGGCCCTGATCGGTTCTGCCCTTTCCAACGGCTTTGCCGACGAGAAGACGGCCCTGGCCCTGGTCCAGACGGCGCTTGACGCCCTGAAGACCCAGCTGGGCGGGGTGGATAATAACCTCTTGAAGGCCATTAACAATGTCTCGACGGCCTTCGGCTCTCTTTTGACAAGTGGCACTGTGGACATGGCCACGGCTCTTGCGAACATCCTTTCTGCCATTCAGGGACAGCCTGACTACGCCGCGACTCTGGCCGCTATCCAGCAGGCGATCGCCGCCCTGGTAGCCCTTCAGGCGTAATCCCCTGCCGGGCCGGCTCGGACAGAATCAAAAACCTTGACTTTATCCTTATCTCCACTACCGTTATTTTGGGGGACTCGTAAAAATAGCGTCGTTTCATGTTCATGTGGGTCATGTAACAATTTTTTTAAAAAAACTGGAGAGTCCGGAGAATTATGCTTATCTTTGAGTTGCTGAAGCGCTTGCGCAGGTAATAATCCAGCATTTACCACATCACTAAAGATATCTATTGACCACGATGATACGTCACAGAATCCCTATACCGGCCCTTGGCCTGGTGGCCGTGCTCCTGTTATCGGTCCTGTCCTTCACCGGATGCCGGAGCAGGGCCGGCAAGTCTTCCAGTCCGGAAGCCACCGCCATGGTCCTTGAGGCCTCAGAGGCAAGAGATTATGCAAGGGTCCAGTGTCTGGCAGACAGCCTGGGTAAGGCCGGAAAGCTTTCCAAAGGCGAGAGCTATTACTGGCAAGGTTACGCCAATTATCATCTGGGCCAGAACGAATTGGCCGAATACTTCTGGGAAGAGGCCATCCGGCTCTTGGAGTATGCGGATGACCCCAATGACCTGGCTTACTATGCCAAGTCGGGCAACCGCCTGGCCAGCCTGCTTTGCCGTCTGGGGGAATATGCTTCGGCCCTGCATCAGACGCTTCCGGTCATCAACCGGCTGGAGAAGATGCAGTGCGACACCACCAGCGACTATACCAACCTGCTGATTTTTGCCGGCTGCAGCAAGACTTTCTTCAACAAGGAAGACTCCACGGCCACCGAAATGTTGGAGCGGGCCTACCAGATGCATCTCAGCAATATCCATCAGAAAGCTTCCAAGGATGCCTATCGCGATGCCGTGGCCGGCATCATCAATGTTGCCTATATCTGGATCCTGGTAAGGGGATACGAGGAGGGACTGTTCTGGACAGAACGCCTGGGAAATCTGGTCAAGGAATCCATCGGGCTGTTCGGGAACGACAAGAGTTATAATGACAAGCAATGGGCCCGGTACAAGATCTTCCAGGCCATCTCCCTGGAGGGCGTAGGCCGTCACCAAGAGGCCGAAAAAGCCTACGAGGAATACCTGCAGACGCAATTCTCGGGGACCATGGAGGGGCTCACCAACGCCAGTGACTATCTCACCGTGGCCCAACGGTGGGACGAGGCCGCAGCCAGCTACCGGAGCATCATGGAATACCTCCAGAAAGAGCTCAACATCTATTCCCTGGACAATATCTATCGCTATCTGCTCAAGAAGTACCATGCTTACCAGATGCTCCATCAGCAGGATTCCACCAACCTGACGGCGCGGCAGATTTGCGATGTCCTGGATTCGGCGATCATCAACAACCGGCGCCTGGACGCCAGCGAACTGCATTCCATCCTTGTGAGGGATATGGAGATTGTAGAGGCTGAAGCCCGATCGGCCCGCCAGCGGCAGATCTACACGGCCGTGATGGTGGTGATCCTGCTCCTCGCTTTTACCATCTACATCCTTTACCGCCGTCGGGCCGAGCAAAAGTTGCACAAGGCCCACGAAGCGCTTAAGGTAGCCTACGACCAGCTGGAAGAAACGACCACCATCAAGGAGCGCATGGAGAGCGAACTGCGCATTGCCCGGGACATCCAGATGTCCATGGTACCCTGCATGTTTCCCAGCTATCCGGGGCTGGACATGTATGCCTCCATGGTGCCTGCCCGGGAAGTGGGGGGAGACCTGTACGGCTATATGCTCACAGACCACTCGCTCTATTTTGCCGTAGGAGATGTGAGCGGCAAGGGCGTGCCGGCCTCCCTGTTCATGGCGCAGGCCACCCGTCTGTTCCAGACGCTGGCCAAGCAGGGCATGACGCCGGCGGAGATTTGCACACGCATTAACGATGCCCTTTCGGGAGAAGACAACGAGGGCAATATGTTTGTTACCATGTTTCTCGGCCTGCTGGATCTGCAGACAGGGCACCTGTCCTACTGCAATGCCGGTCACAATCCGCCCATCTTGGGAGACCCTGAAAAAGGATGCGGCTTTATCACCATGCATCCCAATGCTCCCATCGGCGTACTGCCGGGACTGACGTTCCAGGGGGACGAGATAGCGAGCATCAAGGGTCGTCCGCTGTTTGTCTATACCGACGGACTCAACGAGGCTGAAAATCCCGCCCACGAGCAGTTTGGAGACGACCGCCTGCTCAAGTTCCTCAGAGAGTGCAGCTTTGAATCGGCCCGCCAGGTGATCGAGGACATCGCGGCGGATATCGAGCGTCACAGAAACGGGGCCGAGCCCAACGATGACCTCACCATGATGTGCCTTAACATCAAATAAACCGCTTAGGAAATCCATCAATTTAAACATATGACCAGGGGAATAAGATTTAAAAACAAGTCGGACATTTCCAATGTATTGACTACCATCATTGCCGCGGTGGTCTCCGTGGGCATCATGCTCTACGGAGCGTGGCATTTCGGCTAATTATATCTATGGCCCCTATATGCATTACATCGGTATAGACAACTTCCTGACGAACGATGCGGGACAATCCCTCACGGTGGTGGGCTATGACCCTGAGAATTCAACTTCCGGAGGAGCACACATCCACCGATAAGGATGATGAGATTTCTGCGTACGTAGCCGCTTCCAAGGACCTTTTCGACAAGAATCCAGACATTATGAAGAAAGCCGCCGAGGCTGGCGGTCTTACCAGCGGCTACACCATTATCTGGCAAAACCTCAATGGCCCTGATGACAGCAATTTTACCTACGAGGTAAAGCTCTAATCCGATTCGGACGGCGCAAAATAAAGCTGTGAATTGTTCGCAGCTTTCGCCGCCATTCAAGAAGGCCATTTTATCCGGACACATAAAGAATAGTGGAAACCACCGCTCTATTTGATTCTTTGGGGAAAGATAGGTATCTTTGAATAATCAAATGATAGTTCGTATGAAAAACCCTGTTCTCTCCCTTATTCTGCTGACTCTACCCTTTGTTGGATGTGCACAGAAGAAAACAGTTATTGAAGGACATTTTAACGGGACAGCTCCTCAACAGGTAACCGTTGTTCTACCGGCCTCTACGGGGGAAATTAATTCCCTTGTTTCAGTAAAGAATGGTGCCTTTACCATCAGTCTCCCGGTAGATAAGACCGTTATCGGCCATTTTACCTTTGTCGGCAAGGAGGATGAGATAAGTAGGCCCTTTGTTTCTGATGGCTCCAAGCTCAGATATACCATTGATGGAGAGGATATCTCCATGGTCTCTTCAAATCGTAAGTCTCTTAATTATGAGCTGATGGCCTTTTTTGACAAGCAGTCCGAGGTCCGACAGAAAGTCCGACAGGATCCCAATAGCTATGACGAGCTCATTGCATTCTGCCAGAAAATGTATGAAAACAATCTGGACAACGGCCTGGGCCTGTTGGCCTTCCAGTTTGTCATCCAGAGGCAGGATGATGACACCATTGAGGAAATGATAGGCCGATTCTCTCCCGAGATGCAAACCAAACCGATTCTGGTGGACCGTCTGCAAATGATCCAGACAAAAAGAGCCACCCAAGAGGGCAGTATGTTCAAGGATATCGAAGCAACCCTGCCCGATGGAAGCGTCCGCCACCTGTCGGACTATATCGGGCATGGGAAATATGTATTGGTAGATTTCTGGGCCTCCTGGTGCGGCCCCTGCCGTGGGGAAACACCTTATTTGAAAGCCGCCTATACCAAGTATTCCGGACCGGATTTTGACATCGTCGGCGTTACGGTAAATGACAAGGCGAAGGAGGCCAAAGCGTTGGTAGACAAGGAGAAAATTCCCTGGGACCAGTTATATATTGAGGATGGAAGGGCTGCCACGATTTATGGCTTCTCTTCCATCCCGCAAATCTTCCTTTTCGGCCCGGACGGAACGCTCTTGAAACGGGAGGGCCTTCGCGGAGAAGGTATCGATCAGGTTTTATCCGGATACCTTAAATAGTGATTGGACGATTGTCCACCTTGTTTTTGAAGACTTTGCCAAGAGCTGGGGCTGCGCGCGCCGGCCGGATGATAAACCGTATAGTGTATAATTGTCCAGGCGGTCTTCAAAGTTAAATTTTTAGTATCTTTGTAAGATAGAAAAGGATTAAAAATGGAAAAAGAGATGAAACAGTATTTTCCGCAGCTCAAGCGTTGGCGGTAGAGGAGTGCATATGAAGATCAGACTTGAAAGACCGGAAGATTACCGTGCGGTTGAGGGCCTCACCCGCGAGGCTTTTTGGAATGTATATCGTCCCGGGTGCACAGAGCATTTCGTGCTGCACTGCTATAGGGACAATCCTGACTTTATTCCGGAACTGGACTTTGTGATGGAGGACGATGGCCGGCTGATAGGCCACGTAATGTTCTCAAAAGCTGAACTGGTGTTGCCGGATGGCTCATCGGTGCCGTCCTGGACGTTCGGCCCCATCTGCATCCATCCCGACTTTAAACGCAAAGGATACGGGCTCAAACTTTTGAGTTTTGCGTTGGATAAGGCCCGTAATATGGGGGTCGGATTCCTTTGTATGGAAGGAAATATCGATTTTTACAAGCACGCCGGGTTCGATCTTGCCAGCCAACTGGGCATTCATTATCACGATTTCCCGGAAGATGATCCGGTTCCCTTCTTCCTGGCCCAGGAACTGATACCCGGGTGGTTAAAGGAACACGGAATTAAAGAGGCGTCATATTGTCCTCCCAAGGGGTATTTCGTTGCCGATGAAAACCCGGAGGCTTTCGAACGGTTTGAGGCAAGCTTCCCGGCAAAGGAGAAGATGCGCCTTCCTGGGCAGCTGTTTTACGATGGAGTGATGGAAACGGACCGTATCATACTCCGTCCCTGGCGGGACAGCGACGCTCCTGTGTTGTATAAGTGGGCATCGGATCCCGATGTGGGTCCCCGTGCCGGTTGGGCTCCGCACCAGTCGGTAGAGGAGAGCCTGGAGGTGATCCGGACAGTCTTTTGCGATGCCACCAATACCTGGGCCGTCGAGCTTAAAGAAGCCGGTGAAGTTATAGGCGCAATGGGCTATGGCCCGTCGTGCAACTGCAATCTGCCGGCCCGGAACGGCGAGCCAATAATTGGTTATTGGATTGCGAAACCCTATTGGAACAGAGGCATTTGCACGGAAGCGCTGGAGCTGATGCTAAAGCATATCAGGTGTATGACCGATATTAAATCCCTAATATCCGGCCACTATATCGATAACCCGGCAAGCGGGCGAGTAATGGAAAAATGCGGTTTCGTCCCCACTGGAGAAACCGTAATCGATGATACGCAGTATCAGGGTGCCGACCGGCCCATAAGGGTGCTCCGTTTAAAGATCTAAAACCATGGCCAGCAATCCTGATTTTGTACAATACGTCATGGACCAGTGCTCTGGCGCCGGAGAGATTGCCGTGAAAAAGAATCCGATGAAATGAGTTCTTGTTAGTATGAATAAGGTACGGATTACGGCAATACGGCAGACGGTTTACCCGGACTTGATGGCCCGGTACGAGAATCCCATTGAGCATACCTGCGATATAAAGGCTGGCCAGCAGTGGATTTCCGTCGATGGCAAATGTCCTGACGGGATGTGCCCTTCTGCATGGTCCTCCATGCGGGAATTCGTAGAGTCTTTGGCCAAAGGTGAAGGCAACTTTTATGACGGATGGATGAAAAACCCGATGAGTGCCATGATCAGCTGCAATGACGGTTTTCGTCCTTTCAGTTTCTATATTGAGGTCATTTGATATTTTTTTCATTTTCCCATAATTTTTTTATTTTTGCGCTTTCGTAACGGTTAGTAACAAAACAATTATATCACATGAAAGAAGAAAGCAAAAATTATGAATCCCCCGCAACTACTGTTGTGGAAGTGAAAATCGAAGGCATGGTCTGCCAGACTAGCGTTAACGGAATGATTAATCCGATGGGTGCACCGGAGGATCTTTAGTAACAGACATCTAAAACAGAGAATAACGATGAAAAAGAACGTTATTTTAAAGGGCGCACTGCTTGTAATGGCTGCCTTCCTCGTAATGGCTGCTTGCAACAAAGTAGATGTCCTGTCAGATGACAATACTTCGGATGAAACATCTGATGTCACGTCAGAAGTCACGTCGGAACCTGAAATAACAATACCTTACACGGTGACGGTTGGATCCTGTGAACCCGATACTCGTGCCACAGTTGATGCCGACTTCCAGACGCTCCGCTTCGCAGCGGGTGACAAACTCTATATCACAGGAACGAATATCAAAGGCGTGCTCGATATCACTAGTGGCGTTGGAGAAACCTCAGGGGCCACTTTCTCCGGTAACCTGATCTTCTCTGGCGAAGGCACTCCCTCCGACGGCCTCGCTCTGACTGCCACCCTGGTGAGCGCCCAGCAGACGGTGGGCTCCGAGGTTAGCGTAGATAGCGCAGGAGCCGTAACGGTTAACTATCCCACAACGGCTTACTGCTCCGATGTTTACGAAGCCATACAGAAGTACAGCTTGCTTACCGGCAATTCCACGTATGCGGAAAAGTCTTTTTCACTTGACCAGAAATCGTCATTCTTCAATTTTGAAATAACTTTTGAGGACGGCACAACAAGCGGCACCGAACTCACCGCCGTAGTCAACAATTACGGTGAAATCATCGGTAATGCAAACGTAAAAACCACAACCGTAGATGAAAATGTTGTTGCCAAGTTTGTATTGCCTTGGACTTCCGATAGACTACTCAATGGCGCCAGCGTGAAGATGGGCGACAAAGTGGCCATTCCCTTCGGAAGTACCTGGGACAGCAAGTTTGTCAATGGCAAGGTGTACAATGTGAAGAAGACAAAGACTGCATCCATTCCGCTCAGCCTTACCAACCCCGCTGTTGGACAGTTAATCGGCAGCGACGGCCAAAATTATGCTGTAGGCAGCGTACCTGCAGGTGTGACCGCAGTGGCCATGATAGCCTACATGTCGGGCTCCAACGGTCTGGCCATCACACTGGCCGATGAGAGCGATGATATAAATTGGCATATTGCAACATCCACCGCTGCCGCCCACTCGCCCGAATTCTCCGGCGGCACATGGAAACTGCCCAGTCAGGATGACTGGAAGAATATGTTCAAAACTTATGGTGAAAACGATTCAAACTATGGAGGCCTGAATACAGCCATCACTGGGGCAGGCGGCACAGGATTGCTTGATTATAAAGGCTACTGGACGTCAACAGAGAAAAGTTATGCAAAATCTTACTGTTTGAACACCGTCGACAACCGCAATATCAGTTTCGTTGTCGACTGGAAGAGCAACAGACGGTATGTTCGTGTCTGTCTCGAGTTTTAAACTATATAGCTCCAGGTTATCATAGTCCAAGCACAGTACCGCATCAAGCGCCTCACGGAGTACCAAGAATCAGGAGAATGGCTCAAGGACTTTGAGGCCGATGAAAGGGGGGAACTCCCTAAGAACATGCCCGGAAACATCTCCTCGCTTTCGCTCTTCAGGATTAGCCTTGGCTGCCTGCACGGGATGCATCAGATAGACCGGGACAAGATTCCGGACGGCGTTCATTTCAAGTTTACCAAGGAGGATGAGCAGTGGCTCACCAAATGGATGAAGGAGAACCTCCTCTCCCTGAATCCGCCTCTGAATCTGGAGAATACTTCGGCCGACATGGCAGAATTCCGTTTAAAGTTGTCTGTCCTACGGCACGCCTTTGCCGCGTTGCGATACAGACGCTCCGGCATTAACCCCTTTTCGTACCTCGGGCGGGTCTACTATCTTTTGGCCGGAAATAATTGATTTTCCGTCAGATATAAATCGGCTTGATATTATTACTGAAACTATACTGAAACATTTCTGTCCGTCAGTGGCTTTCTATGGCTGGATTTGACTAGTAATTGAGCCCGAAATGCCATAAAGGGATTACATTCTGGTACCCATATTCGGTGTCGTCTTTAACGATAAAACCGTTAGGAATATTCTCTATTTGCTTATTTCCCTTTTTTCTGCCGCCTATCTCAAAGGTATATTTATCGATGACAAAGTCTGAATCTTTGGAACTGATTACGTCGTTCCGGACTCTCATCTGGTTATAAAAGAAGGTCTCCCTCAGGTTGCCGGGATTCGGAGCTCCACCGCTCAGGACCGTCATCAGGGAGGGATTGTCGATATAGACCTTTTCAACCTTTCCTATACCTCTTATGCCTCCGGTCGCGTCTCTCAGTTGGCCGAGCAGGCCGGCACGTTCCATATAGATAAGATAATCGGCCACATTGTTCTTGCTGACCCCAACCACTGTGGCAAGCGACAGCATATTGGGTTTAAATGGGGCTGATTCCGCTACTACACTCAATAATCTCTTGAGTTTTCTGGCCGTGGTGGCCTTCAGGTCTGCAAATTGGGCAATGTCCGATTCTATTGTCTGTGATATTACTTGCTGCATCCTGATAGGAAAGCCGTTCTCCAATGCAAAAGGATAGTATCCCTCGCGAAGATACTGTTCAAAGAAGGGGCGAGGGTGCGGTAAACCGGGTAGTTCCACTTTATGAGCAAGAATCTCTTCCAAAGAATAAACATTGACATCAATGTCATGGAATAACTTTAGATACTCTCGGAAAGAAAGCCCGAACATCGGGTATACTACTGCTCTTCTGGAAAGATCGGCTTCTCCATGGAGAATATCCAGGATAGAAGATCCGGTAAAGATGACGTGAAGGTCGGGATAAATATCATATATATTCTTTAGCTCCTTTGACCATCCGGAATATTTATGTATTTCATCTATAATTAGATGGGTAAAGCCATCCAAAGTGAGTTCGTGAGCCAGATCCAACAGTGTATGGGAAGTAAAAAACATCAAGTCGGCCGAGACATACAGAAACTTTCCTTCATCCTTGTGTGCGAGAATATACTGTTTGACAAGGGTGGATTTCCCGATGCCTCGCGCTCCGACTATTCCCAGCAACTTATTATCCCAACGGATATCGTCGTATGCATATCTTTTGAATTCGGTAGGAGTCTGGCTGAGCATGGACTCCATGTACTCTATAAGGGTGTGGTCAATCATAACTCAATACTATTCTGCTGCAAATATAATAAAATTCCCTCAATGAGTGCTATTTTATAAAAATTTTTCACTCAATAAGGGATTTTCGTGCCTCGGATGGGAGCTAGATGACTTGTGGCTATCGTGTATTCTTGGTGGCTATTGAAGTTTTGTCTTCAGTCGCTGGCGGGCTTTAGTAACGGAGGTGGGCGAAATCCCAAGCAGGATGGCCTGCTCCGAAACGGTAAACTGAAGGTGCGAGAGAATGTAGATGCGGAGGTCTCCTTTGGTGAGTCCCGGGTGGGCTTCCCGGAGGGATTCCGGGGTTAGATTGAAGGAATTTCGGAGCACGCGTTCCAGTTCGGTCCACTCACTGTCCTGGATGTACCTGGGATGTGAATGGAGCTCCTGCAGCAGGTGGTTCTGCCCGGCCAGGGATTGGATCATAAGGTAGGAATCCACATCTCCTTGCGGCCCGGCGCCCCGGTTGGGAATGTAGGACTCCCGTGCATCGGCCCCGGCGCGGATCACCATAAGGAAAGCCCGCACGTTCTTGCCCAGAATCTCGGACACCTGGGGGATGCTGAGTGCCGCACCGCCTTCTACGCAGGATTGGGCCAGCCCCAGTCCCACCAGCAGCAACTGGTAGTAGAGCATTTCGGCCTCTTTCCCCTGCAGGCCGAAGGATTGGCCAATGGCCGCCAGGCACTCTTCCTTGAGGCCTATATGCGTGTCTATGTAGCTCTCAAAGGAGTCTGTTGGGGTTTTCCCGGCCATAGCCAGCTTGAAAAGTTGCGGCTCATCCATAGCAAACCATAGCAGTGCCATTCCAAAGCCCTTGAAGGGCGGATTCAAGGAAAGGCCATCCCGGAGGCGATTCTGAAAATGGCGGCTGGCTTCGGCCCTGACGGCCTCCTGAACGCCTTCCATTGAACCATACGCAGAGAAAACGGCGTTGACTCCACACCCCAGTTCCGTGCAAAGGTTGCGGGATGTCAGGGCCGAAAGACCCCCTTTCCTCACTACCCCCGCGGCCGCCGACAGAATCTTCTCCTTGGTTATGCTTACAGGTCTTGCCATAATAAATAAAGTGCTCCGTTAATGCAGGGGCAAAGGTAGCAAAAGCGTCCGGTATGTCCAACTGCTTTACAGACAAAATCCTCATTTTGTCCACTTCATTGTCCACATCCATTTTTATTTCGGAACAAGATATCCGCTAACTTTGCACTTGAAATAATGTGGACAAGAAAGCGGCCCAAAGAAAGTAGAAAGATGAAATAGATGATGATTCTGTTGGTTGTGAACTTTGACAACAACGGAAAGGTAGTGGCCTACAACTCCGTCAAAACCCATCCGCACTACCATCCTTATTAATTGAATTATTAATAGATCACAGACCATGGATTTAGTATTGAACACACTGGGTGCAGAAGTCTCTGAAGGAGTCTTCCGCGCCCTGCTTTCAGGGAAAGAGGTGGAGATTATGGACACCTCCCTGATGAAGATTGCGCATTGTGTGGGCTGCAATCAATGCTGGCTCAGAACGCCCGGAGTCTGCGCCTTCAAGGATGATTATGAAGAGATTCTGAAGAAGCTGGTGAAGACCGATAGCCTCTGGATTGTCACCGACACTCGCTTCGGCTTTCTGGATTACAGGGGTAAACGGCTCATGGACCGTGTCATGCCCATGCTTAACATGTACATAGGCTTCCGAGACGGCTGGATGCGGCACGAGCTGCGGTATCATCCTCTTAATATCGGCCTTTTGTATAAGGGCGCCGGCGACCAGGCCCTGCTGGAAGACTGGTGCGTACGTACTGCGGCGAATATAGGAGGAAAGTCTCTGGGGGCTTATGCCATTCCGGGGGCTGTAGAGAAGTTGAGTGCTTCTCCTGTCATTTCGAACGCAGTCGAGAAAACTTCTCTCCGCCACCTCGTCATTATCAACGGCAGCCCGCGTGTGGAGAAGTTCAGTAATACGGACAAGATCATCCGTTCCTTTGCCAAGGGGCTGGAAGAGGAGGGCGTCACCTGGGAGCTCCACAATTTGTCGGACTGCAAGCAATGGGATGCAGCTCGCAACGCTTTCCTTACACATGAACGCACCCTTATCGCCTTTCCGCTCTATGTAGAATGTGTCCCCAGCCTGATGCTGGAATTCCTGTCCACCCTGCCTGCAGAGCGTAAAGTGCCCGGCCAGCTTTCCTTCCTGCTGCATGGCGGCATGGACGAAGGCAACGAGTTCCGCCTGGCGGAGCGCTTCCTCCAGAAGCTTCCCGCCCAGCTGGGCTGCAGCTACGGAGGGACGCTTATCAAGGGCGGCAGCTTCCGTATCCGCACCACAACGGACGAAGAGCGGGCCAAGATGGTAGCCCCGTGGCCCCCCATGGGCAAGTTGTTTGCCCAAAAAGGTACTTTCCTTACCCCGGAGGCCGAACGCTTTATCGGCCCGGAGCAATACCCATGGATCCTTCGCAA
>CADCCI010000003.1 GCA_902799895.1 uncultured Bacteroidia bacterium | reverse complement strand
ACTACCAGAAACTGCTGGAGTACGTGGTGCCCGATGTGGTGCATGTCCTCAAGGAGGGCCGCATCGTAGCCACGGGAGGCCGTGAACTGGTAGATTTGATTGAGCGTAAAGGCTTTGACAGCTTCTGATATGGAACAGGAACGCTACACCGTGGGTGCGGGCGAGCAGCTGGTGTTACGCTACATCGTCCTGCCGGGCGAATCACGCCAGATTGACGTGGCGGTGGACCTCGTGGGCGAGGGTGCTTCGCTGGAGGTGACCGGCCTGTATATGAGCACCGCCGACGAACAGGTCGATATCCGGATCCTGGTGCATCACCGGGTGGCGGGTTGTACCTCCCGGCAGACCTTCCGGGGCATTGCCGGCGGCCGGGCTCGAGCCCGTTTCTATGGCCGGGTGGTGGTGGAACCGGGAGCCGGGGGAACCCAGGCCTATCAGGAAGACCACAATCTCCTCCTGTCCGAAGAGGCTCACATCGAAACCCTGCCCCAACTGGAGATTTATGCCGACGATGTGCAGTGCTCGCATGGGGCCACTGTGGGCCGGCTGAACGAAGACGAACAGTTCTATATGCGTTCGCGAGGCATTCCCGAAACGGAGGCGAGGATTCTTCAGGTCCTGTCTTTCGCGGCTCCGGTAACGGCCGGGGACGAGGCTTTGGCGGCGCAGGTTGAGGACGCGGTCCGCGCGGCCCTCGCAGAAAACAAGACCGTATGAGTGCAACAGCAGTCCTTTTGACGGTCATCGCCTACTTTGCGGCGATGATGGTGGTTTCCTGGCTTTCGGGCCGCGGCAACGACAACGCCGGCTTCTTTACCGGCGCCCGCAAATCCAAATGGTGGGTGGTGGCGTTCGCGATGATCGGCTCCACAATGTCCGGCGTTACCTATGTATCGGTTCCGGGAATGGTGGGCGTGTCGGGATTCGGCTATCTGCAGATGTGCCTGGGCTTTTTTGTGGGTTACCTCGTGATTGCCTTTGTGCTGACGCCCATTTATTTCCGGCTGAACCTGGTGTCCATTTACGGCTACCTGGACCAGCGTTTCGGGGTGAGTTCGTATAAGACGGGTGCGTGGTTCTTCTTCATTTCCAAGATGTTGGGCGCTTCGGTGCGGCTATTCCTGGTCTGCCTGACCCTGCAGTTGCTGGTGTTCGACCCCTTCGGCCTCCCGTTCTGGCTCAATGTGGTGGTTTCCATGCTCATCGTCCTGGCCTATACCTTCCGGGGCGGTGTGAAATCCGTCATCAGCGGCGATACGCTCAAGACTTTCTGTATGATCGTTTCCGTGGTGCTGTGCATCGTGTTTATCGCCCGTGACCTGGGGCTGGACGGCAGCGGCATCCTCTCTACCATCGGCGACAGCGGCCTTTCCCGCGTGTTCTGGTTCGACGATGTAAACCATCCGCAGTTTTTCTGGAAACAGTTCCTGGGAGGCCTGTTTACGGTCATTGCCATGACGGGGCTGGACCAGGATCTGATGCAGCGGACCCTGGCTTGCAAGAATGTGCGCGATTCGCAGAAGAACCTGGTGGTGAGCGTGATCATGCAGATTGCGGTCATTGCGATGTTCCTTTCGCTGGGCGTCCTGCTGTCCGTTTTCGCCGCGCACAACGGCATATCCGCGACGGGCGACAAACTCTTCCCGGCGGTGGCCACCTCCGGCCTGCTGCCCCCCGTGGTGGGCGTGCTGTTCATCATCGGACTGGTGTCCTGTGCCTATTCCGCCGGCGGCTCGGCCTTAACCTCGCTTACAACCTCGTTTACGATCGATATTATCGGCACGGCCAATAAGAGCGATGAGCAGGTTACTTCCGTGCGGAAGAAGGTGCATATTGCGATGACGGTGCTGATGGGTGTGACGATTGTGGTGTTCAATTTGCTGAACAATACCAGTGCGATTGATGCGGTGTATAAACTGGCCAGTTATACTTACGGGCCGCTGCTGGGCCTCTTTGCCTTCGGGATTCTGACTCGCTGGAAGGTCCGTGACCGTTGGGTTCCTCTGGTGGCTTTCCTGGCCCCGCTGCTCTGCCTGATGCTGCAGCTGAACTCCGAACGCTGGTTCGGCGGCTACAAATTCAGTTATGAGTTGCTGCTGCTCAATGCCGGCTTTACCTTCATCGGCCTGTGCCTGATTCGCCGACGTGCCTGACGGGTGCCGGGCCATGCCTGACGGTTTGCCGGGCCGTACCTCAAAAAATGGTCTGAAAATTTTGCAGAATCGCAAAATATATCTATTTTTGCAGTCCCAAATGGGAAGGAGTCCTTTTTCAGGCGGGTACATTGAGATATGGTGTAATGGTAGCACTACAGATTCTGGCTCTGTCAGTGAGGGTTCGAATCCTTCTATCTCAACAATTAACTTTGATAGTCAAGGAGTTGCAAAATTACGCACAGTTTTTACGCACACTCCCGGCAATCAACCCTAATGGCGGGGTAGCTCAGCTGGTTAGAGCGTCGGATTCATAATCCGGAGGTCGTGGGATCGTGACCCACTCCCGCTACCCAATTTAAATATAAGTCTTGATTGGCTATGTCCAATCTCCCAGGCTAACCTTCCTATATCTCTCCGGCGCTTTGCAAGCGGCGGTTTTTTTGTGTCCAGCCCGCTCTAGTTCGGCCTCCGTGCCTCTGCGTCTCCGCCATCCCCCAAAATGCCCTTTCTGGTGGATGAAACGCCAATATCTGGGAGGGAGGGGAGCGAGGTAGGGTGCCGGGGGAACTCCGTTCGGCCGCCTTCGGCGTCCTGCACTCCGGCGTCCTGCACTCCGGCCCCTCCCACAATCTACTTCGTCCCGCTTACGCGGAACTCGTATCTTGCGGGCCCCTCCCCCTATACTTGTCCGGGGGTGGACAAGCCCCCCGGCACCCTACCTCGCTCCCCTCTAACTTTATCCACAAAGACGGAATATTGATGAATGGTTATGCTCTCCAGCCAGTGACTATCCATGTCTGGGGGCTCCTACGTGGATAGTCCCCCTATGAAAACCCCGACTATCCACACCAGAGGCCGTTTTCCCGGACGGAATTAGCTCTCATATCTCTTACGGTCACCTACTTGCACATTCTCCCAAAGATAAAGTTCATGTTTTTATCCAATCCTACCAGTTAATTTTCGTTAAACAAGAATATTTTTTCTATATTTGTGGTGCTACTGGGACGAGAAATCCCCAGGGCGAAAAGGTAGTTCATCTTTAAGAGAAAATCTGGACAATTTTTTACACCAGATGGACAATTCCGGTTTGGTATGTCTCGACACCCATCGGGTGGCGAACATATAGGCAGGAATGTCTATTGGTGTAGGCCCCGTCCAGAGGCTCTCTTAAGGTAGGCAAGGTTCCTGCCTTTTTTATTTACATAACCCGCATAGTCTGGAGCCTCTATGTTTTTAATAACCAAATAATACCAATTAAATTGTATGACTAAAATGGAACAGGAAAAGGCACTCTATCAATCCCCTGAAATCTTAGTCGTCTCCTTTGCAATGCAGAGAGGGTTTTTGTTGAATAATAGCAATAATGGCGAAATGGGGAATGGTGGTTTTTTGGACGAATAAAAACAATTTTATATCATGAGAAATAGATTATTAGTGGCTTGTTTTGCCCTCCTGGTTCTAGGTATAACGTCCTGCCAGGAAAAGGAACAAATCGTTGAGAATCCTGTAGTTGCGGGACCTTGTCAGATCACTTGTTCAATGAGTGCTGATATGCCCGAATTTAAGGTTGGAGGCGACCCGGAGACAAAGTCATCCCTGGAATCTGCAGTACGTGTCAGATGGAACAAAGACGATGAACTCTCCGTTATCAATCTTACCACCGGCAAGCAACTGGGTGGCTGTATCAAAGCAGACAAGGACGGTTCTAGCACAACGTTCTCTCCATCTGGCCTTAACGGATCAATTACTGCTGGTGACAAACTGGTGTTTCTCCTTGATAATGAACCAAGTCGGCGTAGCGCAAGTGAGAAGGATTTTGAGCCTTTCACTATGGATTACTCTTCACAGAAAGGGAATGCCAATGAGGTCCCCATCGTTGTGTATGCTAATTATACCGCAACTGCGAACGGAACGATTGAGGCTGTCAATCCAGAATTCAACTTCTTGATGAGTTATGTGCAGCTCGCTGTTTCTGCTCTGCCGGCAAGCACTAGCGTCACAGAACTTGGTATAGAGAACCTTAATACTAGGTGCCAATTCAGCATCAGCAACCACGAGTTTGTTACTGCTCCGCAGAATGGCAACATTACCCTATCAGAACCTTTCAACGCTAATAGCAAAGGAACGAACACTCGTTATTTTTCCTGTTTTACGTCTCCTTCTCAAGTGGTGGCACGAAATGCCCACATCAACGCCAATAGCGTGAGTCATATTACAGCTTGGCTGAAAGCTGCCCTGAGCGCAGGTTACTACTATCAATCCGTTGCAACGGGCTTTACCAATGAAAACATTTCCTTCGTGGATGATACTTTCAAGAGTTATTGTGTGTCTCATTATGATAGCAACGGAGATGGTGAAGTCTCCTTCGCAGAAGCTGCTGCGGTAACCTCTTTTGAGAATTTCACTGCTGCAGAAAAGAGCTCTATCAAGGAAGTTTTCGAGCTGCCATACTTCTTTAAGGGCGAGAGGATTCCGAACTTTGAAGGGTGTACTGCCCTTAAGCAGGTTATTCTTCCTGGTACACTTCAGGCTATTCAGGAGAACGCCTTCAAAGGATGCACAGGCCTTGAAGTAATAACTATTCCAAGCACAGTGACGGCAATTGGTGAAGGCGCATTTGAAGGCTGTACCTCTCTGGCGCGCTTTGACGGTGCTTATGCTTCGGCAGACCGTAGGTATATTGTCCGGGACAACCACGTCCTGGCCTTCGCTCCTGCAGGTCTTACTGAGACAACCATTCCAGACGGTGTTACACACATCAATGCGGGCGTGTTTGCGAACATCACTACCATTAAGACTGTCAATCTCTCGGCCGAGTTAACAACTGTTGAAGCACGCGCCTTTAAGGGTTGTACCGCGCTCCCTATCATACGTTTCCGCACCGCCATCGCCAGCATCGGTGAAGAGGCTTTCAAGGGCTGCTCCGCCCTGCGTTCGGTTTACAGTGATGCTGTTACACCTCCTTCGGTCGGCACAGATGCCTTTGCAAACTGCCACGCTTCAATTGCTGCGCATGTTACTGCCAGTAATCTCGCAGCCTATGAGGCGGCCTTCGCCTGGAGCGCCCTGAATGTCTCATCTGGACAACCTTGGAATGAGATATGGTACACTACAACGGATGGAAAAATCAGCAACTTCACATTCGTTGGAGTAAACGGAATCATATACGCACCAGATCAGCCTTCTAATACGTTTATAGATGGGAAAGGCATCCTTTTCTTCAATAATGACTGTATATACGCAGGTGGTATCGGTTTTCGCAATAGTACGACTCTGGAAACAATTAGTTTCCCCGCTTGCACGCAATCGATAGGTTATGACTATTGCCGCGGATGTACTTCCTTGACATCAGTCACGCTTCCCGAAAGCCTTCAATCAATAGGAGATCAATCTTTCCTAAACTGTTCTTTGTTGACATCTATCACACTCCCTGCGAGTCTCCAGTCTATAGGGTATAGTGCTTTTAAGGGATGTTCTTTATTGACTTCCGTCTCGTTCCCCCAAGGGCTTCAGTCAATAGGGAATACTGCATTTGAGAATTGTTCATCTATGACTTCCGTCTCATTCCCTCAAGGACTTCAGTCAATAGGGAATAGTGCCTTTGCGGGATGTTCATCAATAACATCAATCACGCTTTATAACGGACTTAAGTCATTAGGCGATACGGTTTTTTCTGATTGTTCATCGATAGCATCCATAACAATCCCTCAAGGGCTTGAGACAATCGGATGGGGTACGTTTATTAGGTGTACATCGTTAACATCAATTACTCTTCCCGAGGGCCTCCAGTCTATAGGTGTCAGTTTATTCTCTCAATGTTCATCTTTGACGTCCATCACTCTTCCCGAAGACTTACTTTCAATACCAAATGGCACTTTTTCGGGTTGCTCTTCATTGACATCAATAACGCTTCCTCAAGGTATCCAGTCAATAGGGAATACTGCTTTTTCTTGGAATGAGAAGTTGTCATCTATTTATATTAATTCAACTACTCCTCCAAGTATAGGTACTGGTGTTTTAGATGTTTCTCCAAACGCGAGATTCTACGTGCCATCGTCTTCAGTTGATACATACAAAGATACCTGGCCGGATTATGCCAGTAAGATTTTAGGATACAATTTCGAATAACTGAGTGCGGAAAACTTAGCGTGATTCGCCCAAGCCGAACCACGTTTAACATTTCTTCCTGCTCTGCCTCCTTAATGGATGCGGAGCAGGAGTTTTTTACGACGCTTTCTTTACGGTTATTTTTATTCTGGTCACAGTTTTTGGATAGTTTGCTCTTGTCAGTGAGGTGGGCGATCGTATTCAAATCCATCCCCACCCTATATAAACAAAAAACCATCACAAGTGGTTGTGACGGGTATATAGAGAGTTTTGTCTGTGAGATTGATCGTAGTCAATCAAGACATATGTTTTGTTGGTGTGGTAGCGGGAGTGGGTCACCTGCCCGCACACACGATCATCTCTATATCCCTATCAAAAACACCCCCACAATCACCTGTAGGGCGATCTATCCAGTCACAAAAAGTGCGACCTATATGTCCAGTATGTCAATTGGTCGCATATATGTCACGACCAGGAGCGAAGATAGCCGATAAAGATCACACGGTCAAGGGTCCCCAGAAGATTTCCTGATGGAAAGATCCTGGGGATTCCTCTATCAATGTGCTACTACAAAGAGAAACACTTCTTAATCCTTTGTACTGTGGATTGGGAATAGCCGGTGATGGATGCAGTATGCCTGACCGATTCCCCAGATCGGAGACACCTGATGATAGACTTGTACTCTGCTGCCAACTGTGCCTTGTCCTTGACTCCAGACCCCCTGGGCTTACCGATCTTCCCACCATCCCTGATATACTTGTCCCTGCCTGACTTTAAGCGATAATAGATGGACTGACGCTCAAGTTCCGCTGCCGTTCCTAACACTGCTGTCATAATGGTGAGATAGGGGTTCTCCTTCCCTTCAGTATCAAAGATGGAGAGCTGTTCTTTCTGGAAGTAACAGTTGATGTGGTGGTCTTTCAGGAACTTTATGGTCTCCAGGATCTCATCACATCTCCTACCAAGCCTGGAGAGTTCTGATACCAGGATGATGTCTATATGGTTCTCCTGGCAGAATGATAGGGCTTGTTGGAGAATGGGTCTATCCTTGTTGGCCTTCCCTCCTGATATGTGCTCCTGGAAGATCTTGATGATGGTGAGATGATTGGTGGTAGCATAGCGCTGAAGGTCTTCCACCTGTCTTGTGGTGTCCTGTCGAGCTTCAGTGGATGGTGCTCCTGAGCTGGAACAACGTGAAAAGATGATAGCTGTCTTCATAAGCGTAGTCGGAGTTAAAGCGTGTTCAACTTAATCTGATAGATGGATAGAATACGATGCGATTGTGCGATATGGTTTATCTTTGATAATAGTTATAACCTCTTCCCATCAAGAATGTTGGCCAGGAGGTCTTTTGCAGCAAGCTTGGCCACTATGATATTGGTGGAACTGGTCGTAACTGAACTGTAATTGGCTACAATACCAGCCAGGATGATTGCAGAGGTTATTATCCATAACTGTTATCTTTGGGTGATGGTCTTCTCTTCTTCCCATAGGTGCTGCTGTTTAGTTGTTCTCTTCTATGAGGTAGTCTTCACACTCTTCCAGGCCAAAGAACTGGATGAGGTACTCCTTGGTGACTGGTTCAGGTGATGAGTATGAGGTCGAGATCCACTCCCGCTACCCAATTTAAATATAAGTCTTGATTGGCTATGTCCAATCTCCCAGACTAACCTTCCTATATCTCTCCGGCGCTTTGCAAGCGGCGGTTTTTTTTGTGTCCAGCCCGCTCTAGTTCTTGCCCCGTGCCTCTGCGTCTCCGCCATCCACCAAAATGCCCTCTACGGTGGATGAACGGCCTTTTTACCCTCGTCATCCACCAAAACGGCCTTTCTGGTGGATGATCACCCTCTAGATTTGTGCTGCCCTGGGCCGCGTTAGAGTATTTGGCGTAATTTGTAACTCGTTGATAATGAGTAAGTATGGAAAAGAACCCCGTGAATATTGCGGGGTTCTTTTTATAATTTCCTAAAAATCAAGTATTTCCGAAAAACGCGATGTCTATTGGGTGAATCCAGAGGAATACTTACTGCCCCTGGACGCAGAAGAAAGCTAATAGCTGTCTATGGTCATCAGGGTAATCATTGAGTAGAAGACCGGGATGTTGACGGAGCCGACGGGAATACTTTGGCTGGACTGGACGGGGGAGCCGGAGATCAGGCTGTTGATGATCATGGCAGTGTTGTAGGCCATATCCTCGAGGTTCTTGTCTATGGTCATGGCTTGTTTTCCGCTCTTGATGTTGCTTTGTGCCATAGCGGTATTGTCCTGACCTGTAATGACCGGCATATCCGTGAAGCCCGCCTCGGAGAGAGCCTCAATGGCACCCTGGGCCAGGTTGTCGTTGGCTGCGAGCACCATGTCCGGGCGCTGGCCAGTTGAATAACTGTTAAGGCGGTCTTTCATGGCTTTCTTGCCATCGGCGATATTCCAACTGGCTGCCTTGACCTGGCTGTACTCTTTCTTACCGCTCACGACCACCAGCTCTCCGCTGTTGATGTATTTCTTGAGCAGTTCCATTGCGCCCTCATAATAATCCTTGGCGTTCATGTCGGTATCGGGGCCTTCCAGCAATTCGATGGTCATGGAAGAGGCACCGGACGAATGGAAATGATTGAGCAGGAACTGGGCCTGCATGTATCCGATGTACTTCGTGGCAGCGGAGGAGATATAGGCTATGTTGGGGTTGTCCAGGACAAAGCGGTCGTGGCAGACAACTTTGACATCGGGATGCTGCGCAAGCAGTCCGGACTCGTTGATTTTCGTGTAGTCGATGGCGGTAAGGACGATATATTTGGCTCCGTCCTGAATGGCCTTCCGGAGCTGTTCTACCTGCAGCAGTGCGCCCTCGGTTGTCTCGGGAGCCGTATAGACCGTGGTGCTGAAGTTATACTTGCCCAGAACGGTTTCCAGATTTGCCTTGTCTGTGGCCCAACGGTCAATGATTCCGGCATCCGGAAGCAAAACGGCTACTTCCCGATTGGTTTCTTCGTCTTTTGTGCAGGCAATGAAGAGCAGCGCCAACGCTGCAGATAACAGGACTTTTCCAAAAATGTTCTTTCTCATGTGTTATGTGGTTTTAATCTAAAATATAAAGTTAGCAAAAGTTCTTGGATTATCATAATGATAACACTTCTTTTGCACATCTGCCGCTCGATTCACTCTAATCCGGCCGGCGCTATGTAAGGGAGAATGAATTACTTCGCAAGATACCGCTCGCGGAGGGTTTCGATGTCGGTGTCGGTGAGGCCGATGGGGCCTTTGAGGTAGGCCAGGAGGGAACCGAATTCCTGATCAATCCGGTCCAGCGCCTTGATGAAATTCTCCGTGTTGCAGCCCAGGAAGGCCTTGACAACTGCCACTTCTTCCTCCTTGCCGCCCCAGAATCTCACGCGGCGGGAGTACTTGCGCACGTCTTTTTCATAGACGCGGTTGGTCGCGTCGAAATCGGCCACGATCGTTTCCCGGTCAGCCCCTAGGGCAGCCAGCAGCAGGGCCGATGCAATTCCGGTGCGGTCTTTCCCTTGGGTGCAATGAAAGAGGACGGCCCCGTTTTCGGTTTCCAGGACAAGACGGAAAAAGCGGGCGAACTGCTGTTGGCATTCCGGCTGGAAGAGCAGCGTGGGATACAATTCCCGTGCAATTGTCTGGGCTTTTTTGTTAAAGGCGGCAAACACGATGATCTTCTTGACATCGAACTTTTTCTTGCCGGATACTTTCTCCTTCTCCTCTTCGGTGGCTGTGGCCATAGCGTTGCCGCTGGGGTCGACGGGAAGGCTTATATATCGGGCACCGGGAACCTCCCGGTCCACTTTGCCCACTTTCTCTTGTTCTTTTCGGAAGTCGATGACAACCGTAACGGGAAGCTGCTCAAGGTAACGGATGTCCGCGTCCGAGGCATCGGCGAGGTGGGCGGCCCGAAGGAGTTTCCCCTCCCGGACAATCCGGCCGTCCTGCACCGCGTAACCGCCCAGGTCTCGTGCGTTTACAATCCCTTTTACCGGAAGGGATTGCTGGGCGAAAACGGTTGTAGGAATCAGGAAGGCCATCATTAATAAGACTTTACTATTCACCATCGAAATACTCTTTCACCAGTCTTCTGACATAGATTCCGAAGAAGATCTTTTCTGCAAAAGTGGCTTTCACAAAGTGGTTACGCAGGATGATATCCATGCAGGCAAACTTCCCGCAAACCCGGTCGAAGGCCGCGTGGTCCTCCTGTCCGGTGTATTCCCGGGCAAACGCATCCCAGAAGCGATATAGTTGTTCCTGCGTCATGTGGAAGATATCCTGCACCCGTTTCATGGAGGAGTAAACCTTGCAAATCTGGTACAGGTGGCCGATATCAAACAAAGGGTCGCCGTGGGCGAACCGGTCCAGGTCGATCCAGTAGGTATTCTCTCCGGACAGGATGATGTTCCCGGGCTGGAAGTCCCCGTGGACACAGTGGTCGTTTTCCGGGATGGTCTCGGCAAATGCGCGAATCTTCCGGCGGTTTTTCTTGCTGACGAAACCCGCCAGGTCGATGGCGCTGAGGATCTGCTCCTTCCGGCTGGGGAAGAAATCCGTCCGGCACGGGGTGGCAAAGAGCTCCTTGCCCTTCTGGCAGAGGAGGCGGGCCATTTCTTCTATCCGCTCGGGCTCGTCATGGCAGATGCGGGAGAGGGATTTCTTGCCTTTGATGCGCTGGGAGATGGAGGCATAGGCGTCGCCAACGCGGACAATTTCATGCATGGACGGGACGGCCAGTCCCAGGCCCTCCACGGCCTTGGAAATGTCGTACTCGTGTTGAACGGCTTTAAGCGTACTTAATCGGGCGTTGTTGACTTTCAGGATAACATCCGGCCTTGACGGGTTCTCATACGTCTTGCCGTTGCCGCCTTCGCCCACCTGTTTCCAGGCCGAAAGGTCTATGTGGGGGTAGTTCGTCTGTTCCATCTGCTTGGCTAAAACGGGTTATACTAACGAAAGCAAAGTTATTATAAGTCAAGAAGAAAAACAAATGTGTGGTGAACGACACCACAAGACACAGTGCGGATATGGCTACATTTGCAAATAATGCTTATATTTGTAAAAATAGCCGCATAATGAAACACGTCGTTTTTTGTCGAATCCTGATGAGCGGGCTCATGCTGGTTGCAGGAGTATCTGCTCATGCGCAGGCAGGCCTGAGCCAGGGCCAGGCCGTTGTCAATCCCACAACCAATCCTACCACAGGAAAGAAGCATTGCCCGCACTGCGGTATTACCATGGGTAACATCACCTACCCCTGGCAGCATGAAACCTGGTGCCCCTACTACCGGAGCCAGGGCTCGGGCGGCGGCAGTTCCTCTTCCGCTTCGGTTTCCTCGGCTTTGACCGCCACGGCTCTGAGCGCCGGCTCGATGGCGCTGGGAAGCGCCCTGTCGAGCCTGCTCACCAACGCGATGGATCATAGCAGCGGAGACAACAATTACTACCGGAACGACAATTTCGGCGGACAAGTTTCGTTTACGACCCAGTACCAAAGAGACGACGACCACACCTGCGTGGTGCTGCGGGACCCCAAGACAGGCAAGAAGGGAATCTGGCACAATGCCTATGTCTTCAACAAATCGGGCCGCGACCCCCAGCCCACTTCGGGCTTCTGGGTGTTGGAACCGCAGTTTGAGCAAATCTATATGGGCGAGTTTATGAACAACCCGTATGCCATTACCTGTCAGAAAATTACCAAGAAAGGGAACACCTCGACGGAATGGAATGTATATGAGTTCGGATTGGGTACGATGTGCTACAAAGGGCATTCCTCGGTCATCGCCCCCTTCCCGGCCACGGACGTGGAGTTCAGCCTGAAATCCGACAAGGTGATGCTGCAGAAGAACAGCCCGGCCGGCCAGCCTGTCTGGGGTCTGTACAAGGTGGCCCGTTCCGGTCCTTCGGAAATCAAGAAACACCCCATCACCCTGAAAGAACTGGCTGCGCCTCAGTTCGACAGCATCCAGTTCTACAACAAGCAGTCCATTGTCTGGAAAGGCGGCCACGCCGGCATCATCGACGATGACGGAAAGGAACTGGTTCCCGTAAAATACAAAGATGTGGGAACCATCACCGCCAAAACCAAGTGGACCTGGGCGGCGGCCGACGACGGCAATTGCGGCCTTGTCAACACCAAAGGCGAGGTGATCCTGCCTTTTGTCCATGCCAGTATGCACGTGGACGAATACGGCGTTTCTGCCCGCCGGGATGGAGAGGACAAGTATTTTGTCCTGACCAACGACGGGGTCCGGACCGATGCCGTTTATGACGAAGTGACCTTTACCCCGGACGGTTTCGTATTCTGCCGGGACGGCCTGTACGGCTTTGCCAACGCCAAGGGAGAAACCGTGCTGGAGCCCGAGTTCGAGGGCATCCAGATCGTGGACCACGACACGGAACTGGTAAATTTCTCTCCGCTCAACAACGAATACGTGGGAAAGAAGATGTTCTTTGTGAAGAAAGATGGCAAGTGGGGTGCAAAGCATTGGACGGACGGTTCGTACATTCTGGAGCCCCTGATCCTGGACCGGAAGGACCTCTACCTTTACCTGAATTCCCTCAAGACCACGGATTATTTCATGATTGCCCGGGGGCAGCGCAAGGGGTACGGCGAGAAGAAGGACGAGTTTGAAACGCAGGCCCAGTTCGAGGCCCGTCTGGCCGATCCTGCCGCCAACCAGGCATATATCGATAAGAAAATGGAAGGATTTCCGCTGTTGTTCCTGCGGTCCATGTTGGACAAGGCAGTGGGGTCGAATACCGGCATGACCATCAACTGGCACAACTACGATGCCGAAAAGGGCGCCTTCCCGTTCACCAGCAACCTGTCCGCCATCCCTATCTATTACCTGACTGTGCCCATTGAGGACGGCCCGGCCTTCCGCCAGGCGCTTGCATCGGTCCGGACCAAGGACCTGCTACAGACTGCAAAAATCTTCATCTATCAGCACTTTGCCCAAATTGCCGAGATGGATGTGAAACTGCCTTCCGGCAAAACTTATCATTATGTAAATCCGGGCCTGAAAGGCTATACGGGCCCCATCATTAACTATTCAGATTTATATTGATTTGATTATGAAACGATTAGCATTATTTGCGCTGGCTGCGCTCCTGTTTGTCCCCGCGGCCATGAATGCCCAGATGCAGAATAAGAACCTGGGAAAGAAGATGGGTCCTTATGAGATCAAAATCGGGAAAGACAAATGGACCAAGGATGCTCCCGTTACGGCCATTTGGAATAACGAGACCAAAACCTGGGTCACGTCTCCGGTCATTGACAAAAAGGGAAGTTCGCTATACTTCCTGCCTCCGACAGAAGTGGATTTTCTGGAAGGAGACGACTATGTTCCCGAGGCCCAGGGCCTGGTAGTCGTTTACTGGGGCTTCCGATGGGACAAGCAGATCGAATATCCCACCCGGAAGTGGTCCTGCAACGGTGAGTGCGGCGTGTACAAAATAGAGGATGACAAACTGGTCCCGATTGTGGAGTCCGGGAATTCGCTGGACAGGGCCTATGCCTTTGAGGCCCGGTATGCCTACATCCGGGTTGTTCCGAAGCACGCCCTTATCATCGGCTCCTTCCTGAAAAAAGACAAGGAGGGATACTCCATCTTCAACCTGGAGGGCGAGCGTCTGTACAACAATTTGAAGGATTTCAAGTATAAGGACGAACCCTCCCTGTACATCCAGCTGGAAGACGGTTCCTGGCACCACCTGGACCCGTCCGACGGCCATATGCTGGACTAAACCTGCCGAACCCCTACCAGATGGGTGGCAACGGCATGGGCCACGCATTCCACCAGGGTGTCCAGGCCGAATTTGAGTTTGATCCGTTCCTTATAACTATCCACCGTAGTGGTGGCAACGCCCAGGGCCGTGGCTATCTGGGCGTTGCTGTATCCGCTCGTAACCAATTGAAGCACTTGCAGTTCCTTGGGAGAAAGATCCTGCGGCCGGCGGGCATTCAGGTTTTCTTCTCCGCCGAACAGACGGATAATCTCCTTGTTCGGGAGGGTGGTGCCGAAAAAGACGCCGTTCCCGTTGGCGATGCTCCGGATGGCAGCGGCAATTTCGGCCGGGGCGGAATCCTTGGCCATGTAGCCCCGTGCACCATAGGTAATGGACTGGATGATATAGGCCGGAATCTTATAGTGCGACAGAACCAGGGCGGCCACGTGCGGGAAAGCCTCCCGGAGGATGCCCAGGAGGGTCAGGCCGTCGGTCTGCTGTTCCAGGGTGATGTCCACGATGGCCACATCCACTTCTGGGTGGGCGTTCAGCCAGGCCACGGCTTCGCCGGACGTGGTCACATGGCCGGCCAGGTGGAGGTCGCTGTTCCGCTCCAGGGCCATCCGGAGGCCCAGGGCAAAGACGGAAGAATCATCTATCAGCAATACTTTAATCATGATGGGGGAATAGGAGGGTTATGATACAGCCGCCGTCGGGGTGGTTCCGGGCGATGAGTCGCCAGCCCATCTTGTCCACCAGCTCGCGGGTAATCGCAAGCCCGAGGTGACCGGGGCGGGACAGGCGGCGGAGGGTCTCTTCGTCCATACCGGGACCGTGGTCGCGGATGACGATCTTTTCCGCATCGGCCGACAGCACCACCGAGCCGGCCTCCGGCGAGTATCGGACCGCATTGTCCAGCAGGTTGCGCAGGCAGGTGGTGAGCATGTCGGGGTCGGTCGTGACGGTGAATCCTTCCGGGATTTCCGTGCGGATGGGTTTGCCGGCGGCGGCATCCGAGACGATATCGGCCAGCCGGACCGTCCGGGGAACCGCCTGCAGCACGCCTTGCCGGCCGAGTGACCACATCAGCAGGTTTTCCAGCAGGTCCGATGTATGTTCGGCGGCGTTTCCGATGGCTTTCACCCCTTCGCGGAGGCGGTCGTCAGGGGCCTCCTCCAAAGCGTGCGCGAGGGTTTTCATCCCGGAAACGGGGTTCCGCAGGTCGTGGGAGATAATGCCGAAAAAGCGGTTGCGCGTCTCCAATTCCGCCTGCAGGACCAGCGTCCGCTGGCGGTTCTCACGATACCGCACGAAGAGTCGGAATGCCCCCGCGAGCAGGAGGAGGTAGCCCAGCAGGAAGGGCCAGCGCAGCCACACCGGAGGCCGGATGCGGACCGATTGCACCAGCGCGCCGTCCTGCCACCGCCCGAACAGGTCGGTGCATTGGATTTCAAGCGTATAGCGTCCGGGGGAGAGGCCGTTGTACCGGCCGCCCAACTGCGGATAATCTGCCGGGATCCAGTTTTCGTCCACCCCGTCCAGGCGGTAGCGGTAGCGGATGAGCGGGGCAAGGGCGAGGTTCTCCGCGGAAAAGGCGAACTGCAGGGAGGCGTCTTCCGTGACCCATTCGGTCAGGGCCGGCTGCCACCGGCCGTTTCCTGCACGCAGCAGGCTGTCGGGGTGGAAAACCGCCGCGCCGTCGCTGCCGCCAAACGCCAGGGAACCGTCGGAGAGGGTGCAGGAAACCTTTTCTCCGTAAATGTCGGAGGGGAATCCCAATTCTTTGCGGGCCACGCCGGTGCTTCCGTCCGTGTCGATGAAATACAGCCCTTCCTCCGTGCCGGCCCACAGGCGGCCGGCTGCATCGGCCTGCACCGACTGTACCAGCTTCCCGTCCAGGAAATGCGCGCCGGAAGGGCTCCAGAGGCCGCTTTGCGTGGCGGCCCACAGGGTGCCGGAAGGGGTCAGGCACAGGTCGGTCACGTAATTGTCGGGAAGGGTGGAATTGCCGGGCAGGTATTTGGTAACCCGGCCGGTCTGTTTGTCGATGATGTTGAGGCCCGTCTGGGTGGTGGCATAAACCAGATTCCCTCCGGCATCCTCGATTACCCGGCTGCCCAGGCGGGAACTCACGTAAATGTTGGAATCTACCTGCGGGGTGGGGTAGCGGAAGGGGCTGAGCCAGTGGGGTGGCAACATCTTTCCGGCCTTGCGGTCCCATTCATTGAGTCCCACGCCTTCCCAGGTGACAATCCAAAAGCGGCCCTCACTGTCTTCCAGAAAATCGGCAATCCAGTTGGCGCCGTCAAAGCTTTCCGCCGCCGATGGCCACTGCTCCCGGGGGGTAGGGCCGCTCAGGCGCTCCTTATGCATCCTGCCGTCCTTCCATACTTCCCATCCCGTGTTGTTCCACAGGCCCACATAGACCGTTCCGCCGCGGTCCTGGTAGAAGCGCGATACGCGATCCTCGGCCAGGCCGATCCAGAGTTTCCCGTCCCGGTCTTCCATCAGGGCGGTAACCTGCCCGTCGGAAACGCGGCGGACCTGCTGCAGGGTGGGGCAGAGGACGGACAGCCCGTTGTCGCCACCCACCCATAGGTTGCCCTGCCGGTCTTCAAATATGCAGTATAACTCGTTGGATATCAGGCTGTAAGGGTCTTTCGGGCTGCGGCGGAATACGGGCGAGTCTTCCGGCTTGTCCGGGTTGATCAGGGCCACGCCGTAGGAACCGGCGGCCCAAAGGCGCCCCCGGCTGTCCGTCAGCAGGCGGGCATGGGCGACGGGCATCTTTCCTAGCGTGACCAACTTGCCGTCTTCCAGGGTGCAAAGGGTATTATAATGGTCGTAAATGGCCAGCAGCCGGTTTCCGTCCCAGGCATAAGAGGTCAGACAAGGGGCGGAACCGAGGGGAAGACAAATCCGGGGATGCTTCCGGTCTTCTATATATTGGCAGGAGGTCAGCCGTCCGCCCAGCCATAGCTTGCCGTCGGGTGCTTCGAAGATCTGGAAATAGGGATAATCCCCTTCGTGGTCCCTTTTCAGATACCGGGTACGGACCTCGGTTCGGATGCCGTCGGCATAGGAAAGCCTGAGCAGGAGGGTGTCCCCGACGGTGGCCCAGACATGGCCGTCGGAATCCGTGGCCAGGGCCCGGACAAGACCTCTGGGCCCTTCGCTGAACACGTCCCGGACCGGGTCCTTTACATACAGTCCCTCCACGGTGCCTATCCACAGGCGGTTCTGCCGGTCCACCGTGAGGGCGTTCACGCGTCCGAATTCCTTCCAGGACCGGAAACGGGCCCCGTCGAACCGGTTCAGGCCGCCGCGGGTACCCACCCAGAGGAAGTTGTCTTTATCCTGGACGATGGCATAGACCGTATTGGAAGAAAGCCCGTCGGCGCTGCCATAGTTCACAAAGCGCCTTTCCACAGCACTCATCTGCCATGAAAGCAAAAGACTTAGTATAATGGCAAAGCGTCTCACCAATAGCAAAGATAAGACTTTTCTATGGCATCTTTATGCCTCATGATTGTTTTTTCTTCATTAAATAGATGGCTCCCGCTACCAGGGCCGCTACAATCAGAAAGGCCAGGATGGTGTTGAAACCGTCCCCGTACTTGATCTTCAGGTACAGGACGCCATAATTGAGTCCGAACAGGACTGCACCCCCGGCCAGGCCGACACCCAGTGCGCGGACTGTGCCGCCGGGATTGTCCCTCCAACTCTTCTTCCGGATAATCTCCCGGCCGATATAGCCAAGCGGAATAAGACCGATGAGAATCGCTCCGCCCAGAGTCAGCGTCCGCCGGGCCTTCGCCGCAGCCTCGGCCTCTTGTGACCGGCGTTCGGCTTCCTCAAAACGTTCCAGGACAGCGCGAGTCTCAGGAGTACTGTACGCTTCGTACAACTCCTCGGGAGTCTGGGCCCGGGCGGCACAGGCAAGGAGCAGCAGGATGAGCAAATGCGGTTTCATCATTCAAAATCGAAATAGGCTGCGGTGAGGATATTCTTGCTGTCTCCCGGAAGGTCGGTGTCGTGCTCCTTGAGGAAATGCTCTGCCAGAAGGATGTCCGGGATGGCGGTCCCTTCATTGTAGGCAAGCAGCACCACAATCATATCACCTCGATTCAGCGCCGCCTCGGCAACCGGCATGCCCTGATAGGCCGTCCATGCCTGCCCGTCTGTAGGGACATAGCGGTCCAGGAAAATGGGATAGTTGTAGTCCCAGCCGTCCGGCAGGTAGAAGATCATCTTATATCGGGACGATGTGTCACTTCCCGCATACAGGACATCCGACACTACCGTAAAATCCCTGAAACTCTTATCCTCAAAGCCAATCCGGACAAGATGGATTTCGCCCGTTACATCTGTAAAACTGCGTTTTTCCTTGCAAGCGGCAAGAAGCACGATGGCGATACAAATAAACAAAAGTCGTTTCATGGTTTTATTCTTTTACTAAACGAACGGGATATTTTCTTTGTCCTGAATGGCTCTCGCCCAGTTCCTCCCAAGTGTAATACCCATTCCGTCCCGGATCTTTCAGGAGCGGATTCAATATGATTTCATTTAGGTAGCATCCGTCAGAGCCCGCAATGCCGAACGCCCGGGCCGACCGGCTTCCCACGGGATAGAGGAAGGATACGTTGTTGCCGTTTTTCGCGGTGAACACAATCCACTCCTCCCCGTCTTTTTCCGTGAAAGACTGCGTACAGCCTTCGCGGAGCTCTTTGATTTCCGCCAGCGTGGGCATTCTCCAGCCCTGAGGAATGTCGGTTTCGGGCGCGATGTCTTTATCGGCCCACTGTACGCTGAGCCCCAGGTCCACTGCCTTGGGTACCTCCTGGGCGCAAGCGGAGACGGTGCCCAGAAGCAGCATTGATAGAATTATAGACAACTTTTTCATGATAGTTTTATGGTTTTGGTAAAACGGGCCGGAGATTCATTTTTTCGTCGGCAATCACCATATATCTGATATAATGACGATACTCCTGAGAAGTACTGCAAGTCATCTGGAGGTGAAAAAAGTCCCCGACATCGATATAGTATTGTCCGGGCGGGCGTTCCGAGGACAAAATGGCACCTATTGTCCCCGGACGGTCGATCGTTCCGTCATCCCAGAGCGCACCTCCCAGCGGGAGGAAAATGGAATTCCCGTTGGGACCTGTCACTTTGTATCCATTCACGTCGTTGTATGTGGTAAGTTCCCAGGAGCATTTCTCGACCAGGTCTGTCAACTCTCCGGATGTCGGCGTTCGCCAGGCCCCGCCCCAGGGGACATCGGTTCCGAAGGGAACGTAGTCACCATACGCCTCGGGAGTATCGGCCCCGACATTCCGGTCGGCCCAGAACACGCTAAGGCCGAGATCCACGGCGCGCGTATCTTCGATATGAAGAGTTTGAGCCGAAACCGGAGAAGGGGGATCGGCGGCCGGGATATCGACGATCTTCCCGTCTTCTCCTGCCCAGTACACCCCGGAGTCCCTTTCCACCAGGAAGACGAGTTTGTCGTCCCAGTACCCCAGGTTCAGGATTCTGCCGTCCGGACCCACCAATATTTTAGGCTCGATGACATAACTGAAACTACCCAGTCTGGGGTCCGTATCGGGACCCTTCACCTCTTGGAGGGCCAGGACGCCGGAAGTATAGCCATTCTCTTGTACTTCTACGAAATTGGCTCCTGCTTGGGGCAGCCAGCGCATCAGACGGGTCTCCACGGGGACCATGGCAAGGGAGAAATGGCACACGCCGGAGCTGTCAATTTCGGAGTAGGCAATCCCGATTCCTCCGGCTTCCGAGCGGAAGAACTGGTATCCGTTTCCGCGTACCAGCGTGCTCAGGTCCAGTTTATAGGCCCGGAGCATATCGGACCACGTGTCTGCCCGGCAGGCAAACCGGGCGCAAAGCGCTACCAGGATGATGAACAAGACCTTTTTCATAGCCTGGTAACGTTTAAGATACGGTAACGCCAGCTATTTTGGGTATAGACGCCAAGGCTGTTGTTGTAAACGCTTGGTTCATTGATTCTTCCGGGCGGCATATGGACAACTTTCTGCTCGCGGAGCGTTTTTCCGTCCCTGCCGTATTTCAACTCATATTCCACCTTGACGATGATTTCCTTGTCGGAAGGATTGGTGAAACGGAATTCGTTGAACCAGCCTTCTTCACCGGGAATGGCGCCAAAAGCGAAATATTTGCTTTCACAGACCGTTCCTTCCAAGGTTCCGTCGGACCGTTTGTTCCAGACCGTGTCCCTGTGAACGGGGTAGTCCAGCGTAATATGCTTCGGGATATTGTTGATGATAATCATTCTGGGAATCGGCGTCCCTGAAGATTTCTCCGGAAGGGGCCGGACATTTTTCAACTTGAAATTACTGGTGCGGGCGTAGCGTTGGACGCTTACCGCCTGCTCTCTCTCTTTCTTCGAGCGGTCATTCCACTTTTTCAATTTACGCGCATACTCCTTTTGGGCCTTGGAGGGACGCGGAGGGCGATATTTCTGCGGGCGGGCCGACGGCTTTTTGAATTTGCTCTTGGCATCCTTTATCGCATCGGCCCCGGTAGTGCCGGAGTAGTGATGGGTAGTGCCGGAGTTGTAATAGGAGTTATAGGAAGATGTGCTGACACTCTGCCCGCTCATTTCCTCCAGTTGTCCGATGGCCGTACTCGCATGAAAACCCGTGTCGAACAGGCTCAAGTTCACTTGCGCCGCTGCCGCGAAAGGCCAAAGCAGGCAAAGAATTATAGTCAATCGTTTCATTTTCCGAATTCAAATCCAATCCTGAAAGAGGCGAACCAGTCGTTCGTCAGTTTTACGTCGTCTTTTGTGCAGCGGTCAAGGAAGCCATGATCGGCAGTAAAGGTAAAACTCCACTTCCCTTTAATGAAATAGATGCCGATGCCGGCGAGTACGTTGAGGGGCCTGTAAGCAAGGCCTTCCTGCTTTGTGAAAGAAGAAGAGCGGTCGCTCCCGTTGTAAGAAAGAATACACCAGTCCAGTCTTGGACCGGCGTATGCGCCGACATAATCCAGAAATCCAAGTGCACCCAGGTCTTCTGTAGAGATAATGAAGTTGAGGTTGAGCGGCACGGTGATATACTCTTCGTTGAACCGCTCCCCGGTCGGAAGCCCGGAAAGCGGATGGATGCCGTCACCGGGAAAATGCATGAACTGATAACGCCATTCCGCCCCGAAGTCCAGGTCCAGATAATAGGAAAAGTCAATGCTCCAGCGGGCATAAACGACAGGACCTTGCGCGAGATATCGCTGTTTGCCTGTCTCATCAGTGCGTGTGGTTCCTCCTAAGAGATAGCCGGCTCCCACCCGCCCCCTTGCCGCAGCACTGGTGGCAAGGACACAGGCTATTGCCACAACGAATAATTTCAGCATTCGGGATTTGTCCATAAGCAACGTTCATTATTCATTTATTGCAAAGCTAACCCTTTGAAACAATCCTCTTGTGGTGATATCCACCACAACGGTCCATTATTTTCCGAAAAACTTGTAAGTTTCAATTAATCTTCCGATATTGCAGAGTAAGTAAGATCGTTAGTATGAAAAAATTTCTTTTTTTCCTGATGACGCTATCCGTGTCGGCGTACGGACTGGCTGCGAAAGATTATTTCGTGGCGGATTTCGGTGCCCGGGCAGATGGGGTCACGCTCAATTCCAAGAGCATTCAGGCAGCCATTGATTTTGCCAGCGCCCAGGGTGGCGGCCGGGTCGTATTCACCCCTGGCAACTGGGTCACGGGTACCGTCTATGTCAAAGACAATGTTACGCTGCACCTCGAATCGGGCGCCACTTTGCTGGGTTCGCTCAATCCCTGGGACTATGTCAAGGACCCGTACGTGGGGTGGACCAGCATGATCTTCGCCCTCAAGCAGAAAAATATCGGCATTACGGGCGGCGGCACCATCGACGGAAGGGGCTTCACCGTGGCCAACCACATGGTGGAATACATCCACCGCGGCCTCTTTGAGGATCCCCTCAAACTGGACCGTCCCAACGAAGTGAACCGTCCCCAGAACATCTACTTCCGGGAGTGCGACGGCGTGACCATCAAGGATGTCTTCCTGAAGGATCCGGGCAGCTGGAACCAGACCTATGACCAGTGCCACAACGTTTATGTAGAGGGGATTAGGGTCGATAGCAAATCGTACTGGAACAACGACGGCATCGACATCGTGGACTGCGAGGACGTGATCATCCGGAACTGCTACATCGATGCGGCCGACGACATCTTCTGCTTCAAGTCCCATTCCGCCAACCACATGTGCAAGAACGTCCTCCTGGAGAACTGCGTGGGGCGTTCCAGCGCGAACGGCATCAAGTTCGGAACGGTCTCGAAGGGCGGTTTCAAGAATTTCACCATCCGCAACATGACCATTTTCGATACCTACCGGTCGGCCATTACCTTCGCGGCGGTGGACGGTGCCGAGATCGAAAACATCACGGTGGATGGCATCCGCAGCCTGCATACCGGCAACGTCATCTTCCTGCGCACCGGCGAGCGGTGGAACCGGCCCAAGCCCCCGTATATGCGCAACATCGTCATCCGGAACGTCTATGCCGAGGTTCCGCTGGACAAGCCGGACGCCGGGTACAATTACGAGGGCCCCATCGAGGACCTGCCCCGCAACATTTCCCCGTGCATCATCGCCGGTATCCCGAACCATAAGATCGAGAATGTGCTTATGGAGAACATCGAGATCGTCTTCCCCGGCGGCGGCAACCCGCGTTATGCCTACCGCGGCACCACCCCGGAAGACCTGGACGGCATCGATGAAATGATTTCCTACTATCCCGAATTCTCGCAGTGGAAAGAATTGCCCGCCTGGGGCTTCTACATGCGTCACGCTACCGGCATCACCTTGCGCAACGTCGTTTTCCGGGCGCAGAAGGCCGACTATCGTCCCGCCATCGTGTGCGACGATGTCCAGGGCCTGAAACTGGAAAGTGTGGTCTATGACGAGTTCGCCGCACCGGCCAACAAGGAGCAGGTGGTTATGTACAAGTCTTCCTATGCCGAATAAAACCGAATCTGCCTTATGAAAAAAATCCTGATAGCGTTAACCGCATGGCTCGTTTCCCTTGGCTGCCTGGCCCAGGAAAACAATTACCTGGCTACGGTCTGGGGGGCTAAGAGCGACGGAATTACAGACAACACCGCTTCCTTCCAGCGTGCCATCGACTTTATCAGCGCCCACGGCGGCGGCACCCTCAGCATCTATGTGGGCCGCTACATTACCGGCGCCATCGAACTCAAAGACAATGTAACCCTGTACCTGGGCGAAGGTGCGGTGCTGGTGGGCTCCACCAATTATTACGACTACAACGGCGCCCCGGCCCTCATCTGGTCCAAGGATGCCAAAAATGTCGCCATCAAGGGAAAGGGCGTCATCGAGTGCTGCCACAAGGCCTTGGAAGCGAATATCAAAGACCAGGTTGCAAAGGGATACCTCCCTGCAGATACGCCTCTTCCCGGGTCGGTGAACCTGGGGATTTCCGCAGCCGGTATCGATCCTACCATCAAGTCCCTGACCGATACGGCCCAGTCTACCCGCTATAGTTCACTCCCTGAATAATCTGGCTATGAGAAAGTTATTTGTATCAATCATGTGTCTGGCCGTTGCCGTTTCCGCTTCGGCCAAGGACTATTATGCGTCTATGTTCGGCATCAAGTCGAACGGTACCACGCTGAATACCACCTCCATCCAGAAGGCGATTGATTTCATCAGCGAGGAAGGGGGCGGCAAATTGATTTTCAAGGTCGGACGCTACCTCACCGGCACCATTGAACTGAAGGACAACGTGACCATCGAGCTGGGCGAAGGCGCTGTTATCGTGGGATCCGTCAATCCGTACGACTACCGCCAGGTAGGCGATGCCTTCGGCCTGATCATTTCCAACGGAGCCCGGAATATCGGTGTCGTGGGTCTGGGTGTCGTAGACGGCCAGGGCCGTGAACTTGCCAACAATTTCCTGGCCCAGGTGGCCGTGGGTGTCATCAAGGACCCGCTCAAATTGGGCCGTCCCGCCCATCGTCCCCATCTGTTCTATCTCTGCAAAAGCCAGAACGTAACGCTGAAAGGCATCAATATGCGCAGCTCGGCCTGCTGGACCTGCACCACCGACCGGGTGGACAGCCTGCTGATAGACGGGGTGACGGTGAACAGCCGCGCCTTCTGGAACAACGACGGCCTGGACATCGTGGACTGCACCAATGCGGTCATCCAGAATTGTTTCGTGGATGCTTCCGACGACGGCATCTGCCTCAAATCCCATCACAAGGATGTCTGCAACGACAACGTGATTGTCCGGAACAACACCATTACCTCCAGCGCCAGCGGCATCAAGTTCGGTACCTTCGGCGTGGGCGGCTTCCGCAACATCCAGGTCCTGGACAATGTGGTCTATGATACCTTCCGCAGCGCCATCACCATTCAGAGCGTAGACGGCGGTTTTGCAGAGAATATCGTGGTGGACGGCCTGAAATCCTACAACACGGCCAATCCCATCTACCTGAATGTGGGTCAGCGCCGCGGCGACAAACCCAGCACCATGAACGGGATCACCATCCGCAACCTCTACGCCGAGGTCCCGCTGGACAAGCCGGACTATGGGGTGGAGTACGAAGGTCCCACCCTGGAAGACCAGCCCCGCAACGTGCTGCCCTGCGGCATCGTGGGCCTGGAAGGCCAGCCGGTGTGCAACGTGGTGCTGGAGAATATTGAAATCAAGTTCCCCGGCGCGGGCAATCCGGACTTTGCGAAGGTGGGTACAGACGAACTGGACAAGGTTCCCGAGATGCCGAAGGCTTATCCCGAATTCTCCCAGTTCTGCGAGCTGCCCGCCTGGGGCTTCTTCATCCGCCACGCCGAGGGGATTACCTTCAAGAATGTGAAGATTTCCGCAGCCGAAAGCGACTATCGCCCCGCCATCGTGCTGGACGATGTGAACGGCGCCTCCTTCGAGAAAGTGAGCGCCACCGCGCCCAAACTCAAGGCCAAATACTTTGTGGCCAAAAACTGCCGGAATATCAAGAAATAGCAACATGACCGGAAAAGAGAGAATCAGGGCCGTACTGGAGCACAAAACGGCCGACAAACTCGCCTACGACATGGGCTCCTGCGCCGTGACGGGCATCCATTGCAATGCCCTGGCGGGCCTGCGGCGCTATTACGGACTGGATGACCATCCGGTCTATGTCCACGAGCCCGGACAGATGCTGGGCCTGGTAGAGGATGACCTGGCCGAGGCGCTGGGCATCGACACCATCGGCTGTTTCGCGCCCAAGAATGCCATCGGCGTCCCCAACACCGACTGGAAGGAATACCGCATGCCCTGGGGGCAGGTGGTCATGCTGCCGGCCAGGATGGTGGATTCCTTCACGCCCCACGAAGGCGGCCTCTACACCTATCCGGAGGGCGACAAATCCCTCCCGCCGTCGGGCTATATGCCGGAGCGCTGCTACTTTTTCGATTCCATCGAACGCCAGCAGGGCGAGATTGACGATGACAACCTCAACGTGGAGGACAACCTTCAGGAATACGGGGAGATAGACGATGCCACCCTGGAATACTGGCGCCGGGAAACCACCCGCGCGGCGGCGACCGGACGGGCCGTGGTGGCCAGTTTCGGCGGCATGGCCCTGGGCGATGTGGCCCGCATCATCTCGCCCGCCATCCGCGAACCCCGCGGCATTCGCAGCGTGGCCGAGTGGTACATGTCTACCGTCTGCCGGCCGGACTATATCAAGGAAATGTTCGACCGCCAGACCCGCCTGGCCATCCGCAACCTGGAAAAAATTCACGCGGTAACGGGCGATAACGTAGACGTGGTCTATATCTGCGGAGCCGATTTCGGTACCCAGAACAGCCAGTTCCTCTCCGTGGACACCTTCCGCGACCTCTACCTGCCGTACTATAAACGGATGAACGACTGGATCCACGAAAACACCTCCTGGAAGACCTTCAAGCACAGTTGCGGCGCCATCTATCCCTTGATGGACTGCCTGATAGAGGCGGGTTTCGATATCATCAACCCGGTGCAGATTGCGGCAACGGATATGGAACCGCAGCGGCTGAAAGACGAGTTCGGCAGCCGCATCTCCTTCTGGGGCGGGGGTATCGACACCCAGCACACCCTGCCTTTCGGTACGCCGGCCCAGGTGCGCGAAGAAGTGCTCCGGCTGTGCGACATTTTCGGCCGCGACGGCGGCTTTGTCTTCAATACGGTCCACAACATTCAGGCGAATGTGCCGGTAGAAAATATTGTGGCGATGGTTGAAACCCTCAAAGAAATACGCAAATAAGATGGACGAATTGTACGAAGCCATTTATCGGGGAATGGCCCCGAAGGCAAAAATCGCGGTCCAGGCATCGCTGGATGCGGCCAAGACCCCCCAGGACATCATTGACGGGTCCATGATTCCCGCCATGGAGGCTATCGGCGCCGATTTTGAAAGCGGCAAAGCCTTCGTGCCCAACCTGCTGCTGAGCGCCCGTGCCATGAAAAGCGCGCTGGATATCCTCAAACCCTTGATGATGGCCGAGCAGACCGTCACCCTGGGCACCGTGGTCATCGGCACCGTGAAAGGCGACCTGCACGATATCGGGAAAAACCTGGTGGCCTCCATGCTGGAGGGCCGCGGGTTCAACGTCATCAACCTGGGAGCGGACGTTTCCAAGGAGCGCTTCATCGAGGCGGCCCGGGAGAATAAGGCCGATATCATCTGCCTGTCCGCCCTGCTGACCACCACCATGGGCTATATGCAGGAAGTGGTGGAAGCCGTGAAGGAAGCCGGCCTGCCCGTCAAGATCATGGTGGGCGGTGCGCCGCTCAACGCCGAATTCGCCGCCAAGATTGGCGCGGACGGCTATTCTTCCAATGCCAACGAAGCCGTCACCCTGGCCAAAAGCCTGCTGAACTGATGACGGAGGGCGCCTTCCATATCAACCCCGCCGACCTGCCCGAAAAGGAGATCTGGTTTGCCATGGGATACAAGGACACCGTCCCCGAAGAACGCATCCGGGAGATGGTGCGCCAGCTGCGCGACCGCCTGGTTCCCCGGGCTACTGTCCGGTATATGTACGATATCGTACCGGCCGAAAAGCTGTCGCCGCGCCGCATGCGCATGGGTGGGGTGGAATTCAACCCGGAAGGCATCATCTGCTCCTACCTGGACGGGATGTCCCACGCCCTGGTGTTCGTGGGCACCGCCGGAGTGGAATTCGACGCGGCGGTAAAGGAACTGAACGCCGAGGGCGATATCGTGGCCGATTTTATCGCCGACTCCATCGGAACGGTGCTCGCCGAAGCTTCGGTAGCCCGGATGGAGAAGGACTACACGGGCGAGGAAACCATTTCTATGCCCTACAGCCCCGGCTATTGCAACTGGAACATCCGCGAGCAGCATCTGCTGTTTTCCCTTTTCCCGGAGCAGCCTTGTGGCATCCGGCTTTCCGAATCCTCGCTGATGGCTCCGGAAAAATCCGTGAGCGGCTTTTTCGCCTTGGGTGAAAAGCTTGTCCGGCAGCCCTACCATTGTGAAATTTGCAAGAACAAGACATGCTACAAAAGAAGAGACGCCAAGTAATTCCCATTATGACGCATCCCGGGATTGAACTGGTGGGCAGCACGGTCCTGAAAGCCGTTACCGACGGCCAGGTCCATGCCGATGCCATCTGCGCCCTCAGCGAGCGTTTTCCGGCCGATGCCGTGACGGCCATCATGGACCTGACGGTAGAAGCCGAAGCGTTCGGCGCCGAAATCCGTTTTTCGGAAGACGAGATTCCCAATGTCTTGGGTCGTCTGGTAACCGATTATGACTCCGTGGCAGCCCTGGAAGTCCCGTCCCTGGACAAGGGGCGTGTGCCGGAGTACCTGAAAGCCAATGCTTTGGTGGCTTCCCGCATCCAGGATAAGCCCGTATATGCCGGCTGCATCGGGCCCTTCTCCCTGGCCGGCCGCCTCTACGATCTGTCGGAATTCATGATGGCCCTGTATATGGAGCCGGAAACCACGGAACTGCTGCTGGAAAAATGCACCGCCTTCCTCCTGTCCTACGTCCGGGCCATGAAAGAAACCGGTGTAGACGGCGTCATCATGGCCGAACCCGCCGCCGGACTGGTCTCCAACGACGACAGCTATGCGTATTCCTCGGTCTATGTGAAACAAATTGTCGATGCGCTGCAGGACGATTCCTTTAAAATCATCCTGCACAACTGCGGCAATACCGGCCACTGCACCGATGCCATGATCCGTTCCGGCGCGTCCGCCATCCATTGCGGCAATCGGGCCGATATGGTCGAGGTGCTCGAGGCCTGCCCGGCAGATCTTCCCGTTATGGGAAACATCGACCCGGTCGGGGTCATCCGGCAAGGCACGCCCGAACAGGTGAAGGCGGCCGTGCGCGAGCTGCTGGACAAGACATCGGCCTATGACAATTTCATCCTGTCTTCGGGCTGTGACGTGCCGCCCCACGTGCCCTTCCAGAATATAACCGCGTTCTACGAAGCTGTCCGGGAATACAATGAAGGAAGAGAATAAAACGCTGGGAATCAGCTCGTTCCGCTGGTGGATCTGCTCGCTCCTGTTTTTTGCCACAACGGTCAATTACCTGGACCGGCAGGTGCTGTCGCTTACCTACGAGGAATTCATCAAACCGCTTTTCCACTGGACCGATGCCGAGTACGGAACCGTAACGGGTTTCTTCTCGCTGTTCTATGCCGTGTGCTGCCTCTTTGCCGGTAAGTTCGTAGACTGGATCGGGGTGAAACGCGGATATGTGCTGGCCATCATCGTTTGGTCGGCGGGCGCGTGCCTGCATGCCGCAACCGGTTGGATGACAGCCCGTTTCACCGGGCTGGCATCGGTCGAAGCACTGAGAGGCCTGGAGGCGGGCAGCAACATCGCCCTGGCGGTCTCCACCACATCGGTTTACCTGTTTATGTTCTGCCGGGGTGTGCTGGCCCTGGGTGAATCGGGCAATTTCCCCGCGGCCATCAAGGTTACCGCCGAGTATTTCCCCCGGAAGGACCGTGCCTTTGCCACGACCATTTTCAACGCGGGAGCATCTGTGGGGGCGCTGGTTGCCCCGCTCACCATTCCCACCCTGGCCGTGCGATACGGCTGGGAGATGGCCTTCATCATTATCGGCGGCCTGGGATTCGTGTGGGTCTTCTTCTGGGTCTTCCTGTACGATAAACCGGAAAAGAGCAAACGGGTGAATGCGGCCGAACTGGCGTATATCCACCAGGACGATGCCGAAGAACCGGCCGCCGTCAATCCGGATGCGGAGCAGAAGCCCATTCCTATCCTGGAATGCCTGAAATACCGTCAGACCTGGGCGCTGATTATGGGAAAATTCATCTCCGACTGCGTCTGGTGGTTCTTCCTGTTCTGGGCGCCGTCCTATTTCGATACCCAGTTCGGGGCCAAGGCCACTTCCACCACCGGAAAACTGCTGCTCATCACCCTCTATCTCATTTGTTCGGTCCTGTCCATTTTTGGCGGATACGTACCCAAATTCTATGTGGAGCGGAAAGGGATGCATCCCTTCGATGCGCGTATGCGGTCCATGCTCTGGTTCGCCATGTTCCCCCTGCTGGCCATCCTGGCCCAGCCTTGCGGCGCCTGGTTCAACTCGCCCTGGTGGCCGGCCATCCTCATCGGCCTGGCCGCTGCCGGCCATTCCGCCTGGGCGGCCAACGTGTACAGCCTGGTAGGCGACCTCTTCCCCAAGAGTACCATCGCCACGCTTACGGGTATGTGCTCGCTGGCGGGCGGCATTTCCACCATGGCCCTGCAGAAGATTGCCGGTAACCTCTTTACCTACGCCGAACAGGCGGGCAATGCCTTCCGCTTCCTGGGCTTTGAAGGCAAACCCGCCGGTTACTTTATCATTTTCTGTTACTGCGGCCTGGCCTACCTGCTCTCTTGGGTCATCATGAAGGCCCTGGTGCCGGTTTACAAGCCTGTCAGGAAATAACCTTACTCCTCGTAAAGAAGGTACGGACGGCGTTGCTCCTTGAACCGGGCGACGTCGTCGGTCCAGCGCTCGCGGATTTCATCGGCAGAAGCGCCGGCGAGCACCATTTCCCGTCCGTAGGGGACCCCGATCTGGAGTTCGAAGTGGTTCCGCCGCATAAAGAAGGCGCTGTCGGCCGGGAAGTGGCGGTAGGCATCGATCAGGTAATTCATGTTCACCTGTTCCTCCCAAATCTGCTCGATGGGAATGCCGCGCAGGTCCACTCCCTGGCAGCATTGGTCCTGATAGCGCGGATGCGTGGCGCCGGGGATGCTGCGCGGGGTAAAGGTAAAGTCGCGCGCTTCCATGGCCGGATGGCCGTAAATCTCAAAGGGCCAGGCCGTTCCGCGTCCGGCTGTCACCTCGGTGCCTTCGAAGAAGCAGGTAGAGGCGTACAGGTAGATGGAACGCATGTCCTTGAGGTTCGGGGACGGCGGCAGGACCAGGGTGCAGCGACTCCGGTGCGTGTAGTTCTGGCAGGGAATCACGGTCAGGTCACAGCGAAGGCTGTCTTTCAGCCAACCCTCTCCGTTCATCATCCGGGCCAGTTCGCCCAGTGTCATTCCATGCACCATGGCGATGGGCAGGCTGCCGATACCGGATTTGTATTTCATATCCAGGATGGGACCGTCCACGTAAAAGCCGTTCGGGTTCGGGCGGTCCAGGATGACGACCTTCTTGCCATAGACCGCGCAGGCATCCAGCAGGTGCTGCATCGTAACATAATAGGTATAGTACCGCAGGCCCACGTCCTGGATATCCACCACCAGGACATCGAATTTCCCCATACTTTCCTCGCTGGGCATATAGGATCCTTTGTCGTAAAGCGACAGGATGGGCACGCCGGTCTTTTCATCGATACCCGACTGCACGTGCTCGCCCGGGTCGGCCATGTTGCGGAAACCGTGCTCCGGCGAGAAAATGGCCGCTACGTTTACGCCCTTTTCCAGGAGGACATCCAGGATATGGGGCCCGTAGGTGACGGGCCGGGGACTTCCTGGCCACCCTGCAGGCACCAGTTCTCTACCCGGTCGCCCACAATACCGCTTTGGTTGCTCAACAAGGCCACCCGCTTTCCTTCCAACAGGGGGAGATAAGCGGAAAACTGTTCGTCGCCCAGCACAACCCGTGTGGCCTGGGCGCAGGAGCAGGCAAAGAAGCCTGCCAGGAGGATGAAAAGGAATCTACGCATAGGACAAAGATAGCATAATTTTGGAAAAGTGAACAGAATGTGCCATATTTGTGATATGGAAGAAAAAATTATCATCACCATCAGCCGTGAGCTGGGCTCCGGAGGCCGCACTGTCGGCCGTAAACTGGCCGAAGCGCTGGGTGTCCGCTATAGCGACAAGGAACTCATTTCCAAACTCAGGCACCAATTCCAATTGTCGGCCATGGGTATCGAGAAACTCAAGGGAGAGAAGAAAACGTGGTTTTCGGAATTCCTGCAGATGGTTGCGCCGGTCCCCAAGGCGGCCACCCTGCTGGAGAAGGACAACCCCAATATCCTGGAGTTCCGGCCCGATGTCACCACGGACGACGTATTCAATGCCGAAACGGAAATCCTGAAAGCCATTGCCTCGCAGGGCTCCTGCGTCATTGCCGGCCGTTCCGGTTTCTTCGTCTTGAAGGACGAGCCCAACAAGGTGGATGTCTTTTTCACCGCCTCGTACGAACATCGCGTCCAGCGCGTCATGACCAAGCAACTGCTTTCGAAGGAAGAGGCCGAAGAGGTCATCGCGGAAGTGGACAAGAGGCGTGAGAATTATGTCAAGCGCTACACCGGTACCAGCCGGTACGATGCTCGCAATTACGACCTGGTCATCAACATGGACAACCTGTCCGAGGACGAGGCCGTAAGCCTGATCATGGATTACCTGAAATTTCGCAAATAATGAGGTGCATAGACCTTCCGGTCGCACCTGTGACAGGACCCGAGACGATGCTCGCCGCCATCCGGAGGCTGGGCATCGTCCCGTTCTTTTCCAATCCGGTTCCCGGTTTTTCCATCGAGGACCTGACGCCGCGGGAATGCTGGTTTACTGAAGAAACCCTGGGTCCGTGGGACTGGAAGGTGGATGTGGTGAATACCGGGGAAATCGTTTACGGGAAATTCCTCTGCGGCGGGAAAAGCGCGTTCGCGACCGTCCGGTGGTACCGTGAACTGATGACCTGGCGGCGGGCGCAGGAAAAATATCGCCCGGAAGGGCTGCAGCGGATGGTGGTGGATGCCATTGCCCGCGAAGGGGAGATGACCACCAAGCAGCTGCGGGCGCTCTGCGGTCTCAAAAAATCGGCCCTGGATGCGCTGATGACGCGGCTGCAGATGGATACGCAGGTGGTTATCGGCAATATTGAACGGGTCTATAACGGGCCCTACCTTACTTATAAAGGCTGGCAGCACGCTTCTTTCTGCCGGCCGGATGACCTGATGGATATAACAGTTGCGGATTCGCCCGAAGCCTCCTGGGAGGCGCTTTCGGAACAAATCCGCAGCCTGGTTCCGGATATCTCGGACAGGGCGCTGATGAAGCTGCTCGGCTAGTCCTCGTCGGGGACGATGGCACTCTTGTCGTACCGGCGGATGCGGACCGTTCCGGCCAGCACGTTGTAGCCATTTTCGGCGAGTGAATTCAGTTCGTGCTCGCCTGCATACACTTCTACCGGCGCGATAAACGCCACCCTGCGGCGGATGGCCTCGCACAGGGACTTGCTGTTGGCCGTCCCGCCCGTAAGCAGGATCACATCCACCTTTCCTTCTACGGTGGCGGCTTCCGAGGCAATGTATTTGGCGATATTCAGGCAGTAGGCGTTCAGGAAGGTCTCGCAATCCACATCGCCCGCGAGGGCACGGTCCTCGATGACCTTCAGGTCGTTGGTGCCGAAGTAGGCCACCGCACCGCCTTTTCCCAGAATCTTTTTCTTGACCTCACTCTCCGTATACTGGCCGCTGAAGCACATTTCGATGAGCGGGAAGGCCGGGCAGGTGCCGGCGCGTTCGGGGGTGAAGGGACCGTCGCCGCCCAGGCCGTTGTTGGTGTCAATCACCTGGCCGTTCCGGTGCAGGGTAACGGTGATGCCGCCGCCCATGTGGGCCACGATGGCGGTTACGTCGTTCTCTTTGTGACCGTGGTCGCGCAGGTACTGCTTCACGGTCGCCCGCGAGTTGAGGGCGTGGAAGAAGGCCCGGCGGGGGAACTCCGGAATGCCGCCCAGACGGCACTCGGGCAGCATTTCATCGGCCATCGGCGGATCGGCGATATAGGCGTGGCAGAGGCCGAAGGGGGCGGGGATGCCTTTCTCGTAGCGGACTTCGTTCACCCGGTCGGAAATGTCATCGGCAATTACGGCGCTCAGGTTGCAGGCGTGTGTCCCGTCACGGCAGGTGAGCAGGACGTCGCGCATGTCGCGGTTAACCCGGTACACGCCCGTACGCACGGGAGCGAACAGGCCGCCGCGGGCCATGACAATGTCCAGTTCCTCCAGGGCGATGCCTTTTTTCTGGAGGAAGCCCATGATGGCGTCCCGGCGCATTTTGTCCTGGTCCATGACGTGTTTGAAGCGTCCTACCTCTTCGGCGCTATGGATGAGTTTTTCTTCAAAAAGGAGTTTTCCGTCAACGAAATAACCCACTTTGGTGGAGGTCGATCCCGTATCGATGGCGAGGATGCGGCCAATATTCTTTTCTTCCATTTTTACGAAATTATTTTCCGGAAAGCCGGCTGATAAGGACCGTTCCGGTCAGGTTTCCCGTTGAATTGATCAGCGTGGCGGGAATATCAACGATGGTCGAAATGACCATAAGGGTGGCGGCGAAGGCCGGGTCCAGGCCCAGCACGGAGCAGATGAGGAGTTCCCCCGTCATGCCGCCCGTGGGGACGGCGCCCATCACCACGCCCACCAGGATGGCAATGCCAATGACCATGATGGCGTTGGAAACAGAGGGCTGGAAGGAACCGAGGAACATCATCGCGAACAGGACCTTGAGCACGCCCGCCAGGACGGAACCGTCTTTGTGGAGGTTGGTGCCCAGCGGGATAACCGCATCGGCCACGGCCTTATCGGCCCCCATCCGGTGTGCCGCATCGATGTTGATGGGGATGCAGGCGAAACTGGAGGTGGTGGCGATGGCGGTGATGGACGGCGTTACAATGTTCTGCCGGAAAGCCCGCAGGCCGTTTTTCCCGCATACCAGGAAGATATACAGGGGCTGCAGGACGAAGTAGACGATGCCCGTGAGGACGAGGAAGAGCAGGAAGATGCGCAGGTAACTTCCCGCAATCTGGCCGCCCAGGTCGGCCATCAGGCCAGCGAAATAGCAGCCCAGACCAATCGGGGCCACGTACATGATCATCTCCACAATCTTGACAATCACTTTCGTTCCTTCCTCCAGGAAGGCCGATACCTTTTCGGCATGGCACGCGGCGGTGCCCAGGCCGAAGAGGGCCGAGAAAATGATGAGCGGCAGCATCCGCGTCTTGGAGAAGAGGGCCAGGAAGTCGGGGGCGGTCAGGCTGCTGACCAGGAGGTCTCCCCAGGGGCGGCTTTCGGCAATCAGGGTGCCGTCGGTAACGGTTTCCATCCCGGTGAAGGGATTCCATACCAGGGTGCCCGTATAGGCCAGGATGCCGGCAATGACGGACATGCCGCCAAAGACCACCAGCGACCACAGCAGGACCTTGCCGATTACGTGGCTGCGCTGCAGTCCGGTAATGGAAGAGGCGATGCTGAAGAATACCAGCGGAACCACCAGCACGAAAATCAGGTTGAGGAAAATCTGGCCGAAGGGGCGGAGGAAACGTACACCGTCACCGAATACAAGGCCAAGGGCGCCGCCAATGATGACACCCGTCAGGAGCATCAGCGAGAGCGCATTGTTTTTGAGAAAATTATTCATCGAAAAGGTCGATTCCCTGGTTGGTCATAATTTGTTGGAGTTCCTTTACATCCAGCGCACGCGGCGTGCAGCCCTTCCGGGCGGCGAGGGCCGCGGCAATGCCGGTGGCTTCGCCCATGGCCATGCAGATGGACATGACCCGGTACGAGGCGTGGGCGCGGTGGGTGCCGGAAATACAGCGTCCCGCAACCAGCAGGCCTTCCAGCCCGGCGGGGAGGAAGCAGCGGTAGGGGAGGTCGTACGGTTTGCAATATTGGATATGGTCCTCGGCCTGGCCGGCGCCGGCGGGGTTGTGGATATCCACGATGAATTCGGCCTTGTGCACCACTACATCGGGGAAGCGGCATCCTGCGGCCAGTTCTTCGGCGGTGATGACATAGTCGCCCATCACCCGGCGGCTTTCGCGCACGCCCGTGGTGGTTCCGCTGGAGATGACGCGGATGTTCTCATAGCCCGGAACGTTTTCGCGGAGGAAAGCTTCCAGGAGGAACATCTGCTCGCGCAGTTCGAGATCGGCTTTGAAAATCTGGTCTACCCGGGTGATATCCACCCCGTTTACCTGGGTGGTGTTCACCTGGCGCTGTCCGGAATAGACGGTGGGGTGCAGGCGCACCGCGGCGAGTTTCTGGGGGAGCTTGCCCTCATCGGCCCGCTGCTTGCACCAATCCAGGAAACGGATGCCGTTCAGCTGGACGTTGTCCACGTCGCCGATGCAGATCAGGCCTATCCGTTCGTCCACGCCGTCAATGGTGAATTCCAGGGTCACCGGCTGCATCAGGCCGTCTTCCCGACCTTTTTCAATGTGAGCACCGGCCAGGTAGGAGACCACCGCGTCGCCTGTGGCGTCGATGACCACGCTGCCCTTCAGGTCCAGGAGTCCTTCCTGGGTGGCGATGGACAAGCCTGTAACGCGGTTGCCTTCTTTCAGGACACCTGCAACGGAGGACTGAAGATAGACGTCAATGTTCTCGTGGTTTACCCAGCGGGCAAGCAGGAGCTTGGCACGTTCTACATCGTGGGCCTTTCCGGTTTCCCCAATCATATCGTTCTCCGGGACGCCCAGCAGTTTGACGAGCTCGTCCCGCAGGGTTCCTTTCCCGACCATTCCCAGGATGGGGCCCACATAGCCTGCAGTGAGGTTTCCGCCCACTACGCCATAGCGCTCCACCAGGGCAACCCGGGCTCCTTGCCGGGCGGCTGCCACTGCGGCGCACAGGCCGGCGGGACCGGCGCCCGCCACGATGACATCATAAAATTTCATTCCGTCTTTTATTATTATAGCTTACAAAGATAATTATTTTGTAACTTAGTACGCCAAAAAAGAGAAAAAGATGATCGCGCACCCGCATGTGAAAATCAACCTGGGATTGTCCGTAATCCGCAAACGGACGGACGGATACCACGATTTGGAGACCGTATTTGTCCCGTATCGCGACATTTCCGACACCTTGGAAATCGTTCCCGCCGACACCTTCGGACAGACGGCGGCTTCGTTGTTCGCCCGGTACGGACAGGAGCAGGTGGCGCAGGCCATCTCGCCCGACGGGAAACTCATGATTACCCTTGCCAAAGCCGGCGGAGTGGACTGGGACCCGCTGTCGGACCTGACCGCCCGGGCCTATTCCTTGCTGGATACCGACTTCCATCTGCCCCCGGTCAAGATTTATCTGGAGAAGACCTCCCCGGTGGGGGCCGGCCTGGGGGGCGGTTCGTCCGATGCCGCTTTTGCCCTCCGCATGCTCTCTGACCTGTTCACCCTGCCCCTTTCCCGGGAAGAACTGGCCGCTTATGCGGCCCGGCTGGGCAGCGCCTGCGCGTTCTTTATCTACGAAGAACCCATGCTGGGAACCGGTCGCGGAGAGGTGCTGACCCCTTTCCCGCTCTCGCTGGAAGGCTATCAGCTGCAGGTGCTGGTCCCCGAAGGGATTGCGGTCTCCACGGCCGATGCCTATCGCGGCATCGTCCCGCGCGAAGTTCGTGAAAACCAGCCGGTTGCATTGCGGGAAGCCCTGGCTCGTCCGGTGACGGAGTGGAAGGACTGCCTGGTGAACGATTTTGAAGAGACCGTGTTCGCCAAACATCCGGCCCTGGCGGCCGTCAAACAATCCCTGTACGATGCCGGCGCCGTCTATGCGGCCATGTCCGGCAGCGGCAGTGCCCTGTTCGCCTTGTTTGCCAGGTAGTTACATTCCGGCCGGCAGTTTCCCGCTGGCGGCGGCGTCCGCTTCCTTCTCCAGGATGTCATCGTTTTTGATGGTCCTGTCGGTCTTTTTTACCTTGATACCCGACTTGCCGAAGGACCAGCTGATGGCAATCATTGCCTGTCGGACGGGAATGTCCACCTGGGTTTTCGAGGCATAGCCAGTCTTGGTGATGCTGAGAATGGCAAAGTTGATGCCGGAAGTCCAGCCTTGCAAGGTGTACCGTTTGGGCATGATCATCAGGTTTTCCGACAGCCTCAGGTCCCAAAAGAGGGTTTGCTGGGCTCCCAACATCAGATTGAAACTCCAGAATTCCTTGCTATAATCCAGTTCCTGGCTGTGGTTATCCTGATAGGAAACGCCTCCGTTGGCGTAAATCCTGCTGCTTTTGCCCAGATTGAGGTTGGCAAATACGTTCAGTTTGGTTGCGTTGCTCTTGAGGATATTGCCGTAGGTGGTCTTCAGGATATTGTTTTCGGAGAACGTATAATCGGCGATACCGTCGTGGGCCAGTTCGTGGCCCAGGGTGGCGCTCAGGATGATTTTCGGGCTGTAGAAATTGTACACCAATGAGAAATTGTGGCTCTTGGCGACGTCCAGGTCCGGATTTCCGTACGCATGGTGGGTGGGGTTGGATACATCTACGAACGGGTTCAGGTAACTGATGCCGGGACGACTGATGCGTACATTGTAGGTAAGGCCGATGTTGCTGGCAGGAGCCAGGGTGTATTGCAGGCTGGCGGCGGGCACAAAGGTTCCGTACCGGGTGGCATATCCCTTCGCCGGCCCTTTTTTGTAGTCGATGTCCTGCCAGGTATATTCGTACCGGCCGCCGAGTTTGATACCGAAGGCGCCCAGGGTATGGCTGTACTCTGCATAGGCGGCACCTATCTTATTGGTATAATTGTAGTCGATGCTGCTTTCTTCTTTCAGGACATAGTTGATTCCGTCGCTTCGGAGATAGAGATCTTCTTCCGAAGAGTTTCCCCTGTAAATAAACTTGACGCCGGTGGACAGATTGCCGGCCGCCTTGCCTAACCGGGTCGTAAAATCGGCCTGGAAGGTGTGCTCGT
>CADCCI010000002.1 GCA_902799895.1 uncultured Bacteroidia bacterium | reverse complement strand
GAGAAGGACTTTGCAATCCGGGCCATTTCACTGGCAGGACGAACGTGGAAGCCGCCGGCTGCCGTTACGGTCATTGTTTTTTCCGTCATATTCCTATATGATAAGTTAATATTTCTCTTCCTTTCCTTCGTTAAATTGCACCGCGGCGCGATACCGGCGGTAACGGGTCTCGAAAATGGCGGCTTTCGAGCCATCGGGCCGATAGGTCTTCATCACGGGAGGGCACATGGCTTTCTGGGCCGACGGTACATCCGGCCAGCAACCCGCCACCACCGCTGCGTGGATGGCCGAGCCGTGTGCGCCACCGTTTTTGGTAGCGGAGACGAGGATGTCCCGGCCGCAGACATCTGCCATCATCTGCATCACGAAAGGCGATTTCTGGGCTACGCCGCCGCAAGCCACCAGGTCGTCGATCCGGACCCCGTACGAGGCCAGGTGATCCAGGATGGTGCGGGTGGCGAAACAGGTGGACTCCACAATGGCATAGTATAGTTCCGGGGCCGAGCTGAACAGCTTCAACCCCTGAAGGGATGCCGTCAGGGAGCCGTTCGAGAAGGGACTCCGGCGGCCGTTGAAATGGTCTGTGGCAAGCGGCGCATCCTCCCGCTGCGGCAACTTCTCCGCCTCGCGGGTAAGGGCCGGGAGGATCTGGTCTTTCAACGCCTCCACGCCATCGGCGGGCAGCAAGGTGTCCAGCGGCCAGCTGAGCAGGCGCCGCAGCCAGGCAAAGGCATCGCCGAAGGAAGACAGGCCGGCTTCGATACCGTCCAACCCCTGCAGGATCATTCCATCTACCTGTCCGAACACGCCCGGAATGTCTTTCCCGCCAATCTTCTCGCGCGGGACCACCCCCATATAGCAGGCCGATGTTCCCAGGTTCATCACCATGCGGCCCTCGGCCACTCCGGCGCCGACGGCTCCCGAATGGCTGTCCACATTGCCTACGCCCACCAGGACGTCGGTGGAGAGGCCCAACTTGGCGGCCCATTCTGCATTCAGGCGGCCGAAGGCTTCGCTGCAATAGTGGTTGGTGGGAGGGAGGTTCCGCAGCACCGGCAGGAGGATCGGATCCAGTTTCTGGAAGAATTCCTCCGGCGGGAAACCGCCCCATTCCTCGGCCCACATCCACTTGGCCCCCGCCACGCAGTGGCTCATGCGGATTTGCTCCGGCGCGGACGCTCCCGTCAGCACGGACGGGATGAAATCGCACAGTTCGATGACCGAAAATGCATCGGCACGTAACTTTTCGGAACTGCGCAGGAGGTGCAGGACCTTGGACCAGAAATTTTCGGGTGAGTAGCTTCCGCCCGTGTGGCAGGCATAATTTACCGGCGAGGCGGCGCACAGCGCTTCAATTTCAGCGCTTTCCCGGGTGCCCGTGTGGTCTTTCCACAGGACGAACATCGCGTCCGGATTGTCCTCGTAACCCGGTTTGAGGCAGAGAGGGACCATCTTGTCATCGGTCAGGCAGGGGGTGCTGGCCGTGGTGTCCATGGAGATAGCGGCTATCGCACGCGGATCCGGACAGGCGGCGACCACCTGGCGGAGCACCTCGGTCATGGCTTCCACATAATCCCGGGCATGCTGGCGGTAGCGGTCCTGCGAGGTATCGCAGTACAGGCCCTTCATCCAGCGGGGATAATTGCAGACGGCGTTGGCGTATTCGCGTCCGTCTTTCGCATCCACCAGGACCGCGCGGACCGAATCGGTCCCAAAGTCCATTCCAATGACAAACTTCTGATCCATCGTCAATTAGTAAATCACGTTACACCAGGGGAAATGCTCCCGGATTGTCGTCATGCACTCCTGCGGAATGTCGGTGCAGAGGAAATCGGCGCCCAGGTAGATGCCCAGGATGAAATGCTCGATTTTCTCCGTAGGCCAGAGGCTCACGATGAGGCCCTCTTTCTTGGCCTTTTCCACCATGGCCCGGCTGGTGCCGTACATCTTGCAACCGATTCGCTTGATTCCCAGCGCCTTGGCCATGGAGATGGTCTCGTCGCAGACCGGCTTGGAGGAAATCATCAGGTAGTTGCACTCGGGATGCTTGCTCATCAGGTAGCGCAGGCCGCGGTAATCGGCAGAAGTGAAAACGAATTCGGCATCGGCCGGCTTGTCCCGCATCACGCGCTCGTAAAGCTTGTCGCAATAGGCCTCCAGCCGCTCCTGCGGATAGAGTTCCTCGGGCCGGGTCTTGAGTTCAAATTCCACATAGAGACCCTTCTTGTCTTTGAAGAAGTCCATAAGTTCATCCAGGGTGAGGATCTTGTGTCCGCCCTTGGTGTCGTAGGAATGGATTTCCTCCCAGGTCTTTTCTTCCACGATGCCGGTACCGTTGGTGGTCCGCTCGAGGGTCTGGTCGTGCGTAATGATCAGCACGCCGTCCTTGGTCATTCGGATATCGGTCTCGAAACCGGTATAACCAATCTCGTGACTCTTCTGGAAAGCTGAAAGGGTGTTTTCGTCGTTTTCCATACGGCCGCCGCGGTGCGAAAAAGCACGGACGGTCTGGTACTGGGCAAAGGCGTCGGCGCCCACAAAGAGCAAGGCGGCCAGACAAAGGATAACGGTCTTTTTCATGTTATCGTTTGATTTCATTTGCACGTTCATATCCGTTTTTGGCGTTCCAAGTAAGGGCGAAGAACAAGGCGCCGATCAGGGACACCACCGCCAGGACGGGGTACAGGTAAGACCAGAAAGCGTCGCCATAGCGGTCGGCGTACCAGCCGATGCCGATACCCGTAAACAGGTTGGCGCCGTAGCTCACCAGGCCCACCAGGCCCACCGCGGCCGAGGCGGCTTTCTTGGTGGCCATATTGGCCGCCGTCACGCCCGCCAGGGTCTGCGGACCATAGAGGATGAAGCCTACCAGGCCCAGGCCGATGCAATAGGGAATAAAGCCCCAGCTCTTGGGAAGGGCCCACAGGAGTAGCAGGGCGGCAGCCGTCGCCACCATCCAGATGGCAGACACCCGCTGGCCCTTGCTCTTGAAGAGTTTATCGGTCACAAAACCCGATACCACCATTCCGATGATGCCAAAGATTTCAAAGCAGGCAACCGCCCAACCCGCCTCTTTCGGGGTAAAGGCCTGGGCACCCTGGGTCATAAACTTCGGGCCCCAGTCAAAGATGGCGAAACGGACCACGTAGACAAAGAGGTCGGCAATGGCCAGCATCCAGATAACCGGATTCTTGAAGACCATCTTGGAGACGAACTCCTTGTAACCGGCGGCAGTGTCATTGTCGTCCATTTCGGTCTTGGTGCCTTCCAGTTCGGGCAGGCCCACCGATTTGGGCGTATCCCGGACCGAGAACCACATCAGCACCACGCCCGCCAGGCCGATGATGGCCGGAATCCAGAAGCACCATTGCCAGGCACCCACGTGCTCCGCAGCCGTGATAACGGCCTGATCGGTCACGTCTTTGCCCAGGTTTTCGGCAATCCTGGCCACCACGGAGGTGTCACTGCTCAAGTTTACACCCATTCCTCCGATAATGGAGCCGCAAAGGATGCTCACCAGCGCTCCGCCTACGGAGTGGGCGGTGTTCCAGATAGACAGCTTGGATGCCAGTTCCTTGGGCGGGATCCAATGCACCAGGAGACGGTTGCAGGGGGCAAAGCCCGAACCCTGGGCAATGTTGTTCATCACCAGCAGCACGGCAATGGCCATGACAAAGGCGTTGATGAAGTCCGGGCCGCTTTCCTGTCCGGTAATCCAGTGGCTCAGGTCGGCCGTCCAGCCGAAGAGGAAGTTGATGACGACGCTGGCCGACAAGCCGATGGCAAAATGCCAGCGGGCGTTGGCGCGGTCGGCGATGATGCCGTTCAGGAACTTCGATACGCCATAGATGATGCCCACGAGCGACAGGATAATACCGAAGCTCTTGTTGGTAATGCCGTATTCGGCCCCCAGCGCCGGCATCGCGAACGCGAAATTCTTGCGGACGAAGTAGAAAATCGAATACCCGATCATGGAGGTCAGGATGACCTGCCACTGCCAGGAAAGGAACCACTTCGTCTTGCCCGTATCCTCGTCGTGAATCCGGACAAACGGCTTAACGGAAGGGGTGGGTTCCATAGGCTATTTCTCCTTAGCCAGATCCCATGCACCGCCGGCGGCAAAGACCGGTTCTACGATTTGATCATAGAAACCGCCACGCTTGGCCAGGTCGAGCACATTGTAGCGGAAGCGCATCAGCTGCACCGTGGGGAACATATCCTTGAGCATCTGGCGGGTAACGCCGATCTGGGAAGGATCGTAGGGAGCTCCGGCAATCCGGAAGGCTTCCTGCATCTTGGCGAAGGGCCAAACCTGGCCCTGAAGGGCTTTCTTAAAGGCCGGCCACTTGTCTTTCAGCACGTTCAGCTGCAGACGGACATTGCGGGCGGCGTCGTATTTCATGGTAATCTGCGTATATCCCAGATCCGGGGCCGGGAAGTTCTTGAAGATGGCCAGGGCGCGCTGCTGCTCGCTCTCCAGCGTAGGCCAGGCGGCCACGGCGGCATCTACATCGAGCTTCGTCAGATCCAGTTTGAACAGCTCGTCAAAGACGGCGCACATGGTAAGGGTACCAATCGATACCTGGAAACCGTGGCTCTGGAGTTTGCCTTTGAAGCGGTGGTGAGTCATATCGAGGATATGGCTGAAGAGGTGGTCGCAGCAGGAAGCCGGGCGGCTGGAGCGGGCGGCCTGCATGGCGAAACCGCTCAGGGTCAGGCCTTCGAAGAGGTCGGCCACGGCCTTCGGATCACCGGCGGCCACACCGGCCGGGTTGGACAGGAAATCGTCCAGATAGTCCTGCAGCATGTGCCATGCCGGCGGGATAATGGGCTCGGCGGCCATCAGGTCGGCCACCATCCACTCTGCGCCCGCGGGCACCTTTGCGGCCAGGTCGGCATAGCCGGCGGCCGTCATCTCCTTCGGAGCGGCGGCAATCACGTCGATATCGGCGATGATGGCAACCGGAGCCGGGCAGGTAAAGGTCTGCTTGGCGTTCTGGTAGGAAATGGACGAGCCAAACGACGAATAACCGTCCACGGAAGCGGCGGTAGGAAGGGTCAGGTACTGCTGACCGTGGTGGTGCGAGCAGAGCTTGCACAGGTCGTTGATCACACCGGAACCGACGGAAATCAGGATGTAATTCTTGTCGGACGGCTCGCGGAAGGCCTGCTTGGCATCGGCCTCAACGTGGTTTTCATCGTTCTCGATGGCCTTCGCCGCAGCGAAATCGCCCTCGACAACCTTGTCCACCATCTCCACATACTTCCACTCGGCGTGGAATTCCTGCTTGTCGATGATGTATTTTTCCACCGGGTTGCCGGCCGCGGCGAAGAGGGCCTCGACCTTCTCGCCCAGGGCGGGCCAGGTGTTCACGTCGGCGACGATGACACCCTTCCGGCCGGGGAAGAGTTCGGCAAAAACCTTCGGAGCGAGGGCGGCAACGCCCTGTCCCATTTCAAAAACCTTGGTGTCGGTAGCGAACTTCAGCGAGTTCGCAATTCTCTCTTTAGCTTCCATATCTTTGTGTTAATATTTTTATCTTTTTGACATATCACACAAATATAATAAAAAATGTGGATTGTTGGATACTCCTCCTACTCGTATTGGACGATTTTTGCACCGTAGCCCAGCTTGCGCAGGGCTCCGCCGAGGACGACGGTGTCGGTCTTGGACTCGTCGAAGACAATCGTAACGGTCTGTGCCGAGAGGTCCACGGAAACATCCTTTACCCCACGATTGAAGGAGATGTTTTCCATCACCTTCTTCTTGCAGCCGACGCAGTCCACCGTAGAGGCATAGACCACCTTGCGAAAAACGGGCTTTGCCATAAAGGAAGAAAGGAGAAGGATGCAGAGAACGGCTCCGGCAAGGAATGATGACTTTTTCATATCTGTATGTTTTTGATTTTTATTCTTTTACGGTTTTCCAGAGGGTGATGCGGACACCTCCATAGACGCGGATGCCCATCAGCGGGCCCCAGACGCAGCTGGCGTCGAATCCGGTGGAGAAAGGCTGGTCCGCATACAGGATGGGATCCTGCTGGCGGTAGTTGGTCAGGTTCTCTCCGCCGAGATACAGGTCGAAGCCTTTGAAGCGGCGGGTAACCTGGGCATAGAGGAGCGGATATACCGGCGTCCAGCCGTCGGAATACATTCCCTTGTAGCCCTTCATAAACTCCCAGACCTTGCAGGGTCCGTTGATGGAAGCCGTGAAATCGAAGATCCACTTGTTCAGGTGGGTCGCATATTGGGCATTCAGGACGCCTTTGTAACGGCTGGTCATAGGTTTGATGTCATCTTCTGCAAGGGTACCGACGTACTTCTGCCGGGCATTCGTAAAGCGGCCCGTCAGGGTAAGGGTAAGACCCTCCAGCGGCTCCGTACTGAAATCTACCTGGAAATTGTCGGTATAGGAATAGCCGTCTTTCAAGGCGGTCAGCGGAGAAAAGACAATGGATGAAGCGCGGGAATCGGGACCGTTTTCTACGAGCATCTGCTCGCGGAACTGCGTCCGGAAATAATCAAAGCTGAGGTAGGTAGTCGACGAACCGCCGATGTACCAGGTAGCATTCCCTCCGAAGGTCCAGCTGTCCTCAAGAATATGCTCCGTATAGGGGCCGAGCAATTGTTTTCCGGTAGACAGGACACCGATGTTGTCGGAAATGGGATTGCTGTAGCGGAGGCCCCGGCCGCCGTTGGCGCGGAAAACCCAGCTGTCGGAAGGCGCCCATTTGAGCGTCAGGCGCGGGCTGAAGCGGACGCCGTTATCCTTGAACCAGTCTGCCCGCAGGCCCACGATGGCGCTGAAAGTGGTCTCGTCCGCCGAGTGGAAGGTGTATTCTCCAAAGGCACCCAGATTGTTCAAAGTGGTATTTATCAGGGCATCTCCATTGAAGGCGCCCCACAGGTACTTTTCACGGAAGAAATCCAGGGTCTCGCTAAGTCCGAGCGTAAAATGATGCTGTTCTACATTGTGGTTCTGGTACAGGAGATTCAGGAAGGCGGAATGCTGACGGGCGTCATAGCGGCGTGTGGTGAAATCCCCGTCCATCCGGTACCAGGTATAATCGGCCACCAGGGCGATATTGGAGGTATTCTCCTTGTTGAGCGGGATTCCCGCCTTCAAGTAAGCGCCCAGGTTCGAATTCCGGATGTCGGTGGTCCAGTCCCCGCTCATCTGTCCGCCCTGGCGGTTATCGGCAATACCCCTTACGCCAAAGCGTACCTGGCTCCCGTCGAATCCCTGATACAGCCAGCGGTTGGAAAAACTGAATTGCCGCTGGCGGGGGTCGTCCATAAAGCCATCGTCATTATGGTCCATCTCTTTGAAATTGCCGTCGAAATGGCCCAGGAACACGGTGCTCCACTTCCCTTCTTTGTCCAGCTGGAGGGAACTGGCCACATTGAAATCGGTCTTGGTGTCGTTCATCACCGAGGCCTGGACAAAGAGCGGAATCTCATCCGTCGGCTTGCGGTGCTCCAGGTTGATCTGGCCGGTCATCGACTCCACGCCGTTAACCACGGAGGTTACGCCCTTGGCTATCTGGATGCTCTCCAGCCATTGCCCGGGGACATAGTTGAGCCCGAAGGGTGCCGCCAGACCGCGCATCACGGGGCGGTTTTCGTCCAGCATCTGCGTATAGATGCCGTTCTGGCCCAGGAGTCGGATCTGACGCGCGCCGGTAACGGCATCGGAATAGCCCACGGTCACGCTCGCCGAGTTTTCGAAGCTTTCGGCCAGGTTGCAGCAGGCCATTTTGCAGAGGCCGGCTGCGGTAATGACTTCCGTGCGGAGGTCTTTGTGTTTGGAAAGGAAATTGGCGTTTCCACGCGCTACGAAGACCGCCTGGTCCAGCGTGTCGCGCTTCTCTGGCGGCTCTTGCGAGCGGACAGGGACAGGTTGCAGGACACAAAGCCCCGCAAGGAGGAATAATATTGTTTTGTGTTGCATGTTGTACGTGTGTTAAATGGAACATAATACCTTAACTCGGCCTGGTAAAAAGGCCGGGCAAAGGCATCAGATCCGCAACACACGCAGCAGTTGGAAGACCGTTTCCGGGAAAGGGGAAGGAGGCGGCACGCCACTCTCCTTCTTCAGGGAGAAAGAAACCGAACGGATAGCAAGGGGAACGACCGGCGCGGCGATTACCTTGCTGAAAACAGTCAGGGCAGGCACCCAGGAGGCATCTTCCCCCTGTGCGATAAGCGTGAGATAATCGTTCGAGCAGCAATCCTCCCCGTCCAGGCAACCCTCCTCGTGTGCTTCGTCGTGGCAGTGGTGGTCCGGATGAATGAGTTCACAGTTTCCTCCTATCAAGGAAGGTACTATATAGGAATGGCCATGCTCAATGTCCCGGTGGATATCGATCCCCGTCACAGCAAGCAGGTACCACACCGCAAGCAGCAGGATATGCCATCTTCCTTTCACAGCTACAAAGTTAGTGTATTTTCATGAATCTTCCTTATCTTTGCTAAAAGAAAAAACATCCCCATGAAACTGTATTATCAATTCGTACTCCTGTTTGCCCTGGCGGCAGCCGTTTCGTGCCGGACGGTTCACGAAGGGCCCGCGTATCTGGACAAGAGCCTCCCGGCCGAAGAACGCGCCGCCGACCTGCTGGGCCGGCTGACCCTCGAAGAGAAAGGCGCGCTGATGAAGAACCGGTCGGTAGCCGTTCCGCGCCTGGGCATCCACGCTTACAACTGGTGGAACGAGGCCCTGCACGGGGTGGCCCGCAACGGCAGTGCGACAGTGTTCCCGCAGCCCATCGGGATGGCGGCATCGTTCGATGAACCGCTTATCTATGAGGTCTTTACTTCCGTGAGCGATGAGGCGCGCGTCAAGAACCGCCTGGCCGAAATGGAAGGAGACCCGGACATCTACCAGGGGCTTACCTTCTGGACGCCCAACATCAACCTGTTCCGCGACCCGCGCTGGGGACGCGGCATGGAGACCTATGGGGAAGACCCTTACCTGACCGGCCGGCTGGGTATGGCCGTGGTCCGCGGCCTGCAGGGAGACCCCAGCAACAAGGTGCTGAAGGCCCACGCCTGTGCCAAGCATTTTGCGGTACATTCGGGACCGGAACCCCTGCGTCATACCTTCAACGCCACCTGCTCGGAACGTGACCTTCACGAAACATACCTCCCCGCCTTCAAGGACCTGGTCACCAAGGCCGATGTCCAGGAAGTAATGGCCGCCTACAACGCCTTCCGGGGCAAGCCCTGCGCCGTCAATGATTACCTGATAGACACCCTGCTGCGCGAGGAATGGGGTTTTAAAGGCATCATTACCACCGACTGCCACGGCATCGAAGACCTCTATACCAACCACCATTGGTCCAAAGACACGCTGGCCGCCATTTCCGACGCCGTCAATAACGGAATCGACCTGGAATGCGGCAACCATTTCCAACATCTGGCCGAAGCGGTGGCCCGCGGCGACGAAGACGAGGCCCATATCGACCGCGCCCTTCTCCGCCTGCTCACCGCCCGGTTCCGCCTGGGCGAAATGGACCGGGAATCGCCTTGGGATAACCTTCCGGAAGAGATGGTGGAGGGTCCCGAACATCTGGCCCTGGCACGCCGCATGGCCCGCGAATCGCTCGTGCTCCTGCAGAACCGGGATGCCGTGCTGCCCCTGCCGGCCGATGCGCGCGTGGCCCTGATCGGCCCCAACCGCGACAACGTAGAGATGATGTGGGGCAACTACAACCCCGTTCCGCATAAGACGGTTACCCTGCTGCAAGGCCTGCAGGAGCGTTTCCCGAACCTGCGTTCCTTCGACGCCTGCGGGATTGCGGACACCCTGATCGCACCGGGAACCGGTACCCGGGTAATAACGCAGAAAAACCTGATGGAGAACCTCTGCGGCGTGGATTACGTGATTTTCGCGGGTGGCATTTCGGCCCGGTTCGAGGGAGAAGAAATGAAGGTTGAAGTGCCCGGATTCGGCGGGGGCGACCGCTCCAGCCTCGAACTTCCGGCCGTCCAGCGCCAGATGCTGCAATGGCTTCGCGAGGGCGGGAAAAAGGTGATTCTGGTGAACTTCTCGGGCAGCGCCATGGGCCTGGTGCCCGAAACGGAAAGCTGCGACGCCATCCTGCAGGCCTGGTATCCCGGACAGGAGGGCGGCCACGCCATCGCCGATGTGCTCCTGGGCGATTACAGCCCCTCCGGGAAACTGCCCGTCACCTTCTATCAGAACGTGGACCAGCTGCCGCCTTTCGAGGATTATGCCATGGAAGGACATACCTATCGGTTCTTCCGCGGCGAAGCCCTCTTCCCCTTCGGTTTCGGCCTGGGCTATGCTCCCGTGGAGCTTTCAGATATCCGGCTGAAAGGCGTGAGCGCCAGGGGACTTCGGCGCAACGCCTGTGTGGAAGTGACCCTGGCCAACCGGGGGGACTGCGAGCAGGACGAGGTGCTCCAGCTGTACCTGCGCAGGAACGATGACCCGGACGGTCCGCTGAAGACCCTGCGCGGTTTTGTGCGCGTGAAGACCCAGCCGGGCAAGACCGTCAAGGCCAGCCTCCCGCTTTCGGACGAGACCTTCTCCTGGTGGGACCCGGACAGCCAGCGTATGCGCCCGCTCCATGGGGACTACGAACTCCTGGTGGGCACCTCCTCCCGCCCGGATGATTTACAGGCTATTCCGGTTACGTTCTAATTAGAAGCTATATTTCAGTTTCAACCAGGCTTCGCTGTTACGGGCATAGAGGGCAAACATACCTTCTTTGGCGTAGAAATAGTCAATCCCAAGAAATGGGGATTTGAATTCGATGCGAAAAGCCGTAGCTTTGCACCATGAACAGGAGGATGACAGCACCCTGTCCTGCCGGGAAAAGGAGGTGCTGGTCTGCGTTGCCAAAGGGATGATCAACAAAGAAATTGCCGATCACCTCAACATTTCCCCTCTTTCTGGAATTTTTTATAAAAAAAGCAGGATATTCCGAAATAATGCTTATCTTTGCGGTCCCAATCTGGATGTGGCGCAGTTGGTAGCGCACCTGGTTAGGGACCAGGAGGTCGAAGGTTCAAGTCCTTTCATCCAGACAAAAAGGTGATCATTCGTCGAAAGACCCATGGTCACCTTCTTTGTTCTTTAAAGAATAGTTCTTATCTTTGTTTATTGCAATCACTAGTCCATGATAAAATCAGTATTCGGCATTTCTACACGGGGAGGAACAATGGTGATCTTTGTTGCGGCCGTCACGCTCGCAATTATCACTTTCCTTCAGGTGTATTATTCGCACAAGGCCATCAGGGAAGAGGCCTCGCTGCGGGCGGAAAGCGAGTTGAACGAAGCCCGGAAAGAGATCATGGATATCGTGGACCAGACCGAGGCAGCGGTCCGGAACAGCATTTGGATTTCACAGCTCTGCCTGAAAAAGCCGGACACCCTTTCCCGGGTCCCCATGCGCGTGGTTCTGGACAACCCAGTGGTGACGGGCTCGACCGTTGCCCTGATTCCGGGCTACAATAAAAGAGTCCCCCTCTTTGCCCCCTATGCGGTTCGGGATTCTTCGGTGCAGGATGGTTTCCGGATGCTTTCCCTCGCCACCGAGTCCTATAACTATCCCGCCCATGAGTGGTTTACCGCTCCCCAGAAAGACCAGGACGGACATTGGTCGGAGCCCTACTTTGACGAAGGTGGCGGAGACCTGCTGATGACCACCTTCTCCCTGCCCGTCATAGACGCGGACGGACAAGTGGCCGCCATTCTCACGGCCGACCTCTCCCTTGACTGGCTGGGTTCCGTGGTGGGCGAAATGAGATTCTATCCCAACGCCATCAGTACCATCGTAAGCCGTGCCGGGAACACCCTCATCAGCGAAGGTGAGGCCCTGGCCGCAAAAGAAAAATTCCATACCTATACTTCGGAGGTTACCCGTACGGGCTGGACCCTGTCCGTGATTGTCCCGGAAAGGGACCTGATGGCCAGCGTGCACAAGGTAGGGATGGCCATGGTGGGCTTATCCATCCTGGGTGTGGTGATGCTGATTATTATCCTGCAGATTGTCACCAAAAACCTCATCGAATACCAGCGAACCAGCGAACAGAAGGAGCGCATGCTCAGCGAGTTGAAGATTGGACATGACATCCAGATGTCCATGGTTCCCCAATCCTTCCCGGCTTTCCCGGACCGGAAAGACCTGGATTTCGCCGCGGCCATGATTCCGGCCAAGGAAGTGGGCGGAGACCTGTACGACTATTATATCCGGGACGAAAAGCTTTTCTTCTGTATCGGTGACGTTTCCGGAAAAGGCGTACCCGCATCGTTGGTGATGTCGGTGACCTGCACCCTGTTCCGCGCCATTTCCAGCCACCATTCTTCGCCTGCGCGCATTGTCACGAGCATGAACAATTCCCTCTCCAGGAACAATAAGAACGATATGTTCGTCACCTTCTTCCTGGGGGTGTTGGACCTCGCTTCCGGACAGTTGAGTTATTGCAATGCCGGCCATAATCCGCCGCTTCTCTTGTGTGGCGACATCCGACCGTTGAACGCGGTCCCCAATCTCCCCCTGGGTGTAGTTTCCGAAATTGAATTTAAAGAGCAGGAGGTAACCCTCCATCCCGATGATGCCATGTTCCTCTTTACCGACGGTGTTACCGAGGCGGAGGATGCCGCAGCCCAGCAGTTCGGCGACGACCGGATGGTGCAGGTCCTGCGGACACGACGCCCTTCGGCACAGCATCTGGAAGCCATGCAGGCAGCCGTAAAAGACTTTGTGGGAGATGCGCCGCAGAGCGACGATCTCACCATGCTGTTTATCCACTATCTGGGTTAAAGCGCGAAATCCACCAGAATCGGCCGATGGTCGGACGAGTCGTAATAGTTGGACATGGCCCAAATCATATTCGTCCATTCCTCATTCAGCACCAGCGCGTTCCGGACGCGTCCGTACATCGCGGGCGAAGCATAGATAAAGTCGTATCGCGGCGGGGTGTTGCCGGCCGCATCGTTCGCCCAGGTACGCGTGGCAAAGAAATGCCCGGGATACTGCAGGCCGATGATATCCTGATAGGATGTTTCGTTTAGGATAAAGTCGTGGCTACTCAGGAAGGGACTCCCCTCGGGCAGGCCATAGTGCCAGTTATCCAACCGGCTGCGGGTGTTGAAATCGCCCATCATCAACCAGTTCTTCTCCCCCGCAAACTGCGGGTCGCTGATGCTCCGCGAGCAGATGTAGCGGATCTCGGCCTCCCGCTGGGCGTTGCCGCCGGCACTGTTCGCGTTGTCGTAATTCTGGTTCTTGATGACGAACTTGGCGTAATAGCTGTAGGCGTGCGGCCACAGGTGCAGGGTGACGAAGTTAATCTTCTCGCCATTCACATCCACCTGCTGCACCGCCGCTCCGTGCGCCACCGGGCAGTAACCCTCGGCACATTCCTTATGATAGGCGGCCGCGTGGCTCTTGCCGTCGGTCCAGGCATCGGCCATCTGCTGGTGCGCCTCGTCGGTTTCGGTAATCAGGGCCAGCGTCTTGATGGGATAACGCGACGTAACCACCTGCGGATAATAATCGTCGGCGTAAATGCGCCAGCCGCCCAGGGCCGTGTACGCATGACCGTACGAGGCGGCGAACGTCTGCCAGCCGCCCGGGAAATACCGGTCGGATTCGGCGCACTGGGAAGTGCTGCGATTCTTATAGATAGACTGCGCTTCGGCCCATACGCACACGTCCGGGTCGTATTTCCGGACGAATTCGCGGAAATGGACGAAATCGTCCTGCTGGTCGCTCCACATGCCGTTCTGGATGTTCCAGTACAGCACCCGGAGCCCCTTCTCGGGACGGCTCATCTGCGCCGTTTCCACAACCTTGATGTTGTCCAGGTAGAAACCGTGATGCAAGGTCTTGTCGCTGCTTTCGCCCGCGAAATACAGCATCGTCCCGTTCGTCGCCTTGGACACCTCCACCGTGATGGTATTCCATCCGCTCTTGAGCTGCTTCCGCGGGAATAGGAGGCTGTGTTCGATGCCATCGTGGACATCGGTCAGGGCATAGGACGCACCGTTGAGGGTCGCGCCGGTGATGACGCCGGCGAGGCACACCTTGAAGCAGAAACCATCGGTCATCGCGGGATCGGGCATCACATCGAAGGAAACGCGGATGTCGGAAACTTCGCGGATGGCAGACAGCATCGGCGTCTGGATGATGCCTCGCTTGCCGTCACCGTTCACCCCGCAGGAAAGGTAGCCCGGGCGTTCCGATACGCGGAACAGATAGACCCAAGGCGAGAATCCGCGGCTGTTCAAATATTCGTTGGAACAGACGTGCGAGGTGCCTACCGTCTTCCAGACGGAGGATTTAAAAGAAATGTGACTGAGCGGATTTTCGCAGTCATCCTTGAAATTATCACTCTGGATGGCCGGACCTTCCACCAAGGTACACTGGTCGAACCGCTCTTCAAAAAGGACCGTCTCCTCCACTTCCGGTTCCGGTTTGGGTTCCGGTTTGGGGGCAGGAGGGGGTTCCGGAATCGCACGGTCTTTGCAGGCTGTCGCACCGGCCAGGAAAAAGGCCAGTGCGACAGTTGCAAAAATCGATAGTCTCCGGATAATCATTGCCTATTGCGGCAAGGTTGTACCGGAAGCAGTACCCTGGCTGCCAGAACCCTGCACCAGGTCATTGAGGTTCGCGGCCGTAAGAGCCGTACCGTTCACGCTACCACCCGCGATGCACTTGTCGAGCGTACCGGAAGCGTTGTTACCCGCGATGGAACCGGCCGCAGCCGTATTCGCACAGGTAACCGCACCGGTGTTCTTCTCGAGCGAGAGGGTCAGGGACACCGTGTTGGCATCGCCGCCGGAAGACGGGGCGATGTAGCCCACCACGCCACCGGCCATCGCCGCTGCGTTGTCGGAAGTAGAAGCGCTCACAGAACCGGTGTTCACGTTGCCGGTGGAAATGATTTCGTACTTGTTCTTGATGAGGGCACCGAAGATACCGCCTGCATAGACAGTACCCGCAGCTGCATTGGTCACCTTGATGGCCGCCGTATTGGTATTGTTCTGCACATCCAGGGCCAGGCAACCCTCGCCGAGGATACCGCCCGCAGCCACCTTGTTGGCGTGGGTGGTGGTGTTTTCTACCGTTACCGTCACGGCACCCTTGTTGGTGTTCCCGGAGATGATGTTGTCCTTCTCATTGGTCTGGGAAGCCTCCTGGAAGCCGATGATACCGCCGGCGCTCTGCCAGTTGGCATTGGCTGCCTGGGTAAGGTTCACCGTACCTTCGTTCACGCAGTCGCGCACCGCGCCGCTCTTGTTCAGCACACCCATGATACCGCCGATGCGGACCACCTGGAGCGTGTTGGCGGACACGGCACCCTTATTCGTACAAGCGGAGACAACGCCGCCGTTGTAGTTGGAACCGATGACGCCGCCGATACTCATCCACGTGGAAGGAGCCTCTTTCTGGTCATAGGTCACGGCCGCCTTGTTGTGGCAGTCGTCCACCGTCACGACATTGTTGATACGCCCGATCAGGCCGCCGATGTGGAGAACCATCTTCACCGGCATCGTCACAACCAGGTCTACCTCGTTGGAGCATCCGGTCACGGAAGCGCCGGCTTTGTCCATAAAGCCTACGATGGTACCGAAGTCAACGATTTTCTTCGTATTGCCGCTCGCATTCAGCGTAGCCTTGTTGACGCAGTTCTTCACCACGGAAGATTCACCCGCATGGCCCACAAGGCAGCTCACGCCATTCTCGGCCGTTTCAGTTCCCGCAACATAATTCACCGTTACGAAGGTTGTGATTCCCTCGAGGGTGCCGTTGTTTTCGGCCACCAGGCCGGTGAACGAACAGCCCTTGCCTTCGGCGGCGGAGACAGCGCTCACACCGTCATAGGTAAGACCATCCTTCGTACCGAACTTGAGGTTCTTCAGGGTACCGTTGTTCACCAGGATTATACCGGTCATGGTCTCGCCGGAAACCGACTTGATGTTGTAGATGGAGTGTCCTTCACCGTCCACGACAAGACTGGCCGGAATTTCAGCTATCTGGAAGTTTTCGATGGAAGAAGCGTCGATGTTGGCCAGCACCTTCACCACGCCGCCGTCCATCCACTCGTCGTAGCTGGTGGCCGTCATAAAGGCTTTCAGGTCGTCGGCTGTCTTGATACCTTTTCCGGTAATGGGCGCCGAGCCCTCGGCGGTAGGATTCTCGTAGGTACCCGTACTGGCGGAACCCTGGATCAGAGCCGTCAGGTTGGCATCGGTTACGGCTGTGCCGTTCACGGTACCGCCGACCTTGCTGTCCACCAGTTTACCGTTGCCGTTGATACCGGCGATGGAGCCGGCTCCGGCTGCGTTGGCGCAGACCACGTCGCCAGTGTTCTTGTCATTCGTGAAGACCTGGAGACCCGCATTGGCATCGGAACCCGTTGCGGCAGCGATATAACCCACGATACCACCGGCCGTAGGCGCGTTATTGTCGGACGTAGAAGCAGAGATCGTACCGGTGTTGACATTGTCCCCGGCCTGGGTCTCGGAAGAATTCCTGATCAGCGAGCCACAGATACCACCTGCGTGGACGGCACCTGCACCCTTGTTGACAACAGACACATTCGCGGTATTGGTGTTGCCCGTTATGCTCAGCTGCAGGGAACCCATACCCAGGATGCCGCCGACGCCTACACCGTTGGCGTGCGTGGTCGCATTCTCGATACTCATCGAGACATTGCCCATATTGACATTGTCCTTGATGACATTGTCTTTGTCGTTGTTGCCGCTCTTCTCCTGGAAGCCGACAATACCGCCGGCAGCCTGCCAGTTGTTGTTCGGATCGGCCTGGGCGAGGGTCACCGCACCCTTGTTCGTACAGCCGGACACTTCGCCGCCGGTATTCATCACACCCAGGATACCGCCGATACGGATCACCTGCTGGTTATTGGAAGAAACAACACCATTATTGACAGAAGCCGTCAACTTGCAACCCCTGTACATGGTACCCACGACACCGCCGATACTCATCCAAGTGGAAGGAGCAACTTCCTGGACATAGGACACATCTCCGCTATTGACAAGTTTATCGAAGACAGCCGACACGTCGGAGCGACCGACGACACCGCCCATCATCACGACTCTCGCGACTTTGATACCTACCGACAGGTTGGCATAGTTGGTACAATTCAGCACCTGGGTACCAGCGGCAGGGATATAACCCAGGACACCACCGAAGGAGGTCTCCACCACGATGGTACCGGAGGTTTCGATCGTCGCATGGTTGGAACAGTTCTGGATGATGGAAGGACCCGCCTCCGTGCTGCCGGCTGTACCGACCAGACCGCCGACACCGAACTTGGTATCGACACCTTCGCGAGCCTTAAAGATCACCTTTGCAAACGTATGGACATTGTCCAGGAGGCCATTGTTCACGGCCACAAGACCGGTGCTGGAACCACCCTTGCCATCGGCAGCGGTAATTTCACTCACACCATCATAACTCTTGCCATCCTTGGAACCGAAGGTCACATTCTTGATGGTACCGGAGTTGCTCAGGAAGAGACCCGGCGTAGCGGCATCGGCCGCCACCTTGAAGTTGTAGATCTTGTGGTCCTGGCCATCGAATACGCCACTGTACGCCGAAACCGGCTTGATGGTGGCACCGCCAAGGTCGATGTCGTTATAGACTTTCGTCTCATCGAGTGCGGTGAACGAAGGAGCCAGCTGCAGGAAGGTCTTGAAGTCTTCGACCGTGTAGATGGCCGTTCCCGGAGGGATCGGGCCCACCGGAGCCGCCTGGTTAATCTTGATCGTGGCCGTCACGCCCTTGGCGGTGAGGGTAAGTTCTCCGCTACGAGGCGTATCTTCCACCGTGTTTTCGCTAACGGAAAGGGTGACGGACGTCGTTGCACGGGTACCGGAAAGAGGCGTTACCTGCAGCCAGTCCGCACCGCTGGAAATCGTCCAGTCGCAGTTGGCCGTCAGGTTGACGGTCATCTCGGAAGCCGCCGCCTGGACGTTCAGGCTCTCCCGCTCGAAGGAGACGGTCGGGGACGAAGCCGGGACGTCTTCCACCAGCTGCTGGCAAGCCAGCAGGAACGGAGCAACGAGAGCTATGGCTAAATATTTGAATTTCATATTCTTAGTGCTTTATTGGAGTTTAGATAAAAGCCATTGGGGATAGTTCGTGCAAATGCAGCGGAGGTCTTTGTAACGGCTCACATAGTAGTTGACGGCTTCCTCGCTATACACGGCGTTGGCGTCGCCTTTCTGCTTGTCCACGTTAAAGACACTGAACTGCATGCCCGCATTGAGGTACTGATCGATGGTCCGCTTGGGCGTATCGGTCGCAAAGGGCTCGATATAGACCGCGCTCAGGTTGGCCCAGGTGAAGCCCTTGTCCAGGTGGGACTTAGGCTCGTTCGTGGACATCCAGCCGACGGGAATCTTGTACTTCACCTGGCAGGCTGCCGCTGCGGTTGCTACCGTGGCGTTGCCGGTGCAGATGAATTCGCAGAACTTCTCGGCCTTCCGCTCCTTGATAATCTCGCAAGCCCGCTGGACCGCCTTGGACGGATAGGTCGTCAGGCTGGCGTCAAGGTTCTTGATATCCAGGACCAGTTTGGTACAGCTGCCCAGCACCTGAACCGTGTTCAGCATATCGGTCAGCGTGGGAAGTTCCTCGCCATTTTTGAGCTTACCGGCCTTGCGGAGTTCCTCAACGGTATGCTCCCAAGGCTTGAGGCCATTGATATAATAGGTATTGGAGGCGTGGGCGACGATAATATCGTTGTCCTTCGTCCAATAGATATCACACTCCATGGCGTAGCACTTCAAGCTCATCGTGTATTTGAGCGCCGCAATGGAATTGTCGGGCTGGCCGCACTCGGCCGAGCCGCCCCGGTGGGCGATCACCTTGTTGGTGCACGGAGCCGGTTCAATAGGCCGCTCCGTGGGCGTGTCGGGATCGTCAGGCGAAGGAGTAACGGGGGCTACCGGATCAATGTTCAAGTCCGGCCGGCAGGAAACCGGCACGACGGCAAGGGCCGCCACGGCCAGCATCATAACCAAAAAACTTCTTTTCATTACTGTGCCTGATTAAGAGTGTATACGATGGAACTTTTATCGGGGACCGTGAAGCGGAGGTTGGCCATCCGCTTGGCGCCCGTGGTGTTGGGGTCGACCGTCACCGTGATACCGTTTACCTTATAGACGGCTTCGTCACCGCCATAGGTGCCGGTAAAAGTCCGTTCGACCTCCGTCAGCTCGACATGAACCCAGCTGGGGTTGTTGTCGACCGAAACGGTCCACGGAACTTCCTGATCGAGTCCCTGGTTGACAACCACGGCAGCCGTGAAGCTATCACCCGCGGCCGAGATAACCGACGGAGCCGGGGTCAGCGACATACGGAGCGTCGTCGTATCGGCACCGTCCATGTTCAGATCCTTGTTGCAGGAAACAAGGGATCCCAGGATGCAGAGGGCTGCAAGAGCCCATTTAAATATCTTCATTTTCATTGTCTTTCAGTTTTATTGCCAGCCTTGAATCTGGTGAAGATTGGTATTCTTGTTCAACGAGCTCTGCGGGATGGGCCACAGCAGGATGTTGGGATTCTTCGCACGCAGGTCGGCAAAGGTCTGATCAGGAATTTCCGAATTGGGAACGGCATCCCAGATGAGACCCGTACGGATGAAGGCCCACCAAACGACGCCTTCGGCCGGGAACTCGAGGCAATACTCTTTTCCGATGCAACCCAGGACAGCTTCCTTGGTGTTCACGGTGTAGACATTGTCCCGTCCATACGCACGTTTGGCAATGATGTTCAGCGACTTCAGGGCGTCATCATATTTGCCCTGATAGTACTTCAGCTCGGCGTGCATCACCACGGCCAGGGCGTAACGGTAGTAGAGCAGGTCGTTGTCGAGCTTCATCGTACTTCCGCTCATATCGCCCAACAGCTTGTTGCACCAGCTGATCTCGCCGCCGTCGGCGCCGTAGTTGCCGATACCCAGGTTGGTATCCACACGCTTGTCGCCTTCGGTCTTGCTCTTCAACAATTCCGCCTGGAACTCCTTGGAGTAGTGCCACCACTGCGTCGAGGAAATCGGCACAGGATTCTGGCGGTACGTGCTCTTGATGTTGTTAGACGTGTGGCAGAAATACACCTGGTAGCCGGCCGTACTGGTCGCGGAGTTGTTCATCGCGAAGACGATCTCGGTGTTCTTGCGGTTGTTCCGGTCGAAAACATCCTTATAAACCGAAAGGAGTTTGGACGAAGAAATGCCGATGGCGTTCAGGGCCGTTTCGGCCATGGTCAGGTAAGTCTCGCCGCCGTTCTGCGTGGAGTACATCCACAGGGCATATTCGGCCTTGAGCATGTTCAGGGCGTCCTTCGTACCGAAGTATTTCTCGGATCCCAGCACGTCGCCAAGCTCCTCGCAGGCGGCAATGTCCTTGCCAATCTGCTCGTACACCTGGGCGGGCGTGGCCTGGGAAGGATAGGTTTCCGGCTGGGAGGTACCCTCTACCGGAGCCAGGTTCAGCGGAACCTCACCCCACATACGGACCACATAGAAGTACATGAAAGCACGGGCGAAATACGCCTGGGCGTTGGCCCATTTTACCATGGCATCGGTGGCGTGGCACTCGCCCGAATGGGCCAGGATGGCGTTCGCCTGGTCGATGGCCTTGTAGGCATTGCCCCAACCGACGGTGTTGCCCGGCGTGAGGGTCTGGTGACGGCAGGAAATCTTGAAGTTGTCCTGCACCTTGTCTTTCAGCGAGGGTCCCCACATCTGGTCGCCGACGCGGATTTCACCATAGTAGAAGACATTGGCCTCGCTGCCCGAGAAGAAGGAGCGAACCCGCTCGTACAGACCGGGAACGGACTGCTCCAGGTCGGACGGATCCTGCCACATGTTACTGGCGGAGAGGGCATTGTCGTACGGGATATTCAAATCGTCGTGGCAAGCGGAAAGAGCGGTAAGGCAGAAGGCCGCCACAAAGAAGTATAGGATAGTCTTTTTCATCTTTTCGCTGCTTTAGAAGGTTATCTTGATATTGAACAGAATCTTCCGCGTGGAAGGCAGGAGGTTACCGTCCGAGTTGGCATTGTTCGTCGAAGAGTACATGCTGGCATCGGAGCCGGTTGCGATACCCGTTTCAGGCGAGATACCGCCGCTCACACGCGTGAAATAATAAAGGGTGTTACCGGTGATACCCACCGTAAACTTCTTCATGTGCAGGAACCGGGCCCACTTGTCGGGCAGGTCATAATAGACAGAAGCGTCACGCAGGCAGAGGTAGTCGGCCTTCTCCACGTTCCAGTCGGAACCGCGGGAGTAGTTACGGTTACCATAGTCGGCGTCGTTCGGGAAGAAGCGGGCCGTGCCGGCGTTGTCGCCCGGATAGCGCCAGGTGTCGTTGAACAGGCCCACATCCACGTTGGAGTTGGAATAACCCAGCGTGTTCTGGACCATACGCGTCTTCATATAGTTGTAAATCGAGTGGCCCAGGGCGTAGTCGAAGTACAGATTGAAGGTGAAGCGCTTCCAGTTGATGGTGTTGTTGATACCGCCAATCGAGTGAGGCATCACATTACCCAGCAGGAAGTAGTCCGTTGCATCAATCTGCTCCTGACCGTCGGCCGTCTTGGCGGTTCCGTAGCGGTTTACCCACTCGAAGTCGCCCACGTCCTTGCGGCCCTGGATGGACAGACCGTCGCTGCGGCGGTAACCGTGCGACTGGGTGTCATAGTAAGCGGCAGCGGCCTGCTCGTCGGTCTGCAGGATGCCGGCCACCTTGTAACCCCAGATGCTGCCCAGAGGCTCACCTACGGCCGTACCGCCATAACGGTAACCGGTAGCCGTCACCACACCGCCGATACGGTATCCTTCCTCACCGGTAGGATTACCGTCCATGTCGAGGATTTCGTACTTGTACTCATCCGGCAGGGAAATCACGCGGTTGCGGTTGAAGGAATAGGTGAAGTCGGTCTCCCAACGGAAGTCCTTCTTGGCGATGTTCACCGTGTGGAGTTCGAACTCGAAACCGTAGAAACGAACGCTACCCACATTGGACTGGACGCTCGTCAGCTGGGCCGTATCGGGCAGGGTGATACCGAAAATCAGGTCGGAAGTAACCTTGTTGTAGTAGTCGAAGACCACGCGGATGCGGTCGTTATAGAAGCCCATGTCCAGACCGAGGTCCAGCTGGGTAGTGGTCTCCCACTTCAGGTCCTTGTTCTGCATCGTAGAAGGAAGCAGGGTGTTGTAACCGGCATAGGTTCCGGTGGAATAAGCACCCAGCGGAGCCGTACGGGAGATGTCGTTGTTACCGGTCTGACCGTAGGAAACACGCAGCTTGAGGGTGTTCACCTTCTCTTTCCAGCTCTTGAAGAAAGGCTCCTCGCTAATCAGCCAGGCGGCGGAAGCCGAAGGGAAATAACCCCACTTGTTGTCGCCCAGGAAGAGGGACGAACCATCGGCGCGCATCGTAGCGGCCACGATGTAGCGGTCGGCCCAGTTGTACTGTGCACGGGCGAAATAGGAAATCAGCGCCGTGTCGTAACGACGGTTGGTCATATCCATCGTACCGGAGATGTTGTCGCCGCCGGACTGCAGATAAGGGATCTTGTCCGAGAGCGAGCCCTGGTTCTTTGCGTTCAGGTACTCATAGTGCCACTTGCTCCAGTCGTAACCGGCCGTTGCATCGATCTTGTGCTCACCGAAGGCTTTCTTGGCGGTCAGATAGGCCTGCAGGGCCTGACGGGTGGTCTCGGTGCGAGTTTCCGTGGTGGAACGCTCCGTGCCGATAAAGTTGACCGAACCATCATACTCGCCGCGGGCATAGTAGCTGCCCCGGTAGTTGTTGTCATAGAAGGAATACTGGCCCGTAGCCGTCAGCCAGTCGGTGATGTTCCATTTCAGGTTCACGCTGCCCATGAAGCGGTTGGTCTCACGCTCGCGGTCGTAGAAGACGGAATAGAACTCGGCCGTCTGCTGGGCCTTGTTCGTACCACCCATTGCGAAGGTGCCGTCGTCGTACTTGCCGATATGGGTCGGGGACATCATGATACCACGGCCGATAGCGGCGAAGTAGTTGTCCGTCGTAGGCTGCGTGGTGCCGTGCGAATAGTCGAAGGTCGTGGAAGCTTCCAGGTTCCGGGTCACCTTGAAGGAGGTGTTGCCGTGGAAGGTAAGGTTGTCATAGGAGTTGGTCGGGAGCATACCCTTATCTCCTACGTAACCGAGGGAAGCGGCATATTTCATACCCTTGTTGCCACCATTCACGCCCACATAGTGCTTCTGATAGAAGACATTGCGGAACCATTCTTTCTGCCAGTCCTTGCTGGTATAGATGATGGTCTTCGTGGGATCTACCGGGTCCGGCATCGAAGAATAGCCCTCCGGAATAGCCTCACCGTCGTTCAGGTAGCGGGTGGAATAAACAGCCGTAGAGGTGGTGTTGCCGATACCGGCACCGTTCAGGCCATCCAGCACCAGGCTCGCATTCGGACCCTGGGCGGCAGCGGGACGCACGATGCGGAGGAACTCACCGCCATCGGCCAGATCCCACATCCGGGAGGGGCCGATGATACCCACCTGGGTATCGAACACGATCTGAGGCTCCTTGAACGCATCACCCTTGCGGGTGGTGACGAGGATCACACCGTTGGATGCCCGGGCACCGTAGATAGCGGAGGAAGCGGCATCCTTCAGCACCTCGATGGATTCGATATCGTTCGGGTTGATGTCGCTGATGTCGCGCTGCACACCGTCCACCAGGCAGAGGGCGTCGTTGCTGCGGTTGATGGAGGAACCGCCTCGGATCAGGAAACGCGGAGCCTCACCGGCCATGTTGTTGTTCGAGGTCACGCGCAAACCGGTCACCTTACCTTTGAGGGCGTCACCGACCGTGGTAACAGGGGCGTCCATCAGTTTGTCGCCGTCCACCTTGGCGATGGCGGAGGTAAGGGTCTTGCGGTTCTGCGTACCGTAACCTACCACAACCGTCTCTTCCAGCATGTTGCTGTCTTCACGCAGGGTGACGTCGATCTTGTTGGACGAACCCACGCGGACTTCCTGCTCCGTAAATCCGATGAAGGAGAAACGGAGGGTGGCGCCGCGATTCACCTGAATCGCATAGCGGCCGTCCAGGTCGGTCGTCACACCGTAGGAGGAGCCTTTGACAAGTACGCCGGCTCCCGCCAGGGGTTCCCCAAAACCGTCGACCACCTTACCGGTGATGGTTACCTTTTCGCCGGTAGCTGCCTGCGAATCGGCCGTCAGGACAACGGTCTTTTTTACCATTTTCCAGGAAATTCCCTTTCCGGAAAATACTTGATTCAGAACTTTTTCGAGGCTGACCTGCTTCTCGTGAACGGAGACGTCACCCAGCTCTTTGTTGGCCAGGTCGGTCTCGTACGCGAAAAGGATTCCCGTTTGACGGGTCAGCGCCGAAGTAAAGCTGCGGACAGTCGCCGAGGACAGGGAAAGATCCACGTCATAGCGTCCATCCTGCATTTCGAAGCGCGCCTGCAAGGCCGGGGAGAATCCCAACCAGGCAATCAGCAGGACAACGCCGTACAAAATAGGGTTTTTACTCATAACGCATTTATGGTTGAATTGATTTGATGATATTGCATTGAATGCCGGTCATGTATTCCACCATGGAAATGACATCTTCCAGGCTGTCGCTTTTCAGGAAGGCGAGGTTGAAATGGCGGCCGTCCTTCTCTACGTCCCACTGCAGCTTTACCTGGAAACGGTTCTGCAGGGCTTCCATGATTTCCGCCACCGTCGCATCCGGTATCGACACCAGGTTGTACTGGCTGGTAATGAAAGCGGCCGCGTACACCGGCTCTACCCGGACATCGCCCGTAGATGCCTTGTAAACGGCCTTCTGGTTCGGAACCAGGGTTACCATCGATACGTTCTCGGGAGAGAGGACCCGGACGGAGCCGCGTTCCAGGAGGACCTGGGTCGTTTCTTCCCCGGCAGAGACGGAGAAGGCCGTGCCCAGCACCTCGACGCTGATGCTGGAAGTCTTGACCACGAAGGGCTTATCCTCGTCGCGGGCCACATCGAAATAGGCGTCACCGGAGACATAGGCCAGGCGGCGATGCTTCAAGGTCTGCACATTATACTTCAATACCGCGCCCGGGCGCATGTACACATGCGTACCGTCTTCCAGGACCACGGGCCGGACCTCCTCCCCTTCCACGTTGGCAATCGTCTCGAAGGGAACCGATGCAGACACCTTCAGGCGGGGGAATACCCACAGGCCCAGCACCAGGACCGCAGCCACGGCACAGGCGACCGCCCAGGTCCGCATCCACGGGAAACGGTGTTTCCGGGGCAAAGCGGAAGGGATTGCATCGATCCGGGCGTTCAAACGGGTGAGCATCCGGTCCGTATCGTACGGCAAAGCCGGCGAGGCCAGGGTCTCGTGCATGGAGAAACTGGCCGCCATCTCGGCGTAAATGCGGCGATTTTCCTCCGATTCATTCAGCGATCGAAGCAAGGCCGCGTGCTCCTCCGGCGTGTTTTCCCGGCGGAGATTTTTTAATACGAGTAATAAGAAATCGTCTTGCATACGGGATATATACAAACATCCCGGCAAAAACACCTAAAACAATTTAATTATTTTTTAAAATTGCCCGGAGTTGCTTCAATGCAAGATACATGTGATTCTCTACCGTACTGAGTGAAATGCCCAGTTTTTCCCCAATTTCCCGGTTGGTCAGCTGGTTCAGGTACGACAGGGTAAAAACCTCCCGCCGTTGGGGCGGCAAGGCATCGATCGCCCGGGAGAGAGAAGAGCGGAGATCGGTATTGAAAAGGTTCAGGATCACCGGATTGCGGTCCGGATCGTAGTATTCCGCCATGCGGGAAACCAGCTTGGACTCATCGTCCGCATCCAGTGCCTCGGAGCGACGCTCCTTTTTGAGATAGTTCAGGCAGCGGTGATAGACCGAACGCAGCAGGTAGGCCTGCAGGGAGGAACCGTCGTCATAAAGGGACGCACGGTTCTGCCACAGGCCGAACAGGACGTCCTGCACCACGTCGTCCGCCCAGGTCCCGTTGATCCGGGACAGGAAAAGGCGGGCAAAGGCAATCAGCGAAGCGTAACGCTCCCGGCAGAAAGCGTTGAACGTTTCGCGGTCCCCTTCGCGGATACGGGCAATGATGTCGGTCTGTGGCATCGTACGTTCTTGAAATTAAGCCGATAAGGACTGATAGGCGGCGACAATCTCCTCCACCAGCGGATCTCCGGCCGGGATGCCGGTATATTTCACCACCGTGGCGGCAACGCCCTCGGAGGCGATGCTTGAGCGCATTTCCACGCTTTGCGGATCCTCCGGGTTGTCGAAATGCAGGGCCGCACCGGCCAGCAGCACCAGCTTGTCGTACGGCAGCCCGTAGCCTTTTGCCGTCAGCATCGGCAGGATGATGCGGTCGTTCGGGGCAAGTTTGCGGAGGGGTTCGCGGCCCACGCGGTCGCAGACATCCTCCAGGAACGGATTCGAGAACCGCTTCAGGATGGTCTCGATATACTGCGCATGGGCGGCCGGATCGAACCCGAACTTGCGGACCAGACCGGCACCGCTCTGCTGCATGACGGTTTTTACCGTTGCCTGGATCTGCGGATCGGCAATGCTCTCGCCGATGGTCCGCAGGCCGCGCAGTTTGCCCAGATAGGCCGTGGCGGCGTGACCGGTATTCAAGGTAAAGAGCTTGCGCTCGATATAGGCCAGCAGGTTATCGACCGGGGTCATACCGGGGATCACCGGGACCTCGCCGACAAAGCCGCTGCGCTCGGCATCCCACTCGAAGAATTCTTCGACGGCGACATCCAGCGGGACCTCGCAATGCACGGGCGGGACGATGCGGTCTACCGCTGCGTCAGGAAAGCCCACATGCGTTTCGGCCCAGGCCTTGGTCTGGTCGTCCAGCGAGGCGAACACCAGCTCCTTCAGCTGCGAAGTGGCTTTCAGGCCGTTCTCGCAGGCCATGACGTTCAGTGGCTGCTCGATGCCGGCGGCCTTGCGGGCGGTGATGCCGGCTGCCACGGTGGGCGCCACGAACTTCAGGATGCGCAGGCCCACGGCCGTGGTGACGATATCGGCTCCCACGATGGTCTGGACTGCCGCGTCGCTGCCCGAATGGACGGCGGACACGCCTTTCACCTCAATATCATATTTTTTGTGATCCGTTACGTGGACGGTGTAGCCTCCACGGGCGTTGATCTGGGTCAGCAGGTCTTCTACAACATCGGCAAAGGTAACGGTATAGCCCGCCTGGGCGAGCACTGCTCCGATAAATCCACGGCCGATATTTCCGGCGCCAAACTGTACTGCATGCTTCATAATCTATCTATTTTTTGTTCTATTGTTTGCTGTATCCGTGTTCTACTGTTTTGCGATATAAACCACCGGCGAAAGCGGGGAAAGGTTGCGGCCGGCGATGGCCAGGACCGCATAATTCTTCCGCACCACTCCGGTGTACGAGGTCGATTCTCCCCGGTAAACCAGGCTTGCATTCCACTCCTTCGAGCCGGCGGATGCGCGCTCCAACTCATAAACGGCATAAGCCGTCGCCCCCTGGACGGCGGCCCAGGAAACCTTCGTCCCGTCCACGACAGGGGCGGGAGCGGCCGGGGTCGTACCGGCAGAGCCCATCGGCGGCACCAGCGAGCCCCCTTTCCGGTAGATGGTATTCTTGATACAGGCGTTCAGGTCGGCGCGCAGGATGCTCGCCGTACGGAACCAGACGTGACCGCCGCACCACGAGGCGTCGCGGCACACCTGCACCTGTTTTACAAACTCTTCCACAAATTGGAAATCTTCGTTCTTGGCCTGGGTGTAGTAGCTTTTCTCCATCTTGTACGCCGCAATCCCCGCGAAAACCGGCACCGCCCCCACCAGGCCGTTCCAGCTCTTCAGTACCGTATCGAATGCGGCGGCATCGCCCCGCTCGATGGTCCAATAGATCTGCGGCACCACATAGTCGATCGTCCCCGCCCTGGCCCAGCGCGCCGGATCGGCATACTGCGGTAGGTACAGGTCGGAGCGGCTGCGCGGCGAAACGCCGAAAACGGCTTCCGGGCGCGCGGCATGGGTGGCATCGAACAACGCCTTCACGCTGGCGTCCACATTCGAAAAACGCCACTCTTCACGGTCCTTTCCCCCGCCATAGAGGGGGTAGGTCTGCGTCTCCCAGCCTTTCTGGTCTTTGTTATAACCCGAGGGGTAGAAATAATCGTCAATATGCAGGCCGTCAAAGGCGTATTTGGTCATCAACTCAGTAGCAATCTCGGCCAGGAAAGCGTGCGTTCCGGGCAGGGCCGGGTCCAGATAATGGCTGCCGTCGTACACCTTTACCAGCTCCGGATGCGCCTTCACCGGGCTCAGGGCTGCATGAGTCTTGGAGGTAGCCCCGATACGGTACGGATTGATCCAGGCATGGATTTCAAGGCCCAGCTGGTGGGCTTTTTCTACCGCAAAGGCCGTGGGGTCATAACCCGGATCGATACCCTCCGTTCCCGACAGCACGCTGCTCCAGGGCAGCAGCTTCGAGGGCCACAGGGCATCCATATTGGAACAGACCTGGAAGAAGACAACATTGCATCCGACTTCGGCAATCGCTTCCAGATATTTCGTCAATTCAGTCTTCTGAGCCGTTGAGTTGAGTTTGGTCTTGGGCCAGTCGGTACCCGAAACGGTAGCCAGCCAGGCACCGCGGAACTCGTGAGACAGCACCACCTTATCCGTTGCGGCATTGAACTTATACGTGGCTTCATCCGGGTCTCCTGCCGGCGGTTGCGGCGTTGGCGTTTCGGGCTGGGTCGTCGTTGTCGACTCGGGGGTATAGTTCTTCTTGCTGCAGGCGAAAGCCAAGGTCAGCGCCACGGTACAGAATAAAAGGCTCCTCAATCTCATCAGTCAGTTAGCAATGACAGGGTAATCATTTCGCGTTTGAGCGCCTTCCCGGGGGCATATTCGCCACAATCAACCGCCCGGAGGACATCCAGGTCGGCCCCTTTGAAAAGGGTTGACTGCGCATCAGCCCGGATGAGGGCAATCTTGTCCATCGATTCCTTCGGAATAATCAGGTGGCAGGGAATAATGAAGATGACGGGGTTGCAGGCAACGGCATGGGCAACGGCCCGCACGCCATCGGGATTCCCGCACAAGGCAGCGAATTCCGTATAGCTCATCACGCGGGGTTGCTCCTCACTGTGGGTAAGGTCGAACAGTTTCCGCCAGACATCTTTCTGGAAGGGCGTTCCGAAGAGGCAGAGATCCTCCCACGCACAAGTGCGCGACAGCTCCACCAAGGCCGCTGTCGGAATCTTCTCGGTTGTAACTTGCTCCACCTCCTCCGGCCGCAGCCGGGCAAGTGCGGATGCCACATCGGCGAACGCCCGATAATCGGACGAAATCGCCGCTATGCGCCCGTTAACGCGGGTCACAATCCATTGTTTCTCCCTTTTCATTTCCTATTTATATAGAAACCATGCAAAAATAATCAATCTCTCCCGGAATCACAAACTTTCTGCCGGCAACGCGCCGGCGAATCATCTCAATAGGGACCCGTTACGGGCCTCTGGCACCCTCTAGCCTCGAAATTGACCTTCCGGGAAAATCGCCCCTGGCGTGGAAGGTCCCCCTGAAAAGCGCAGGACCTTCCGGGAAAACGGCCCCTGGCGTGGAAGGTCCACCCAAAACAGCACCCACCTTCCGGGAAAACGGGCACTAGCATGGAAGGTCCCCCTGAAAAACGCAGGACGGCGGCATGAGGCGACATGCCACCCCCGGCTAGGGGGTGCCTGCGAAGCGATGGCCTTGCGCCGGGAGGGCAGGCGGGGGTCGCCGGTGCCGCCCTGGCTCGCCGGGTGCAACAAGGGCAGACGCGTGCAGCAAGAGCAGACGGGCAGCAGGGAGTGCCGCCCTGGCTCGCCGGGAGCAACAAGGGCAGTCGGGTGCAGCAAGAGCAGCCGGGGCGCGGCGGAGGGCCAGGGCGCGAGGCGGGGCGGGGCGGTACAAGGCGACATGCCACCCCCGGCTAGGGGGTGCCTGCGAAGCGATGGCCTTGCGCCGGGAGGGCAGGCGGGGGTCGCCGGTGCTGCCCTGGCTCGCCGGGAGCAACAAGGGCAGCCGGGTGCAGCAAGAGCAGACGCGTGCAGCAAGAGCAGCCGGGACGCGACGGAGGGCCGGGGGCGTCAGTCGTTGTTCAATTCGGGAATGTCCACCGGACGGGGACGGGTGTCGCCCATCAGGTAGCGGGTGTAGTAGTCGGCCATGCGCCAGAAGAAATACTCGTTCATGTCACCGAAACCGTGGCGCTGGCCCGGCAGGTACAGGAAATCGAATCGCTTGTTGGCACGGATGAGGGCGTTCACCACCCGGATGGTGTTCGCGGGCTGCACGTTATCGTCCACATCGCCATGAACCAGCAGCAGATGCCCCTTGAGATTCTTCGCCAGTTCCTGGTTGGTATCGATCTTATAGACAAAGGTCGTATCGCCCTTGGCCACCTTCTCCTGAATGCCGTGATGCTGCTCACTCCACCAGCGGTTGTAGATGGAATTGTCGTGGTTGCCCGCGCACGAAACCGCCACCTTGAAGAAATCGGGATACTTCAGGATGGCCGCCGTGGACATGAAGCCGCCGCCGGAATGGCCATGGATGCCCACCCGGTCGATATCCATCCACGGATACCGCGTCGCCAGCTGCTGGATGGCATATTTCTGGTCCTCGAGGCCGTAGTCCCGCAGGTTCCCGTAGCCATAGTTGTGGTACCACTTCGAGCGGTTGGGATGGCCGCCGCGGTTGCCTACCGTTACCACGATGAAGCCCAACTGGGCCAGCCGGTCGGTGCGGGTGAAGCCCTTGCTCCAGGAGATGTTCACAGCCTCCACCTGCGGACCCGGATACACGTAGTCGCACACCGGATAAACCTTCGTGGAATCAAAGTCAAACGGCTTGTAGATAGCTCCGTACAGGTCGGTAACACCGTCCGCCGCCTTCACCGTAAAGCGCTCGGGGAACTTGTAGCCCGCCGCGAACAGCTGCGAAAAATCCGCCTCGCCCAGGTCCACCAGCCGTTTTCCGGCGGCCGAGAACAGGGCCGATGCCGGTTTGCTGTCTACCCGGGAATAATTGGCGATAAAGTATTTGGCATCGTCGCTGGGGATGGCATCCACATCCTGGTCCTTCATATCGAGCTGCTTGAACGTAAGCCCGTCGTAGCCCAGCCGGAAGGTATGCATTTGATAGGGATTCTCGTTCGAATCCACGCCACAGGCGCTTACCAGCAGGTATTCGTCATTCGCCGCCAGCACATCCTCCACGTGCCAGGGACCCTCGGCAAGGCCGCGCACCAGCGTACCGTCCGTCTTGTACAGGTAGAGGTTGGCCCAGCCGCCCCGTTCGCTCCACCACACCAGTTCGCTGCCACCCTTCACCAATCTCGGGCTGCGCCACTCCACATAGGTATTCGAGCGCTCGGAGACGATGGTTTTCGTACTGTCGGCCCCTACGGCCACATAGCACAGGTCCAGCCGCTTCAAGTCGCGGCTCAGGCGCTCCAGCCAGAAGCCTTTCTCATCGCCCAACCACTTGGGACTCAGGTAGTCCCGCGCGGCATCGACCGCCGTACGCGGCGCCCGCTCCAAGTTGATATCCTGGTCCTTGAAGGCGTTGATGCGCACTTCGTGCAGGGTTCCCTCGGGGAAATCCATCACGAAAAGCTGGCCCTTGGCACCCTTCTCTCCGGGCATCTGGTATTTGTAGGTCTGCAATTCGGGACGCGGCTTGCCCAGGGCATTGATCACCCAAAGGTCTTTCAGCTCGCGGGTGTCCCATTTCATCACCGCCAGACGCTTGCCGTCGGGAGCCCACAGGACCTCGTCCGGCAGGTGACGCTTGGTAGAATCGGCCTCGTTATCGCCCCGGTAATTGCCGTAGCCGTAGCCGAACTGGCGGATGCCGTCGGAGGTAAGCCGATGCTCCACGATGGTGGTATCTTTCGGGTCCTTCACCGCCTTGCGCAGCGAGGTGGAATCCATCCACCAGAGGTTGCTGCCCTTGGCGTACACGCCCACGGTCCCGTCGGGCGAAACAGCCGCCCAACCCGGATAGCGCAGCGGTTTCTCCGGCACCTTTTTCAGCTGCCGGGTGGCTATATCGTACTCGAAATAAAAGATGGCTTTCCCCTTCTTTTTCCCGGGGGAATCAATCTTATCCTGGGTGCTCGTTACCTGGAAAGTAAAGGATTTGTCCTCTTTCAGACGGAGTTTCTGGATGGGCAGGTGACGCTCGTCGAAGGGATCGCGCACAATCTCGGTAAGCTCCCGTGCCAGGCGAGCATTGTCAAAGAGTTCCTCCCGGGTGCCGCGGACCGGATCTACCAGGTACCAACGGGTCCCCTCCGAGGTCTTCCAGCTATACCAGAAACGGTCGGAGCCGGCAAACCAGTTCGGACGGACCGAGGTGGAATAGACCATCTGGCCCACATTCTTGGCCGAAAAACGGGCGGCCTGGTTATAATTGGCGGTGCGGACATGGGTCTGACGGGCCCGCTGGCCCGGGACCTGGGCGCACAGGGCGGCCGGCAACAGCGCCACGGCCGCGAGAATAAAAAAGAATCGCTTTGTCATAATATGTAAAGATACGGTTTTTCATTGGATTAACGTGAAATTTTTCTACTTTTGTAGAATTCTGTATTATTATATTATTGAGATAGTTAATACAAAATGATATGAAAAAAATGAACTTAACAGAGCGGAAAACCTATGTTTTCCCCGAAGCGGTCCTGCTGGACTGCGACGCCGAAGGCGCCCTCTGCACAAGTACAGAAGGAAAGAGCGCCGACGATTACAAAGATTATGACAACATTCCCTGGTAGGAGGACCGAGCCATGAAGAAAATGTACATCATTTTGCTGGCAGCGGCCGCAGCGGCCGTTTCCTGCGCCAAGGAAAGCTTCGTTGAGCCTTCCGAAAACAGCTTCCGCATTGCCGTAGAAGGCACGGACATCACCAAGAGCTATCTGAACGACAGTTATGAGATTGTCTGGGAAGCTGGCAAGGACGAGGTCTCCCTCTTCCTGAAAACCGACAACAACCGGCTGACGGCCGTGGCAAGCGGCACTTCGACCTGGCTTGAGCCGAAGGAAGCCCTCGTGGGTTCCACCACCAAATGGGCCTACGCCCTGTATCCTTACGATGCCAAGGCTACCAATTCCACCGGCACCGTCACCACCACCCTGCCGGCAGAGCAGAAGGCCATCCCCAACCAGTACAGCAACATCGTTGCCGTCGGCGCCACCGACCTGTCGGGCAGCACCCCCACGCCCATCTATTTCCAAACCTGTGTCACCCTGGTAGAGGTTGATCTCCAGACCGAAGGTGTCAAAACCATCTCCCTCCGGGGCAACAGCGGCGAAACACTGGCCGGCACCCTGCGCACCTCGGCGCCCACCGCATCCGACAAAGTTCCCGACCCCACCATCATCAACGGAGAGAAGGAGGTGAGCATCTCGGACGGCGGAAAAGTCCTCGCCAAAGGGAAATACTACCTGGCCATCGCACCCCAGACCTTCACCAAAGGCCTGGCCATCACGCTGAAAGGCGACAACTTCGAGACGGAAAAGGTTACCTCCAAGACCGTAACCGCCAACCGCGGCAAACGGCTGATTGCCGGTGCGCTGGATCTCCAGACCGTCCCGACCGATTCCGGATTCTCCCTGACCTATGACGATGGGGATCAGTCCGGGATCCTCTACCCGGGCGCGTCCAAGACGTTTGTCTATTCCTACTCCGGCATCAATGCCTTCCGGTACAAACTTACCTCCGACCTCCCCGACCTGTCCATCCAGTATGCCCTGGACGGCGGCGCCTGGCAGGCCACCTCGGGCGGGCGCCTGGCGGTGGATATGACGGCGGACGGCAGTCTCCTGAACCTGCTCCCCACCACCTGTACGGGCGGAACCAACGCCAACAACGAGCGGCTTCAGAATGCGGCGGAACGCGGCAGCAAGGCCGAGCCCGTCGACCTTTCTTTCGACAATACCGGCATCCTGCACAACGGCTTCCTGTTCGACAACAAACAGTATACGGCCAACTGCTATATTGTCTGCGCTCCGGGCTGGTATTCCTTCCCGCTGGTCTATGGCAACGCCATCGCAGCCGGATCGGTCAACACCGATGCCTATGCTCCTAACGTGAGCGGGACAACCGCCCTAAGCCCCTTCGTGGATGCCTGCGGACAGGGCATTTCTTCGCCGTACATCAACAACGGACCGAAACCAGTGGCGAAAGCCCGCCTGGAATGGACCGATGTCGTGGGACTGGTGGCCGATGAGGTTAGCGTCGTCGGCTCCGGAACCGATGCCCGCATTGTATTTGAAGTGCCCAAAGCCTATATCCGGGAAGGAAACGCCCTGATCAGCGCCCTCGCCGCCGACGGCAGCGTGCTCTGGAGTTGGCATATCTGGGTAAGCGGCGCAGGCGGGAGCGAATGGTATCCCGTCAAGGTTGTCAATAAGAACAATGTTGATTTCGATTTTATGCAGATGAACATCGGCTGGGTAGCACCGTACCTAAACCCGATCACCTATCCCGCCCGTGAAACCCGCGTCCGCCTGAAACAGACCAGTACGGGCAAGGTCATTGAATTCACCCTCGTGCAAACGGGCGCCACCCTGCCGGAGAACGAGCGGGGCTACTGCCCGTTCTACCAGTGGGGCCGCAAGGATCCGTTCGTCTCCGTGGATGGCAAGATTTATCCCGGTGAGACGGCAGGCTCCGTCCAGGGCATGAAAAAGACCTGGTACAACGCCTCCCGACGCGACACCCTCGGCACCCGGGCCGCCCAGTTGGGCGAGAGCCTGGCCGCTTTCATCAGCCACCCGGTAACGTACAACATCGACTCGAAGGGCGACAACAAATACTCCAATACCTGGAATGCCAATCATACCAATTTCTTTACTCCGGCTTCCAATGCAAATAATCAGCAGTACACCATCAAGACCGTCTACGACCCCTGCCCGGTAGGAGCCTGCGTGCCGCCGATCGGGGCTTGGTCCGGTTTCAGCAACACCAATGTCGCCGGAGCTTTCAACTATGGATTCGATTTCTTTCCACAACCGAACATGGGCGGATCCCCTACCTTCTACCCGGCCATGGGATCGCTGTCTACGAGCAACCCCACCAGCACGAAAATTTATGCCAATGTCCAGAATTTCGGCGTCAGCATCTCGTACTGGTCTTCCTGCCCCAACAACCCCACTTCCGCATACTACCTGAGCTGCTACAATGGCGGTGCGGTGAACATCAATTACGGTTCTTACCGCCAGTACGTTTACCCCATCCGTCCGAACTACGAACATTAGTCCTTCAGCAGGTGGACCTCCTC
>CADCCI010000001.1 GCA_902799895.1 uncultured Bacteroidia bacterium | reverse complement strand
GCAGACCGTCCTCTGGTGGATATTATCATCAAAAAAGTAAAATTAGACGAATCTTGCCTGGTCAAAGCCGAGTAGTTTGGCACAGACCTTGTTATAGAAACCCATGAATAGTTTTTTCATAGGTTAAGTTTTAGGTTAGAATTGCGAACGCCGCCTGCAGGGAATGCACGCGGCGTTCATCTTTTTCTGTTATTTCCGGCAGACCTGCCATAAAAACGGCCTCAAACATGGCAGGTATCAGGATTACTGTGGGGTTATTAGTAAGTATGGTACATACTAATGACGTTGCCTTTAAGGTCGGTCTTTACGAAGGTATCTGTATAGAACACGCCCTCAGTGTGCCTGTACTGTAAACTATACCCTGTTTCTCCGCATTTCGTTGAATACTTATGGGCACCATAGAACTCTCTGGGCTCAAGTCCAAATTCCTTATACAATTTATCAGAGATGGTAGAATGGATTTCTTCAAAATTCCGGTCCACCATGGAACGGATACGGGCCAATAAACCCGTTTGTCCACTATCTTTCCCAACAGGCTCATAATCAACGCTCCATTTATCTCCCTTTACCGCCTCGCTTCTATTGAAGGTTTCCTTTACTCCATATGTTGCTGGCACAGAGATTTTAGGCTTCATCCATAACATGGGGTCGCCATAGTAATTGAACTCCAATATGGTTGTAAGTCCTTGAGGAATATCATCAGGGATTTGCCAGGATGTTACACCATTTATATACTGAGCCTTAGCTTTTGCAAGGGCTTCTCCGCCCTGAATTCCAGAGAATAGAAACTGAAGGTATAAACGCATCATTCGGACTGAATACGGGGGCGTGGTGACACCTCGTTCCTCCATACTGTCATCAAACTCTCCATAGGCCGAACGGGAAGATCCCATGAAACTGAGGGTATCCCTGTATATTGAGCTGAGCAGTGTAGAATATTCGCGGCTGTATCCGATGAATTTGGCGCCAAAACAACATACGGTAGCGATACACTTCGCTTTGCCGTACTGTAGAAGAGCGGGGTCGTAGGCCGTAGGTTGTATGCGATTGTTTTCAGAGTCTTTATAGTCTCCCACATATGATCCAGATGAAGGGTGCCCACCGCCATGAAGGAGGAATATTAGCATATCCGACTCGGAAAGAGCTGATTTATAATACTCCAATCCGTACTCTTCATATCTTCCCCGAGGGTCTTTTTCTATACTGAGAGAGGGACTCGTAACCATCTGACCTGCCTGCATATCATCGGGTAAAGCGGTCGAAATGAAAAGAGGAAATCCCTCTGTCATATATGTACCCACCTTGATCGTACGTTTGCAAGTAGTCATTAAGGGAGAGTCTATTTGTATTCCTCCTTTAGAATAAGCAGCGAGAGCCCTTTCCAGATAACGTTTCAAATCACCCTCAATGTTCGTTTTAACATATCCACTCTCGAGAGGGAGACGCCCCACATAGAATCTGGGCGTCATTATTTCTTGGGAAAGAGCATCAAGGGATAATTCGCCCTTCGCAGTAACTTTAATGACTTCGGCAGAATAAGAGTATGGGAAATCAGCGTCGACTGTACTATCAAGACAGTTAAGGTTGTTAGCTTCACTAATAGGATCGTGTCCGGGGTTGTGAAATTGAGGCATAGGAATGACATCCGTTCCACCGATAATGAAAAGTGCAGCAGGGTGTTCTCCATCAATCTCCAATTTCTTACTTATGTCGTCTAATATGTCGAGGTATGCTTTCCAGTCATTACGTTCATTAAGAATATAGTCATAGCAACCATCCGCTAAATCCAGGACAGAGTATGTAATTCCAATTTCGTTTAGTTTTTCAGCATAGGAGCGTAACCACGAATGGATTGCGCCAGCTACGCTAAACAGCTTATCTCCAGCGACATAGTTAATTTCACCCTCATACTTCAGAGCGAGTTTCCTGGTGTCTGTAAAGATGATTCCGGGTGTTACATTTTTCTTGGAAGAAATCCCGTTTGCAAGCCCCTTGATATAATCGTCATCTTCCGCATTATAGGTTCCGGTATAGGTATATGACTTATGGCTCCGGCTTTTTTTCTGTTCCTTGATATTCGTCTTCAGTGTCAACAGTTTTCCGATATTGTGATTGAAGAGAATAGAATAAGTTTGGTAAAAATCCAGAAACCGTTCTTTCTCAATCATCACGGTATGGTTGGCATCATTTCTGACATCAGCAACTATAGACAAGGACTGTATAAAGCCCACCGGATTATCCACGTATTGTCCTACAACATCTCGATACCTCTTGAAGAGTTCAATTAGTGCACCATACATCTGGGCTGATTTCCCAAGATTAATGTCAAGTCCATTGACTTTAATCTCCATCTTCTTCGTATCTTTAAAAGCATTCTCGGGCATCTGTATGCCCTCCTGCTTCCTGATGACCTGGTAGAGGGACATATTCAACTCAAGCTCCAATGCAGAAGCCAGCAGGTTTACCAGGGATGCATAGTCGATGTCATCATAGCCATACAGGGGGACCTTTGAATCCCCTACATAGTTCGTATTATATAGTTTCTCAAAGGTCCCCAATTTTGCTTGACTGGCTGCTTCAAGGCGCTGGTCTTTAACCAGGGCTTCCAGACTGGCGGGAGATTTCTGTTCCACCTTATTAGGATTGGACTTGTTAAGGATGGAATCCACTCTATACTGGCTTTGTTCCAGGATGTCTTTCGTCTTTTTGTTGATGTCATCCTGCATTTTGGAAAGGTAATCCTTGTAGTCCATATCTATAATGCGCCAATTGATTTCAATTGTTCCATGGGGATAGCCACATCTTCCAATGTTAGTACATCCAAGTTTGCCTTGCTGTCGTTAGCCACGCGTAGAGATGCACGTGAACGGACCGCTTCAAACAATGAACGTACAGTACGAGCATTGGCAAAGCGCCGATTATTATTCTTTTGTGATTCAATGATGTCAAACAAAGCGAGCAAGCGCCCGACGGCCTCATTGGTTAGTTCGTAGTAGTTAGACTCTGCAATTCTTATAAAAATCTCCATCATTTCATCGGCCGTATAGTCGTCAAAATGAATGTCATTCTTGAACCTGGAAGCGAAGCCCGGGTTGGTTTTTTCCAGAAGTTCGTTCATTTCTTGATCATAACCGGCAAAAATTACGACCAGCTTGTCACGGTAATTCTCCATCAAAGGAGTAAGCGTGTCAATGACTTCTTTCCCGGGGCTTCCTTTGGAGCCTTCTGCATTCAAAAGTGAATATGCCTCGTCAATGAAGAGAACTCCTCCGAGGGACTCCAGAGCGGCAAGTCTGGCAAACTTGGCAGAAAAACCTACCCATCCGGATGTGATAGATGAAGCATCCATTTCAACACAACAACCTTTCTCAATGATGCCCTCTTCTTTTAGGATACCGGCGACAATCCTCGCAACGGTAGTCTTTCCTGTCCCAGGTCTTCCTTTAAAAATACAGTTGAATGGTGATGTGATTTTTAATTCAGGATGATTTATCTGGCGAAGCCGCTGGACATAGTTATCGGTAATATGGGCGAGAAGTTGTTTCTTTACGCGTTCCATTCCCACAAGCGAATCAAGCTCGCTCCAATAATCTTTGGAAGAATCATACTTGCTTCTTGTGATAGCAGGTTTCATCTTGTCCAATTCGCCTAACAAGGCATATATTTCAGTCCTAACTTCCGGGTAGTAATCATCTATCCCATATGTCTGAGCAGGCTCCGTATCTTCGTTTTCCTGCGCATAAGAACTAAAAGAACGTAGGGCTGAATGCTGTAAGGGAGCACCGCAGAAGGGACAAAACTTCATCCCTTCCTTAAGCAACTTATTCCCACAGTGTCCGCAAAAAGCCATAATAATTAATGCTTATCGTATTGTCGATAAATGTAAGATATGATATAGGAGCACTTATTCGCGAGTAATAGGTAAGCTTTTAATTATCATCGTATATGTTGTGCCATTTGAGCCATTCCCAAAGTAAGGAATCTTGATTGAAGCAAAGGATGTGGCATACTCATCTACATGCTTAACGACTAATCTGAATTTGCGAGGAACATCCCTTGTAACATCAAGGCCTCTGTTATAATACTGTCTGGAACCATCGGCTTCGTAGGCAAGTCTTCCGGACATCCCCGTTCCCTTATATACATTCCCTTCGTCATCGAATACAATGGGTGCCCAGACACCATCATCGTGTCCTAAAAGCTCAATACTGTTCCAACCGTTATGGCAAGTAATAACAATATCAATGACGACATCGTTGCCCACTACCAGGGCTCTTTTTACCGTAATATCAACAGAAGAGTTTCCAGAACTGATCTTTGGTTGAGCAAAGCACAAGCTGAAGATTGAAAGAAAGGCTGCTAAAGCAACAAATAAACGTCTCATACTTAAAAATGTTAATTCCCAACAATTGGGAGGTTTATTATAATAAATATGTAATAATCCGTAGCCTTCTTGTCTTTATTCTCTTGCAATGGGCAGATTCTTTATTGTAAGAGTCCTTGGATTGGACGAGGGGTTCCATCCCTCATACTCTATTTTCATAAGTGTAAAAGACGAAGCATATTCATCTACTTTTGCGATGACTAACCTGACTTTTCTGGGGACCTCTCTGGGTATGTCTATTTTACCTCCATAGGTCGATGGCCCCTCCTTCGATAGGGAATTCTTTGTGTATTCATTTCCCTCATCATCATAGACCTTACTATCCCAAAGGTTGAAGCTTATACTTTCCCAATTGCTATTGTTTGTTATAATCAAGTCAACGCATACCTCGTTACCTCTGGCAAAAGCCCGTTTTACGGTGATGTCAATTTCAGAAGAGCCGCTATTGACCTTCGTTTGAGCAAATGAGAATACGCTGATTGTCAGTAATGATGTAATAAAAAGAAATAACCGTTTCATCGTTCAATGGATTAATCTATGGTGATTGGAAGATTCTTGATATTTATTTCAAAGGAACAGGCAGTTGCCCATACGAAGTAATGTGATACGTTAGAAACTATTCAACAATATGGTTTTGGCCTTAGCGTTCCCGGCGTCTGCCGCTTTCTGATACCATTTCTCAGCGGCATCCCTATCTTTAGCTACTCCCTGACCTCTATGATACATATCAGCAACAGGGAAGTACGCCTTGGTATATCCGGCATCAGCAAGAGGCTTAAGATACTGAAAAGCAGTGGACATGTTTTTTGTTACACCGTTGCCTTCATAATATCTCATGCCCAAATTGTATTGAGCCTCCTTGTCTCCGGCATCTGCTGCAGTTTTTAACTCTGCTATTGGATCGGCGGCGGGTTTAGAAGTAGAAGATGTACTGCTATTGGATGAGGCGTTGCTATTACTGGCAGTCGTATTTGCAGTCGAACCGGAGGCTTTATTGCTACTCGAACTTCCAGCGGGAGTATTGGTTGTGGAAGAAGAAGCGTTCGTTTTGTTTGCTGATATGCCAGAAGAGGCAGTACTGCTTGTTGCAGTTTTCCTTGTTGTAGTCGCTGGCGTCTCTGCGGTCGCCGTAACCTGGGTTGTCTGTGTCGTTGCCGCAGGGACTGGCACAGTTTCATTTTTCTTCCCCTTCGGAAGGAACAATACCACTGCAACAATAACCACAGCAACGGCAATGATGCCCATTAACTTACCGGAAGACTTATTTGTCCTAGCCGATGCCTGTTGCATAGGAGGGTAGGAGGACTGCGGTGTGGCAGTAACAGCAACAGCCGGTTTACTCTGTGGAAGTCTGTTTTTCAAGGCATCCGGAATTGGAGCCGCATATGTCTCCTGAGCATAAACGGGCGATTCCTCTTTCAAACCGTACAATTTTTCAAGGTAAAAATTTATTTCCTTGGAGTTACTAAGATTTCTCTGCCCCCCGGATCTAATGATATAAGCAGCAGTCTGTGACATAGGCCGCAAGAGGTAAGAGGTGTTTTTCGCTTTTGACAAGAAAACACCGGCGGAATCCACATCATCACCAATAATGGCTCCCGTTGCTTGCAACAAATGAAGGTTATCCTGTGACTGTGAGTCCCAAGCTGTCAATTCTCGTAATGCCTTCTCTGCCCTAACTTTCTGGCCATTTTTGAGGAACCCCATATACGCCCAGAAAGCCAGCCAGTAAATATCCTGCTCACGGTCCTCATATTTTCTAATGATAACCGATGGGGAGGATATGCACTGAAGCATGTTGTAATAAAACTGAACCTCATCATTGTCATACGAAGACATGGCTTCCAACTTGGCGAGCATATCGTTGATGTTTCCCTGGTCGGCGGCAATGTTTGCCTTGATAATGTCAAGGTTGTCCCGGTCAAAAGCATTTAATTCATAGCTGATCGCCGAGCTATGCTTCTTGACAAACTTCTCGATTTCACGAGCATCTTCCTGCCCAAGTTCAAGTTCCAGGGCATAAACATCAAGTTTCTTGCGGGCAGAGAGAGTAATAATCCCATTCTCCATAACGTCCGTACAAAACTTGCGATAAGAGGCTTTCCGCTCTTTCATCGTAAGGTCTTCAAGTGATTTCCCGTTAAGAACAATTGTAGTGTTGTTGTTTGAAATCGTATCATGGGAATCATTCGTAACACGGCTTACGCTGATACCATCCCCTCCGAATTCCTTTTTTGAGGAAGATTTCGGGACAGGCTCCTCGACGAGAAGTTCGCCGCAATATGGGCAATGCTTTCCTTCGAAGGCCTTTTTGTAAGCATCGCAGCTGGGGTTATTGCAATATTTTGCCATTCCTTTCTATGGTTATGTCCTTAATTCAACTAATGAGGCACAGAAACTACGATAATTTACTGCCGCATTCAGGACAGAATTTCTCGGATTTTTTTATGCGCGCGCCGCAAACAGGGCATTCGGCTATGGCATCAGTAGCCGCGCTATTTTGGGGTGCCGTCCCCTTGGTGGTATACTCAAGTGCCTTATCTTGCGTATGATCTACCCGGGACTGTTGATACCTGGCATCTTCACGGTACTCTTTCTTTTGTTCCTCTGCTTTGGCAATTTGGGCCCCGGCTATCGCAGCGTTGGTATCCGCCATCTTTTCCATAAAGCCCATAAGGCGTTCTTCCCGCCTGTCTTCCCTTTCTGCCTGCAACCTTTCACGCTCGGCCTGGCGTGCCCGCTCCTCTTCAAAGAGCTTTCGCTCATATTCAGACTGGTTCTTCTTGCCCATGGCATTGGCCAGTTCTACCTGTGCGGCAGCGTCAAGTGTGCCGCTGGCGGCCATAGTCCGCAAAGCTTCTGCCTGAAGCTGCTCTGCCGTATAGTCTTTATGAATATCCGCCAACTTCTCTTCATGGGCATGGTGCATACCGGCCATGTTGGCTTCGTGAGCATACTTATCTTTGATAATCTCTCTCTGCTGCTCTACGGCGGCACGTTTGCGGGCTTCCTCCCTGTCAAGATTGGCCTGCTCCTGCTCGTTCATCCTTTCATCAATCCCAAGTGCCATTTCAATGCGGCGCTGTTCGAATTCAAAGTCTTTATCGCGTCTCTCGTCTGCAAAATCGGCATTGTCCCGTTCAATTTCGAGGCTGGCTTTATTCATCTCTCTGGCATCACGCAGCTTTTGCTTCTCAATTTCAATCGAGCGGTCGTAAATTCGTTGTTCTGCATCAATTTGATCCAGAGCAAGACGCGTTTTGGCCGCAATCTCGGCCGATGCAAGATCTGTCTTTCCGGACAGCTCTTCAATCTCAGCTTCTTTGGAGCGTTTGAATTTCTTGATGGCAAGTGCGGTTGTGAAAGCCTCAAACTCGTCCTCAGACAATAACTCATCACGGTTAAGACTTCTCAATCCGGCCTTCAGTTCATTTTCATTCCTGGCTTCAGAAACAATCTTTTCGTTATTCTCCCGAGCAAGCCTGTTTTGGAATTCATTGGTTCTGCGGAGATAATCCAATTCTTTTTCACTGCACCATAATTCCTGGGTCAGTTTCCGATAACGGTCGAATTCTTCATTATTACAGGAAATCTCTGCGATTCGAACGAACCCAACGCCATCAGCATATTGAGGAATATCCTTCAAGCGGGCGCTAATCCGCTCCTTGGCGGCCTGGCTGATGCCATAGTCATCAATTTCTTCATTGCGTAATTCCTCTTGAAGAATATTTCTGACATAAACTGCCAGATCATTTTGAACGTCAACAAACGTGGCTGTATTACGCTCAAGAAGGTATTTTTTCATGAACGCATGGAAGTCAACGACTTGCAGAAACATTTGTACCCCAATTTCTGCATCAAGAATGCGAGTGCGTATGTTCATGGGTACAAAAGAATGACGACCTTCTACATCCTCGACTGAACCAAAGAAAGCGGGGAAGTTAGTATCTCTCTTTAGGTAAACAGCGATAATGGAGTTAGCATTTAGACCGCTGATAATCTCGGATACAGAACGTTCTTTGCTATTGATTGACTCGGGTTGGTTGACCTTCTTGCCAGTCAAGGCCTTTACCAGTGACTTCCAAACTTTTGAGATGTAACCGGTGGCTCCGGAGAATTCAACCTTCTTATCCATCTCGGCCTTAATGTCCTTATCCTCAACAAAGTTGTATATTCCGGAATAAATCTGAGCAACTTCCTTACCATCTATGTAGATGATGGCCGTTACGCCAGGTTGAACGACGATTCCCGATACCGTGTTTAGGTTGACAAAATCCACCTCGCTGATTTTATGGGCTATCACTCCGGGCTGCACTTCCCAGAGGGCCTTGTTTTTCACAGTCACAGTTTGAGGTACGGGGCTTACACTTTGATTAAGAGGTGAACCGCATTCCGTGCAAAAACGATAGTTGTCGGGCACCATGGCGCCGCATTTGGGACATTTCATATGGCTACGTAATTGATTATTAATCAATATCATCCCCGCTGACCCGATTGCGGAATGGTAAATAAAAGAAAGTGCGGGCCACCTTAGCTCTTATCCTACAATCGGGCTCTGGACGGCCTTAGAATGAATAAGAATGGATTCTGCTCACACTTTCTGCTATAGCGTAGGCAGTAGCCCATAGCATAGCCAGTGAGAGCGTTGTCACTCTTCCCATTCTAATTGAATTGTCCAGATTCGATTGTAAGGAATCGCTAAACGCTTTCTATATGTCCGTTGTTAATCTAATTACAACAAAGCAAATATACATATTTATTTTAGAATTGCGAACGCCGCCTGCAGGGAATGCACGCGGCGTTCATCTTTTTTGGTCCGTATCCTATTGTTGCAGCGTACCGCCCACGAGATCCAGGATCTCGGAGGTGATCTTCTGCTGACGGCTCTTGTTGTATTCCAGGGTCAGTTCCTGCAGCAGGTTGTTGCCGTTGTCGGTGGCCGTCTGCATGGCTACCGTGCGGGCGGCGTGCTCGGCGGCGTTGGCGTCCAGCAGTGTAGTGTAGATGCGCAAGCGCTGGAAGGTGGGCACCAGCTGGGCTATCAGTTCCTCGCGCGAAGGTTCCAAAATATAGTCGACGGGGGCCGCCTCGGGGAGGCTGTCGGCCGAGAAGGGCAGGTATACCTCGTACTGGGTCGGTTGCGATGCGGTAGAGCGGAAGTGGTTGTAGACCAGTTCCACGCGGTCGAAGCGGCCTTCATCGAATGCAGCGATCAAGGTGTCGGCCAAAGCCGCTGCGCCATCATAAGAAGGGGAATCGGCCAGTTTCGTGTAGTCTGCCGGCGTGGGATGGCCCGCCTTGCGCATGGCTTCGGCCATCTTCCGGCCCACGCTGAACACGGTTACCTTCGCTCCTTCCTGCTCCCATTTCTTCACTACCGCCAGCGTTTTCCGGATCACCGCCGCGTTGAATCCGCCGCAGAGCGACGAGTTCGAGCTGAACGCCACCACTGCCACACGACGCACACTGTTATCCTCAGTCAGGACAGACCGCTCCCCCCTCCTCGCAGGGAACTTGGGAATATGCTCGTCGGGGGGAGCAGCCAGTCCTTCTGCAGACAGAGCAGCCTGCTGGTTCCGAGGAGCATTTTCCCTCGTTTTTTGTGACGAGGAGCCAGCAGGATGCTCTGGACTGGAAAGCAAAGCGGCAAGGATACGGGAAAGTCGCTGTTCATAGGGCAGCATGTTCCCGATGGCCGCCTGCGCCTTGTGCAACTTGGCAGAGGCCACCATCTTCATCGCCGAAGTAATCTTCAGCGTGCTGCTCACGGAAGCAATCCGTCCCTTGATCTCCTTCAGTGACGGCATAGGCTATTGAAGAGACAAAACCACATTCTCCGCCTCTTTCTCCAGGATGCGGGTTACATTCTCGTCCAGTTTGCCGGCCGCCAGGACCTCCAGCACGTCGGCCTTGTGTGAAGCGCGCATGCGGTCCAGGAAGGCCTCCTGGAAGGCAGGCACCTTGTCGATGGGAAGATCCCGCATCAGCGCATGCGTACCACAGTAAAGGATGGCCACCTGTTCCCCGACCGGCATCGGGCTGTATTGGGGCTGAATCAGCAGGACATTGTTCTTGCGGCCCTTGTCCAGCGCCATCGCCGTCACCTTGTCCATATCGGACGAGAACTTGGCAAAGGCCTCCAGCTCATTGTACTGGGCCTGATCGATTTTCAGCGTACCGGCCACCTTCTTCATGCTCTTCACCTGGGCGCTTCCACCCACGCGGGATACCGAAATACCCACGTTGATCGCCGGCCGCATACCGCGGTTGAAGAGGGAACTCTCCAGGTAGATCTGACCATCGGTGATGGAAATCACATTGGTGGGGATGTAGGCCGACACGTCACCCGCCTGCGTCTCGATGATGGGCAGGGCCGTGAGCGAACCGCCGGCGCGGACCTTCCCCTTCAGCGATTCCGGAAGGTCGTTCATCTGCTCGGCCACTTCCTGCTGGCCGATGATTTTCGCCGCCCGTTCCAACAAACGGGAATGCAGGTAGAAAACATCGCCCGGATAAGCCTCGCGGCCGGAAGGACGCTTCAAAATCAGGGACACTTCCCGATAGGCCACCGCCTGCTTGGAAAGGTCGTCGTACACCACCAGGGCGGCACGTCCCGTATCGCGGAAATACTCGCCGATGGCGGCCCCGGCAAAGGGAGCGTAATACTGCATGGCCGCGGGATCGGCGGCCGTTGCAGCCACTACCACCGTGTAGTCCATCGCACCCTTGGCGCGCAGGGTCTCCACGATGTTCGCCACCGTGGAACCCTTCTGTCCCACCGCCACATAGATGCAATAGACCGGCTTGCCGGCCAGGTAAGCCTCCCGCTGGTTGATGATGGTGTCGATGGCGACGGCGGTCTTGCCCGTCTGGCGGTCGCCGATAATCAGCTCGCGCTGGCCGCGACCGATCGGAATCATCGCATCGATGGCCTTGATGCCCGTCTGGAGGGGTTCGTTCACGGGCTGGCGGAAGATAACGCCGGGGGCCTTGCGCTCCAGGGGCATCTGCGTTTTCTCGCCCTCGATGGGGCCGAGTCCGTCCAGCGGATTGCCGAGCGGATCCACCACACGGCCGAGCATCTGTTCGCTCACGTCGATGGACGCGATGCGGCCGGTACGGCGCACCGTCATGCCCTCCTTGACCAGGTCGGTCGGGCCAAGCAGCACGGCGCCCACGTTGTCTTCTTCCAGGTTCATCACCACGGCCATCACCCCGTTGCCGCAATCGAGCAGTTCGCCCGCTTCGGCGTGCGTGAGCCCGTACAGGCGGACGACTCCGTCGCTCACCTGCAACACCTTGCCGACTTCTTCCCACTGGAGGGAGGTGTCCACCTCGCGCAGTTGCTGCAGCAGCACCTCGGAAATTTCACTGGGTTTGATATTCTGAGCCATATCTTTTACATCTGTTTATACAATCCGGTGGTTGCGTTCCAGCAACTCGGTCCGGATGGTTTCCAGCTGATGGCGCACGCTCGCGTCCAGCAGCCGGTCTTCCAATTCGAGTCGGAACCCGCCCAGCAGGGCCGGATCCACCTCCGTGACGATAACCGGCTTCCGGCCGGTTTTCTCCTGCAGCAGCTTCTGCAGCCTTGTCTCCAGCGTCCCGGAAGGAGCGGCCGTCACCAGCCGCACGCGGACGATGCCTTCCCCCTGGTCGCACAGCGACAGGAAGTCGTGGAAAACCAGTTTCACCAGGTCCAGGCGGCGGTTTTCCAGGAGCATGGACAGGAAACGGTCCAGTTCCGGCAACAACTTCTCCGAGGCCAGGGCGCTTTCGAAAAGAGCCTTTTTCTGTTCGGGGGACACCCCCGCCGGATCATCCAGCACCTGCTGCAGGGCGGGCGTAGCGGCCAACACTTCCTGTAGGCGACGGACCTGGGCGTCCGCTTGCCGTGCGTTTCCGGTTTCGGAAACGTACTTATACAGCGCCAGGGCGTATCTCGATGCTATGATTCCGGTATTCATATCTCTTCCGTAAGCTGCTGTACGAAACGTTCTGCGGCAGCAGGGTCTTCCATTTCCTTGCGGAGCACCTTTTCGGCAATCCCGATGGACAGTTCGGCCACCTGGGCCCGGACTTCGCGCAGAGCGCTTTCCTTTTCAGCGGCGATTTCGGTCCGGGCGGCGGCGAGGATCTTGTCCGCTTCCTCACGTGCCTCGGCCTTGGCCTGCTCCAGGATTTCCTTGCGGGATTCGGTGGCCTCTTTCAGCATCGTAGCCTGCTGCTTGCGGGCCTCCTCCACCAGCCGGTCCTGCTCCTGTGCGAGCGCGTGCATCTTTTCTTCCGCCTCGCGGGCCAGCCGCAGGGAGTTTTCAATGCGTCCCGCCCGCTGCTCCACCATGTCCGTAATGATGGGGAAGCCGAACTTCCACAGGATGAACAGGACGATGCCGAAAATGAGCACCATCCAGAACAGGAGGCCGAAATCAGGCGTTACCAGCGACATGGCTTACTTGCCAATGAGGCAGACTAGGATCGCGAACAGGCAGGCGCCTTCGACGAGGGCGCCGACGATGATGGCGGTCAGACGATAGTGGTCGGCTTTTTCCGGCTGACGGGCACCCGCCTCCAGGGCGGCCTGGCCAATCTTTCCGATACCGATGGCTGCCGCGATGGCGGCAATACCCGCGCCGAAGGCAGCACCCGCCTTTCCGAGGGCGGCGCCTGCGACGGCCTGAAGAATCATTGCTAACATAATCTTGTATCTTTTAAATAGTTACACTTATTCTTTTTCTGCGACCTGACGGCTCAGGCCGATGAAAACGCTGGAGAGCATGGTGAATACGTAGGCCTGGAGGAAGGCTACCAGCAGTTCCAGGATATCCATGAAAACACCGAAGAGGACCGCGATCACGCTCATCCCCGCGTTCAGTCCCACGCCCATCTCGGCCGTCAGGAAGACCACCGCCACCACACCCAGGAGCATCATGTGCCCCGCCAGGATATTGGCAAAGAGACGGATCATCAGCGAGAACGGCTTGGTAAACATACCGATGATCTCGATCAGGGGCATGAGCGGGATAATCTTCAGGAAGGCCGGCACGTCGGGCCAGAAAATCTCCTTGAAATAATGCTTGTTGCCAAACAGGTTCACCGCCAGGAAGGTGCAGACCGCCAGCGTCAGGGTAATGGCGATGTTGCCGGTAATGTTGGCGCCGCCCGGGAAGAAGGGCACGATGCCCATCAGGTTGTTGATAAAGATGAAGAAGAACGCGGTAAGCAGGTAAGGCGAATAGCGCTTGTAATCGGGACCCACGCAGACCTTGATAATGTCGTCCTCGATCATGGTTACCAGCATCTCCACCACCCCCGCAAAACCGTGCGGAGCCTCCTCCACAGCATTATGTTTCCGGTACCAGCGCGCCCCCAGCAACACCAGCAGGACCACCACAAAACTGTTCACCATGAGGCCGAACACGTTCTTGGTAATGGAAATGTCCAGCGGTTTCAAAACGCCCCCCGGCGTATCCTCCACCAGTTTTCCCTCGTGCGGTTCGCCTTTTGCGGCAATGCGGAAGCCTTCGTATTCCTCCCCTTCCTCGATATGCTTCGACGAAAAGACATGCCAGCCGGTCTCCTTGCTCCGTACGATTACCGGCAGGTGCACCGTCACGTGATGGCCGTTCACCGTAGTGATATGCCACCCGTACGCATCGCCCACATGGCCGTACAGGTATTCGTCCATATCCAGCTCGCCAGCAGTGTCAGACTGCGCAGCGAGGACGAGATTTTCCTGCTCTCCGGAGGCAGCAGCAGACACTCCCGGCCACAGGAGCAGGGCCAACAAAAAGACCGTTATGCGAGCAAGCCATCTCATACCTCAACGCAGACACTAACGTGATTATCGGCAACTTCCACGAAGCCGCCGCGGACAGGAATTCGGTCGGTCTTGCCGCCGGCGGTAAAGACAATTTCGCCGGGAGCGAGCGAGGACAGCAGCGGAGCGTGGTCCGGCAGGACTTCGAAACGACCCAGCGTACCGGGCAGTTCCACGCTGTCCACCTTGCAGCTGGCCAGCGTCCGTTCCGCAGAGACGACCTCCAGGAATATGTCCTTCTTCACCGCCATTATCCGTTCGCCTGTTTCAGGAGTTCTTCGCCCTTCTTGATGGCTTCCTCAATGGTGCCCACGTTCAGGAAGGCCTGTTCCGGGAGGTAGTCCACCTCGCCGTCCAGGATCATATTGAAGCCCTTGATGGTATCCTCGATATCCACCATGACGCCCGGGACGCCGGTAAACTGCTCAGCCACGGAGAAGGGCTGCGAAAGGAAACGCTGCACCCTTCGGGCGCGATTGACGGTGGTCTTGTCTTCGTCGGAAAGTTCATCCATGCCCAGGATAGCAATGATATCCTGCAATTCCTTGTTGCGCTGGAGAATCTGTTTCACCCGCTGGGCGCAGTTGTAATGCGCCTCGCCCACGATGTGCGGGTCCAGGATGCGGGAGGTGGACTCCAGCGGATCCACGGCCGGGTAGATACCCAGCTCGGTAATCTTGCGGCTGAGCACCGTAGTGGCGTCCAGGTGGCTGAATGTGGTTGCGGGAGCCGGGTCGGTAAGGTCGTCGGCCGGCACATAGACCGCCTGCACGGAGGTAATGGAACCCTTCTTGGTAGAGGTGATGCGCTCCTGCATCTGTCCCATTTCCGTGGCGAGGGTGGGCTGATAACCCACGGCCGAAGGCATACGGCCCAGCAGGGCGGACACCTCGGAGCCCGCCTGGGTGAACCGGAAGATATTGTCGATGAAGAACAGGATGTCGCGCGGACCCGCACCCGTATCGCTGTCGCGGAAAGATTCCGCCATGGTCAGGCCGCTCAGGGCCACGCTGGAACGGGCTCCCGGCGGTTCGTTCATCTGTCCGAACACCATGGCCACCTGGGATTTCTCCACCTCTTCGCGGTCTACCTTGGACAGGTCCCACTTCCCTTCCGCCATGCCTTCCTCGAATTCCTTGCCGTAGCGGATAACGCCGGATTCGATCATTTCGCGCAGGAGGTCGTTGCCCTCGCGGGTACGCTCGCCCACGCCGGCAAAGATGGAGAAGCCGTTGTGTTTCTTGGCAATGTTGTTGATGAGTTCCTTGATGAGCACGGTCTTGCCCACGCCGGCACCGCCGAACAGGCCGATCTTGCCGCCCTTCAGGTAGGGTTCCAGCAGGTCGATCACCTTGATTCCCGTGGCCAGGACCTCCTGGGAGGTGGTCAGGTCCTCGAATTTAGGGGGTTCGCGGTGAATGGGAAGGGCGCCCTCCTTGGAGAATCCGCCCAGGCCGTCGATGGCATCGCCCGTGACGTTCAGCACGCGCCCGCGGATCTGGGCGCCTACCGGCATCGAGATCGGCGCATGCGTATCGGTGGCTTCCATGCCACGCTGCAGGCCGTCCGTGGAATCCATTGCCACGCATCGGACCGTATCCTCTCCGATATGCTGTTGAACCTCGATGACGAGCACGCCGCCGCCCGGCCGGGCCACCTCCAATGCATCGTGGATGCGCGGAAGTTCCTGCTGTGCAGCGCTGTCCAGATCGAAATGGACATCGACCACCGGCCCGATCACCTGGGAAATCTTACCATGAATTGCTGCCATATTTGTGATTAGCATTTTAACTGATTCCAAATATAGCCATATTTTTGTAACTTTGCAACATCCGCCGAAAGGCAATATCGGGGTGTGGCGCAGTTGGCTAGCGCATCTGGTTTGGGACCAGAGGGTCGTGTGTTCGAGTCACATCACCCCGACCTATTTCAACAGCTCGTCCGGCCAGGGAACCGGCTGTCCGGTAGCCCGGACAATGGGCATGGGGGCGTTCCACCCGCGGAGCCGCGCACCCAGCACCCGGGCCAGTTCGGCCACCTTTTCCGGATATTCCGCCGCCAGGTTACGGGTCTCGCCGATATCGTCCCGGAGGTTGTACAACTCGAACGGAACCCCGTCCTGCACCCGCTGGCCGGGTACCGTGTTCATCATCACATAAACCAGCTTCCAGTCACCCACAATGACGGTGGAGAGGAAATCCACCTCGCTCTTGTATTCCCATTTCCATTGGTGCGGATAGTGGAAAAAGAGGGGTCGCTGCGGGTCGATGTCCGAAGGTTTCCCGGAAAGCAGGTTCACCAGGCTCTTGCCGTCCACTTCCTGCGAAGTGGTGTATTTTTTCACGCGGCCCATCTCCAGGATGGTCGGGAAAAGGTCTTCCGGGACCACCGGCGTGTCGATCCGGGTCCCCGGCTCCGTCCTTCCGGGCCAATAGACCATCATCGGCACCCGGATGCCACCCTGGTAGCAGGAACCCTTTCCCTCGCGCAGCGGGGCGTTCTGGGTATGGGGTACGCCGCCTTTTGCCTTGACGTCGGCATTGCCGCCGTTATCGGACATAAAAATAATGATGGTGTTGTCTGCGAGGTGGTGCGCTTCCAAGTAGTCCAGCACGTCGCCCAGGCTCTTGTCTACGCCTTCCACCATAGAGGAAAACTTGGACTGGCCGGCGTCCAGGCCCATTTCCTTCTTGTAGCGGTCAAAGAACCGCGTGTCTTTCTGGATGGGCGTGTGGGTGGCGTAATGCGACAGGTACAGGTAGAAAGGCTGGCCCCGGCGCACCGGCTCCTCCAGGGTCTTGAGGGCCTCGCGGGTGAGAGCCTCCGTGAGGAAGATGTCCTGCCCGTAGTATTCGGCCATGTTCTGGACGGCCGCCATATTCCACAGCTCGGGTTTGTTCCCGAAATAATCCGTTCCCAGATAACTCTTCGGCAGGCCGGCGTTCGTACCCGCAATGTTCACAAGGAAGCCCATGTTGTAAGGCGATGCGCCCGGCGTTCCGGCCGATGCCCAATGGGCTTTCCCCACGTGGATGGTGTAGTAGCCCGCATCGCGCAGCAGGCGCACCATCGGGGTGGCCGTCTGGACATCGTTCACACCCTCGGAGAGGGGGCCGTCGGGGCAAAGCCCGTTGATATTCCAGTCCGGACGACGGAAGATATCGGTTTCCAGTTCTTCGTACACCGCCGCTCCGTTCTTGCCGCCCACGGCATCGGACGGCTGGTTGCCCGCCATAGAGACCCAGTTGGTAATGTGGGAGTGGATGGCGTTCATACCGGACATCAGGCTTGCGCGTGTAGGGGTGGATACCGGACAGGCATAGGCATGGGAGAAAATGACGCCCTGCTGCGCCAGCCGCTCCATGTTGGGGGTATAAAACTGGCGGTTGCGGGGATAGACCTCGTCGCCATAGGCCACCGAACTCTCCGGCCAGCCATAATCGTCAACGAGGAAAAAGATGATATTGGGCTGTTTGGGCCGGGCGGAAAGGCTTCCAGCCGTTCCGAGGGCTGCCAGCAACAGGGCCGAGGTTTTGCAAGGGCTCATACGATTCAGGTATTAAAGGATTTCATCCGGCCAGGCAACCGGTTTTCCGGTAGCGCGCACCACCGGCATCGGGGCGTTCCACTCCCGCAGGCGGGCTCCCAGGCGGCGGGCCAGTTCGGCCACCTTTTCCGGATGCTCCGCAGCCAGGTTGCGCTTTTCGCCCACATCCTCGCGGATGTTATAGAGTTCGAACGGCCCGCCGGCGGCCACATGCTTGCCGGGGAGGGTGTTCATCATGATGTAAACCAGTTTCCAATCGCCCACGATGATGGTGCTCATGAAGTCGATTTCTTCCTTGTATTCGCTTTTCCACTGATGCGGATAATGCATCACCACCTCCCGCTCCGGGTCCAGGCCCGAAACGCTTTGGGGCACCTCGAAGGCATTCGCCTCCTTCTGGGAGCCAATCTGCCCGTTCTTCATGGCCTTGGCCACGTACTGCGAGCCCTTGGTCACCAGCGGCACAAAACTCTGGCCGTCCAGGGGCTGGACATGCTCAAATGCGGTCACGCCCGCCATTTCCAGGATGGACGGATAAAAATCTTCCGGGAGGACGGGGGTGTTGATACGGGTGCCCGCCGCCGTCTTGCCGGGCCAGTAGACCATCATCGGCACGCGGATACCGCCCTGATAGCAGGAACCCTTCCCCTCGCGCAGCGGGGCGTTCTGCTGATGCGGGATGCCGCCTTTCGCGGTGATGTTGGCGTTGCCGCCGTTATCGGACATGAACACGATGATGGTGTTGTCCGCGATGTGATGGGCTTCCAGGTAATCCATCAGGTCTCCCAGGCTCTTGTCCACGCCCTCCACCATGGAGGAAAACTTGGACTGACCGGCGTCCAGGCCCATATCTTTCTTATAGCGGTCGAAGAAGCGCGGGTCCTTCGAGATGGGCGTATGGGTGGCGTAATGGGCCATGTACAGGTAGAACGGCTGGCCGCGGCGCACCGGCTCGTCCAGGGTCTTAAGCGCCTCGCGCGTGATGGCCTCGGTGAGGAAAATGTCCTGCCCGTAATACTCGGCCAGGTTCTGAACCGCCATGTAGTTCCACTTTTCGGAGGTGTTGCCGAAGTTCTCGGTCCCGTAATACGAGCGCGGCATCCCGTTCACCGAACCCGCCACGTTCACCATGAATCCCATGTTGTAGGGCGATGCGCCCGGGGTTCCCGCGGCCGCCCAGTGGGCTTTTCCCACGTGGATGGTGTAGTAACCCGCATCGCGCAGGTGCCGGACCATCGGGGTGGCCACCTGCACGCCGGCGATGTCCTCCGCTCCGGGCCCGTCCGGGCAAAGCCCGTTGATGTTCCAGTCCGGCCGCGCCAGCGGGTCCGCATCCGGGGCATCGTACTGCTGATCGGTAAAGAAACCGCCGTTCACCCCGTCGCTGGGGATATCCCGCAGGGCCGATGTCCAGTTGGTGATGCCCGTGTGGGCGGCGTTCATGCCCGACATCATGGCCGTACGCGTGGGCGTAGACACCGGACAGGCGTAGGCACTGGTGAGAATGACGCCTTTCTGCGCCAGCCGCTCCATGTTGGGCGTATGGAAATGCAGGTTACCGGGATAGACCTCTTCGCCGTACGCCACGCTGGAATCCACCCAGCCGTAGTCGTCGATGAGGAAGAAAATGATGTTGGGTTTCTGTTTGGCCAGGGCCGCCATTGCCGGCGACAGGAGGGCCGCCCCCAGAAGGGCCGATTTCCGGATGCTCATACTCATGGGATGCTATCGTAACGGCACCAGCGGAACGGTGCCGGGAATGGTATCATCGGGCGGAGCCCCGTGCAGATAGATGATGCGCTGGTTGGGACTGCCGCGAAAATGCAGCGAGGTATCCCGCTGCTCCAGGATAAAGGGACCGTCCACCAGCACGTCCAGCCAGGGAAGCAGCTGGGCCAGGTGGGCATCGGCCTGAATCTCCTCGAGGGTGAAACCCGTCCAGCACCAGATGGTCTTGTTGGTTTCCTGCTTGATGCGGCGGGCCAGTTCCGTAAAGGCGTCCACCTGGTAGAAGGGATCGCCGCCGGAGAAGGATACGTTGGACATTTCATCGGCCTTGATGACGGCCAGCAGGTCCTCCACGTCCATCTCGTGCCCGCCCGCGAAGTCCCACGACTGGGGATTGTGGCAGCCCGGGCAGTGATGGGCGCATCCGGCACAGTAAATGGCCGTACGGAAACCGGGTCCGTCGGCCATTGTCTGTTCCAGGATATTCAGCACCCTGATTTTCATGCCTACTTGTGTACCACGCGGTCCTTCAGTTCGGCCAGTTTGCCGGAATTCCAACGGTCGGTGGTACCCACCAGGTAACCGGTGATGCGCTGGAGCGTATCGATGTTGTGACCGTGGCAGTGCGGGCATTCGTGCAGGTTCTCCTCGGCATTCTCGAAGCCGCAGTCCATGCAGCGGTTGCGATTGTGGTTCACGCTGCCGTAGCCGATATCGTACTTGTCCATCAGGTCCACGATGTTCATGATGGCCTCGGGATTGTGGGTGGCGTCCCCGTCAATCTCTACATAGAAGATATGGCCGGCGTTCTCGTACTTGTGGTACGGGCCTTCAATCTTGGCCTTGTGCTCCGGCGTGCAATGGTAGTACACCGGGATGTGGCTGGAGTTGGTGTAGTAATCCTTGTCCGTAACGCCCGGAATGATGCCGAAGGTCTTCTTGTCGCGTTTGGTGAAGCGGCCCGCAAGGCCCTCCGCAGGCGTTCCCAGGAAGGTGAAGTTGTGCTGGTAGGTCTCGGCGAAGACGTTGATTTTCTCTGCCATGTGCGAAATGATCCGCAGGCCCAGTTCCTGGGCTTCCTCGCTCTCCCCGTGGTGTTTTCCGATCAGGGCGATGAGGCACTCGGCCAGGCCGATGAAGCCGATGGACAGGGTTCCCTGATTCATCACAGCGTCGATGGGGTCGTTCTCCTTGAGCTTCTCGCTGCCCAGCCAGAGGCCGCTCATGAGCAGCGGGAACTGCTTCTTGAGGGCGGTCTTCTGGAAGTTGTAACGCTCGTTCAGCTGCTTGGCGGAAATGTCCAGGGCCCAGTCCAGCTTCTCGAAGAAGGCCTGGATGCGGCGGTCTTTGTCTTCCTCTTCCTTCATGGCTTCGATGGCCAGCTTCACGATGTTGATGGTGGTGAAGCTCAGGTTGCCGCGGCCGATGGAGGTCTTGGGACCGAACTTATTACCATATACGCGCGTGCGACATCCCATCGTGGCCACCTCGTGGACATAGCGTTTCGGATCGTTCGGATCCCAGGCATCGTCCTGGTTGAAAGAAGCATCCAGGTTCAGGAAGTTGGGGAAGAAGCGGCGGGCACTCACCTTGCAGGCGAACTTGTACAGGTCGTAGTTGCGGTCTCCGGGCAGGTAGCTGACTCCGCGTTTCTTCTTCCAGATCTGGATGGGGAAGATGGCGGTGGAACCGTTGCCCACACCCTCATAGGTAGTGTTCAGGATCTCCCGGATGATGCAGCGGCCCTCGGCCGACGTATCGGTACCGTAGTTGATGGACGAGAAGACCACCTGGTTGCCGCCGCGGCTGTGGATGGTGTTCATGTTGTGTACGAACGCCTCCATGGCCTGATGGACGCGGCCCACCGTCTGGTTCATGGCGTGCTGCAAGGCGCGCTCACGGCCCTGCATGCCCACGAGGTCCCGACGGAGGTAATCATCCACGGGAGCCGACTTCAGCTCGGAGAAATCCTGGTTCATCATGGCGCTCACCTTGTCTACCTCTTCCTCGAAGGTCTTGCGGACATAGGGGGCCAGATAGAAATCGAAGGCGGGGATGGCCTGGCCGCCGTGCATTTCATTCTGCACGGTCTCCATGGAAATGCAAGCCAGGACGGCCGCCGTTTCGATCCGCTTTGCGGGACGGGACTCCCCGTGACCGGCCTTCAACCCATATTCCAGGATCAGATCCAGCGGGTGCTGGATGCAGGTAAGCGACTTGGTGGGATAATAATCCTTGTCGTGGATATGAATGTAGTTGCACGCAACGGCTTCGCGCACGTCACCCGACAGCAGGCACTCGTCCACATAGGTCTTGGTGGCCTCGGAGGCGAACTTCATCATCATGCCCGCCGGCGTATCGGCGTTCATGTTCGCATTCTCGCGGGTGATATCGTTGGCCTGCGCGTCGATGATGGTCTGGAAAATCTCGTTCGTCCGGGCTTTACGGGCCAGGTTGCGCTGGTTGCGGTAGGCGATATATTTCCGGGCGACCTCCTTGCGGGGACTCTTCATGAGTTCGAGTTCCACCAGGTCCTGGATGTCCTCCACACCCAGTTTATCGGGAGCCTGTTTAGAAATGGCATCCGCTATCTTTGCAGCCAGGACGATATCCTCGCCCTGCTCGGTTACATCCATTGCTTTCAGGATGGCGGCGACAATCTTCTGGCTGTTGAATTCGACCAGCCGGCCATCACGTTTAACTACGTTTTTTACCATATAAAAAAAGTGTCAGCTATCACCCGGCTCCCATGGGGCCGGACGGTTAAAAAATATCTAGTGTTGATTGTGCGGACCCGGATTCGCTCCGACCGCAGTACAAATATACAAGATATTTTCCCGAATTATACACATATTGCCAAAAAAAGTTATCAACAAGTTATCAAACGGCCTGTTAACTTGCTGGTTAACAGGCCGTTAAGCTAAAAACTAAATTAGAATTTCTAAAAATTGGATAACATTTATGTTACCCGATCACCCAGACAAGCAGGTGACGGTCGAACGTAATGTACTCCAATTCGAATTCTTCTTCGTATCCGTCTTTGTGGATGAACGTCGCTTCCAGTTCTCCCTCGCCGCGCATGCGGAAACGCTCCACCTCAATCTGCTCGGCAAAGTCTACATTATAATGCGACAATCTTTTGAAAACCGCCTCTTTGGCGCACCAGTACATGGCCAGTTGTTCGTTCCTGCGGTCGTCGTCCAGGTCTTCAATCTCCTCCTCGGAGAGAGCCTTCTTTTCCACCGCGGAGAAATCGCGGTCCAGCGACTCGATGTCGATGCCCACATCCTCGGTGTCGTTCAGGATCACCGCCACGTATTTTTCGGTGTGGGTGATGCTGATATTGGTCACCAGGTTCTCCAGATAGGGCTTGCCGTTATCGTGGTGGCTCAGGTAGACCTTCTCGTCGAACAACTCGTTCAGCAGAGCCCGAACCGCCAGCCGCTGCTTGCGCAGGGACTCGCTCTTGATGAACGAGATTTCTTCCATCTCGTCCGTGGGCGTTGAACTCATTTCCTTGAGTTGTTCTTCGGTTTCCGTAATCTGCCAGACCGCAATGGTGGTCTTGGAATCCTCTAATTCTTTCTTTAAATATAAAGCCATATACGCTGTTTTTGTCTCCTTTTGCGCGGGAAATAAACGACCGCGCGCCCCGCAACACCTGTTGCAGGGGGTTCTCGGTTATATATGCAATCGCGATAACGGATCGTCAGACTGGGCGTCCGCCGTTATGGGAGCTATACAAACAGAACTGGGAGGCTGTTCCATATACAATGTTTAATAATCGGCACAAATATAGTATATTTTTTGTATATTTGCACCGCTTTTCGAGAAGAAAAAGTTTTAAGTTTTAAATATCTAATTGATTATGGCTTTTTTGACAAATGAGAAACTCGTCATCGTCGGTGCTGCCGGCATGATTGGTTCCAACATGGCGCAGACCGCCATGATGCTCAAGCTTACTCCGAACATCTGCCTCTATGATGTGTATGAGCCCGGTCTGAAAGGCGTTGTCGCCGAAATGAACCATTGCGCCTTCGAGGGTGTCAATCTCACCTGGACGACGGATCCCGCCGTTGCTTTCAAGAACGCAAAATACATCATCTCTTCCGGTGGCGCCCCCCGCAAGGCCGGCATGACCCGCGAAGACCTCCTGAAAGGCAACTGCCAGATCGCAGAGGAGTTCGGTAAGAATGTCAAGAAGTATTGCCCGAACGTTAAGCACGTGGTCGTTATCTTCAACCCGGCCGACCTGACCGGTCTGGTGGTGCTCCTGCACTCCGGCCTGAAGCCCAGCCAGGTGACGACCCTCGCCGCCCTCGACTCTACCCGTCTGCAGACCGAACTCGCCGCCCACTTCAAGGTGCAGCAGAGCAAGGTGACCGGTGCCCGCACCTATGGCGGTCACGGTGAGGCCATGGCCGTTTTCGCCAGCAAGGTGAAGATTGACGGCACGCCGCTGAGCAAGAAGAACCTTTCCGAGAAGAAGTTCGAGGAGATCAAGCAGGCCACCATCCAGGGCGGTGCGAAGATCATCGAACTCCGCGGACGTTCCTCGTTCCAGAGCCCTGCCTACTGCGCTGTGAAGATGATCGAGGCTTCCATGGGCGGCAAGCGTTTCAACTGGCCTGCCGGTACCTATGTGAACAACGAGAAGTACCAGAACGTGATGATGGCTATGCCTACCGTGATCGACGCCACCGGTGTCCACTTCACGAACCCGAAGGGTACCGCCAAGGAAATGGCCGACCTCCAGGCTTCTTACGAGCATCTCTGCAAGATGCGTGATGAGATTGTCACGCTGGGCATCATCCCGGCCGTGAAGGATTGGAAGAAGGTTAACAAGAACCTTTAATCATCCGGCTCTTCACCCGTTAGGGGCGCAGCCAAATTTCCGGATTCTGGGGGTTCCGACCTTCCCAAATCTGGAAGTGGAGAGCGGTTTCACCGGCGATGGTATCCACGGTGCCCAGCACCTGACCGGTTTTCACCTTTTCGCCCGGTTTTACCGAAACGCTGCCCAGTTTACAATAGAACGAGAAGTAATTGCCGTGCTGCACCAGGACACACTGGTTGTAGCCCGGCATTACTACTATCTGTTTCACCGTGCCGTTGAAGACCGCTTTCACGGCCGTTCCCTTGGTCAGGCCGATGGTCATGCCGTTGTTGAACGGCAGTTTCACGTTCTTGAAGACCGGGTGATAGTGCTGGCCGTAATGGTCGATGACGGGGCCCTCGGCCGGCCAGGGCAGTTTGCCCTTGTTGGAGGAGAACTCGTTGCCCAGTTTGTAGTCGATGGGCGCACCGGGTTTCTTTCCGCCTTTCTTGGTTCCCTTCGATTCCATGGCCGCCCGGATAATGCGCTCAATTTCGCGGTTCAGGGCCTCGACTTGTTTGCGCTTGGCCGCCAGTTCGTTCTGGTAGCGTTTCTTGTCTTTGTTGAGCTTGTTGACCAGCGCCTGCGATTCGGATTCCTCCTTCTGCAGCTTGTTCACTTCCTGCTGGCGCCGGGCACGGGCTTCGCGGGCCTCGGCCTGCTTCTGCTCCAGTTGTTCCATTTCCGCCTCCAGTTCGGCCCGGGTTTCCTTGATCTTGCGGGCCTGCACGTTCATTGACGCGCTCAGGTCGCGCAGATAGCTATAACGCCGCCAGGCTTGTCCCAGGTTGCGGCTGGAGAGGATATACATGTACCAGATGCGGCTGTCCCGGTTTTTATAGGCATTGCGCACCAAGCGGCCGTAATAGAACGAGAGGGTGTCCAAGCGGCCCTGGATACGTTCCACTTCGGCTTTTCGCACCCGGATTTCGGCCTCGATGGCCGCAATCTCCTGGTCGCTTTCGGCCACCAGCGCTTTCCGGTCGGTGATTTTTTTGCGCACCAGCGACAGGGTGGTAAGCGCACTCGTGGTCTTGGAAGAGGTGGCCTTCAGCTGGCGGTCGATCTCGGCGATCTCCTTTTCCAGGGCGGCCTTCCGGTTCTCCTGGGCCTTGGTATTCTGTGCGGCGACAGGGCCCGCGGCCATCAGCACGACAGCCACGCACAGCAGGATATGCCGGAGAAAATGTCTCATTCTTCTTTTTTCTTATCCTTGGCCTGCAGCCGGTACATCTTGGCCAGGTCGTATTCGCCCAGGGCGTTCAGGACCTCGGCATAATGCTCCAGGATGACGGCGCTATCCTTGCCGCCGTACAGCATGGCATGCTTAAAGTAAGGTTTGGCCTCGGCATCCTTGCCCAGCAGGTGCAGGATCCAGCCGTAGGTATCCAGCAAGGTGGGGTTGTCCGGTTCTTTCTCAATGGTCTTCCGGCTCATGGCCAGGGCTTTCTTCAACTGTTGCCCGTTCACGGCCAGGTTGTAGGCATAATTGTTCAGTACCGGAGAATAATCCGGATCAATCTTCAAAGCCCTTTCGTAGGCTTTGTAGCTGCCGCGAAGGTCCTTGAGATGATAGAGCATATCGCCGATGGTGCAAAGGGACGGCAGGGTGCGGGAGGTATCGTCCGGACACTTGGCGATGATGCGTTCGCAGTTGTCGATGACTTTGCGGAACTGTTTGGTGGCGTAGTAACCGCCGTTCTGCAGCTCCAGGAAGGTGATTTCCTCGGGAAAACGCTGCATGGCTTCCTCGCTCTCGGCAATCACCCCTTCCCAATCGTTCCGGGTGCCCAGCACCTGGATATAGGTCACCGAGGCGGAAACGCTCTCCGGGTTGGCATCCCGCGCCGAGCGGAACGCGTCTACGGCCCGATCGGCCCGATCGGTCCCAAAATAATACATCCCGGCGGTGGACAGGAGGGAACTGTCGGTCGGATGGAGGGAGAGTCCCAGGTCGATGAGCGAGTCCAGCTGGGGAAGGAAGTTCTGGATGAATCGCCCGTCGGAATGCTGCAGCAAGGCACCCAGGTAGCGGGATTTATCCTCGGCGGGAGTATCCTCGTTGCCGAAAAATTCCGTCAGCGCGTTGAAATAGGCCGGATAGTTCCGCCGGGAGCGATACACCTCTGCCTTTCCCAGCATGGCCGGCGGATAATTAGGATCCAAGGCGAGCGCTTCGGAATAATAAGCCAGGGCGGAAGAGTCCCGATACTCGGCCATTTCATGGTCTCCCAGCATGGCGAGAACCCGTTCCGAAGCCTCTACCGCATTGTAATCCTGCAGCACCTTCACGGCCTCTTCGGGCTTGTTCTGGCGACGCAGGATGTCATATTTCACAGCCGTCACCTGGTCGTTACGGCCAAAGACCGTTTCAATCTGGTTCATGGCTTCCAGGGCCTTATCCGGTTTACCCTGACGGATATACAGGTTGACCAGGTTGTAATAAACTTCGGTTTTCTTGGGAAAATCCTTGAGCATCTGCTCATAAGTGGCCAGGGTCAGTTCTTCCTCCCCGCCCATGGAATAGGCAATGGCCAGGCGGTCGCGATACCAGTAATTGGTCGAATCCAGTTCCACCGCCTTCAGGTACGCCTTCTGTGCCCCCCGGAAATCTCTCCGGCACAATTCACAAAAGCCCAGATGATACCAGGCGGCATCCATGGAGGGATATAACGAAGTAAGGGCCAGCAAGCGGGAGCGGGCTTCCGAAAGGCGGCCGTTTTGCAGCGATTGAACCGCATCGATCAAGGCGGCATCCGGATCAAACTTCTTTCCGGAAGCCATCCGGCCCTGCGCGCCAAGCGTCAGGACGGTCATCAGCAGGACCGTCGCCAACAAGATGATTCTTTTCCCATTCATGATCATACAAAATTAGCACTTTTCATAAAAAGTATGCCACTTTTCGAAAAAAACAGCAATTTTTCGAAAGAAAAACATAATTGTGGCCAAACGGGATTGGATGTGGCGGAAAATTTGGCCGGCTTACCCGGGCCTTCCTAACTTGCGAAAAACTTCAATCGCTATGTGTACAGTTTGTTTCAAATCCATTGCCAAGGCCCTTGCGGCCCTCCTGATTCCGGCCGCCTCCCTGGCTGCCTGCGAGCGTTTCGACACCATCTCCGGCACGCCCCGGGACCTGACAGAGAATCCGAAAGAAGAAGAAATCCGGGAATCCAACCTGGACGAACACGTAGATACAGTCGTCTACCTGGCCGCCCTGGAATTCGAAGATGGGTATGACTGGTCCAAAGATACCGTCCTGCGTGACATTTCCGCCACGGCCGTCCTGCTCAAAAGGGACCCCATTAAGAAGACCCTCTCCCGCGTCACGTCCTTTCCCGCAGGACTGGCCTCCCATCCGAACCCCCTCTTTTACGCCGACGGACACCTATATAGTATTATATCCCAGGACGGGCAGCGGATTGTGTGCGAAGACGGCTCGGAACGCTTCCACTGGGAGGGGGACGAACGCGTCGAAGGCCTGCTCCCCTCCCCGGAGGGCATCGCCACCCTGGGAATATCGCCCAAAGGGCTCTTCTATCGGATGAATGGAGAGGAAATTGTCGCCTCGGCCGAAGGTTCCCTCCTCCACGGCCTGCACAAAGACGGGGATGCGGTCGTGTTCTTCTACGAAGTGCCCGATGAAAATGCCGGTACACGCGTCCCGCACCGGTTCAAGGTGGTAAACCGGCAGGTAGAGGAAATAGGAGGAAACAGCTCGGGCGCCATCTACGACATAATGATGGCCAACGGGAAACTGTGTATCCTGTCGCGCCAGAATATCCGCGTGAGCATGCGGATTGCCGTGGAAAACCAGTCCACGCCCGTAAAACGGACGGCCCAGACAGCGGCCGATATCCGCCTGCTGCGCGCCCGGGAATCCGTTTATGCCTGTATGCAAGATGTAGCCAATTATCCCGAGACCAAGTCCATTCTCTGGGGACCCGACGGAACCGACCTGTACGAAAACGGGAATGTAGCCTTCTTCCCCGACACCTGCCGGAACGCAGACCCGGGCCGCATCGGCCTTGTCCGCCTGTCCGGAGACGGCCAGGTCCAGGCTTTTGGAATGACAGCGCCGGATGAAAGCGGCTGGGAAATGAGTCCCTCCGAAGGGTCGCGTTTCCTGTCCCGCGACTGTGCCGCCTGCGCCGGCGGCACCCTCTTCGCCGCCTTCAGCCGCACCAACGCCCCGCCCCAACTCTGGATAGGGAAAACCGTCCACGACCTCCCCATCACCAACGGCTACATCACCGCCCTCTCCGTAGAACTCATCCGCAAATAATCACCCAGGACGCCGGTGGCGGATAGTGGCAACAAGGAGCCCGTGCCACCCTCGGCATCGTAAGAGGGGGGACCGGAACGGATGTGAGCGTAAGCGAACGGAGTGAACGGTGGGGTCGAGCGCAGCGAGACGGCTCCGGCCGCCCGGCACGCAGCTCGATAGGCGCTAGAAGTGGGTAGGAGCGGGGCGGAGCGGTACAAGGCGACATGCCACCCCCGGCTAGGGGGTGCCTGCGAAGCGATTGGCCTTGTGCGGGTCGCGCAGGCGGGGGTCGCCGGTGCCGCCCCGTCCCGCGACGGAAAGACACGCAGCACGGCCGGCAGAGATTACCAGCTGAGGGTACGGGATTCGTCGGGGTTGACGCGGATGTAGACGCGGAGGGTCTCTTCGGGGAGGATGGCTTCGATGTTTTCGGGCCATTCCATCAGGCAGAGGCAGCCGCTGTCGATGTAGTCGTAAAAGCCGATATCGAGGGCTTCCGCCTCTCGTGTAATCCGATAGAAATCAAAGTGATAGATAGGCTCCCCCGCTCCGCTCCGATATTCGTTCACAATGGCAAAGGTAGGCGAACTGATAGCATCCTCACGCACACCCAGCCGGCGGCAGAGAGCCGTAGTAAAGGTGGTCTTCCCCGCCCCCATGGGCGCGAAAAACGCAATGATGTTCCGGCCTTTCGTCTCTTCCAGGAACTGCCCCGCAGCGCGGTCCAGGTCGTTCAAATCCCGGATAATGATTTCATGTGTCATGATTCGGAAGCTTTATCCAGCACCACGGCCAGGTCCTCCACCGGACGGTCCGCATAATGGCTGAAGGTATTCAGGCACAAAGGACAGGCCGTCACCACGGCGTCCGGCTGCTCGGCCGTCAGGTTCTCAAAAGCGTTCAGGGTAATCTCCCGCCGCTTTTCGTAATTCAGCGAAAGGCTGCCCAGACTGCCGCCGCAGCAAATGCTCTCGGCGTGGTTCTGGTGCGCCTCAACCAGGTTCCCCGCCGCCAAAAGAGCCTCGCGCGGTTCTTCATAGATACCGCAGCCGCGGCCCAACTCGCACGGGTCATGATAGACCAGGGTCCTGGACTCATCCTTGCTCACCTTCAGGAGGCCGGACTGGATCAACTCATTGAAATAGACGCTGTGATGCACCACGCGGATGCCATCCAGCTTATAGTTTTCTTTGAAGATGCGATAGCAGATGGGGCAGGTCAGCAGCAGGGTATCGCAACCCGACGCCCGGATAATCGCGGTATTCAGGCGGATCAGTTCGCGGGCCTGTTCCTGGCGGCCAGCCATCAGCATCGGCCGTCCGCAGCAAAGTCCGCCATCCGGATCCATCATCCTGGCCTCGATCCCGGCTTTGGAGAGCAACGACATCGTCGCTTTCCGGATAGAAGGCGTAAGGTGCGTCATGCACCCGGCAAAATACAGCACCTTGCCCGTCCCCTCCACCGGGAAGGAATCGGGCCGGATATTCCGGTAATGCTGGTTGATGGAATATTTCTTCAATTCGCGCTGCTTCAGCCGCATCAGCGGTCCGTCCACGCCCACCTGGCACACTTCCGAACATTTGCCGCACATCAGACACTTCTCGCTGATTTCGGTAATCCGCCGCTCGTTGTGATGCCGGATCTGACGGTTCAGATAGACCGTGCAATCCTTCAGGTTCTCCTTGCGGACACTCATCGGACAGGCATCGATGCACACGCCGCAACCCGGGCACGACAGCACCTGGATGCGCGCAAAACCGCGACGCGGATGCCTTACCTTCAGGCCGGCGTTGCGCATCGGGATGAGCATCATCTCGGCCGGAATGTGCATGTACCGGGTGAACGGCAGCACCAGCATGAAGATACCCAGGGCGATGGAATAGGCCCACCAGGTAGGCAGGTAATTCAGTTCATTCCCAAAGAACCAGCGGAAAAAGTGGTTCATGGGGACGGTGAGGAAACTACCCCCGCTGATATGTGCCGTAAAGCTCTCGCAAATAAGCCGGAGCGGGAAGATGGACCACAGGGAATACAGGCCGATGGTGTCCAGCAGGCTCGCCCGCGTGGTGCGGCGCATCCCGAAAAAGCGGGACCGGATCCGTTTGATCATGGCCAGGGCGATGCCCACCAGGATCAGCAACAGGAAGAAGTCCATCAGGAAGAAGAACACCGCTCCCTGCAGGGTGGTTTCCGTCTCGGCCACGAAGAAATTGAAGAAGATGGGATAGTACAGCAGACGGATGCGTTCCGGAACGAACAGCCACACCTCCAGGTGTCCCAGGACAATGATCATGAACCAGCCGAAAGCAATACTGGAATGCATGAAGCCCAGCACCCGGTTCCGCTTCCATAACTTCACATGGATGAGGCAGTTCAGGAAGATGTCCTTGATGTTTTTCCAGGCCGTGGCCGGTTTGACCAGGGAAAGCAGGAACCGCCTCCGGTCTTCCCGGGAAAGCTGGAACAAGATGACCAGGATACCGATTCCACAGTACGCCAGGACGAAAATCATCCCGACCATGAAGGGAATTACAAAGGGGTCGAACCCGTTGGCCAGACGATCGATCATAGGGTACCCTCCACGTTATCGTACAAACGGCACACGGTCAGGATCACCCGCCGCGTATTGATGCCGCGCGGACAGACCATCGTGCATTTCCCGCAAAGCATGCAGTTGGAGAGCATCCGCTCCACTTCGGCTTTCCTGCCCCGCTGCAGCCCCAGCAGCAATTTGCGGACGCTCATCCCGGAATGTTCCGCAGCCGTACACGTCGCGCTGCAACTGCCGCAGGCGATACAGGTCCGGGCGCCCGGCTCAATCCGGCAGAGCTTCCGGTACAAGGCCGAATCCAGCGTATCCAGCTCGATGGCGGAACTGGGTGAGAGACTAAAACCGAAATCCATTATTTCTTCTTTGCTTTCAGGTATTGATAGACTTGCAAGGCCGCACTGCGGGCTTCGGCCAGCGTTTCAGGAACCGTTTTGGGGCCCGAACAGGTGCCCGCCAGGAAAAGCCCCTTGCGATCTGTCCGGGTTACACCCGCAATGTTGTCCAGGCTGCGGAAGAAACCGTCTTCATCCAACGGCAGGGACACGGAACGCGCCAGTTCGTTGTTGGCCCGGTCACAGACAATTCCGGACATCAGCACCAGCAGGTCCAGTTTCACCTTCACCGGCTTCCCTGAGAGGGTATCCTCGGCCTTTACCTGGACGCGTCCGTCGATGGTTTCGGCCACCTCGGACACGCGGCCCCGGATGAAATGGATGCCGTAATCCCGCTGCGCGTTGATGTAAAAGTCTTCGTATTTCTTCCCGAAGAGGCGGAGGTCCATGTAGAAACAATAGATTTCCGTATCGGGGAAGAGTTCTTTCATCTCGATAGCCTGTTTGATGGCCGTGATGCAGCAGACCTTGGAGCACTGGGAATTGCCGGCTTTCACATCGCGCGAACCCACGCAGTGCACGAATCCTATCGCCGCGGGTTTGGCGGGGACCCGCTCATCGGAACGCGTATCGAACCACCTCTCCAAATCGCGGTTGGTGATGACCCGGTCGTAGATGCCGTATCCGTATTCCTCCTTTTTTTCCGCCTCGAACAGCTTGAAGCCGGTGGCGAAGACCACCGCTTTGCACCGGAGGGTCTTGCCGTTGCTCAGCACCGCGGCATATTCTTTCTGGAGGGAATTGATGGAGGCGATTTCGGTATCGGTGTAAATATCGACCTCTTTCAGCGCCTCATCATAGGGCTCCAGGACCTTGCTGGCGGGCGTCATATCGGGGAAGAGCCGGTTCCACTGTGCCACGTGCCCGCCCAAGGAGGAATTTTTCTCTACGATGACGGGGGTCAGCCCCAGCGCCTTCAGCTGGACGGCCGTTTCCATTCCGGCGATACCACCGCCGACAACCAATATTGTTTCTTTCATACTCAGCAACATTTAAGGACGTTGGGAAGACCGGGCTTGCGAAGCTCTTTCTCGTCCAGTCCGAGGTATTTCTTGGAGGGGTCGTAGGGCACGCCCATCTTATCCAGCAACGGCTCGGGACCCACCTGATGGATCTGCAGGCCCAGATCCCACGGATCCACGCCCAGCACCAGGCCGGCCAGCTCTTCGTAGGTCAGGACCGGGATGCCATAACCGTCTTTGCCATAGGTCTTACCCGTCTGCTCGGAAATGACATACTGCCAGCGGTCCAGGAAATACGGGCAGCCCGGGCAGTTGGTGATGATCATATCGGGATGATAGGGTTCCATCGATTCGAACTTCTTGTGGGTGTTCGAAACGCTGTAGCCCCGGTTGGCCTTTACCATATACTGCCGGAAGCCGAAGCCGCAGCAGTGCCGCCGTTCGGGATAATCGATCACCTTGCCGCCCCAGGATTCGGCCATTCCGCTCAGCACGCAGGGATACTCCGCACCGCCCACACCCTTGTGGGGGAACATTTTCGAATAATGGCAGCCGATGTGTTCGACAATGCGCAGGGGCTCGCCCGTTTCCTTGTCGATGAGGCGGAATTTCGCCCGCTCGGCAATTTCGTTGCGCAGCTTAAACACAACGTCGGATGCGTGGCAGACATATTCGGGCTTATCGAATTCGCGCCGGCAGGCCTTCCAGAGGTGCTCGCGGATGCGCGCCTCCAGTTCGGGGAATTCGCGCCAGGTTTCGAGGATTTCGCAGTAGTTC